>NZ_JBSGUW010000014.1:46106-164313 GCF_053608125.1 Isoptericola sp. NPDC055063 | reverse complement strand
CCGGACGCCGCGCTCGACGCCGCCGCCGGCGCGTTCGACCTCGCCCTGCCCGACGTCGACGCCGCCGCCGCGGACGTGGCCGCCTGCGCCGACCTGTGGGCCGCCTGCCGCCGCCGGCCCCGCGCCGACGTCGGCGCGCTCGCGCGGGTGCGCACCGCCCGGGCCGGCTGGGACGAGCTGGTGCTGCCCGCCCGGCAGACCGACCAGCTGCGCGCGCTCGCCGCCGCCGTCCGCCACCGCACCACCGTGCTCGACGCGTGGGGGTTCGGCGCCCGCTCCGACCGCGGCCGCGGTACCACCGCCCTGTTCGCCGGCGACAGCGGCACCGGCAAGACCTTCGCCGCCGAGGTGATCGCCCACGACCTCGACCTGGACCTCGTGCACGTGGATCTCTCCCAGGTGGTCGACAAGTACCTGGGTGAGACCGAGAAGCGTCTCGCCCGGCTCTTCGACGCGGCCGAGGACGGCGGCATGGTGCTCCTGTTCGACGAGGCGGACGCCCTGTTCGGCCGCCGCTCGGAGGTCAAGGACAGCCACGACCGGTACGCGAACGTCGAGGTCGGCTACCTGCTGCAGCGGCTCGAGGCGTTCGGCGGCCTCGCGATCCTCACCACCAACGCGCGCAGCGCCCTCGACCCCGCCTTCACGCGGCGCCTCGCCGTCGTCGTCGACTTCCCCTATCCCGACCGCGCCGCGCGCGAGCGCATGTGGGAGCAGAGCCTGCCGCCCGCGCTGCCCCGTGCGGACGTGTCGACCACGGCCCTCGCGGCCGCCGACCTGTCTGGCGGCGCCATCGCCGCCGCCGCGCTGCAGGCCGCCTACCTCGCCGCCGACGACGGCGGCGTGCTCACCGCCGACCACCTCGACCGCGCCGTGCGGTGGGAGCTGGCGAAGACGGGGCGGGTGGCGGGCGCACGCGTGCGATGACCGGCGTGCCGCCGGCGGGTGCGACTCCGCCGGGAACGTCAGCGTGGCCAGCGGACCCCGGGCAGGAGGGACCGGACGTAGTCGACCCAGCTCCGCGACTCCTGCGTCGCGAGCCCCGGGCCGAGGTGCGCCGTGATCTGTCCGGCGTGCCGCTGCATCTCCGACCGGGCGCCCGAGGACAGGGCGCTGCGGCCGGTCGTCTTCCAGTCGACCTCCAGGAAGACGTTCGCGGGACCCGAGAACAGGAGATCCGCCCGCGAACCGCCCAGGCCGCTCTGGATCGTGTACTCGGGGGCCACGGACCAGCCGAGGGGCAGCGCGCCGGGCGCCAGGGCGCGGGCCTCACGGGCCGCCGCCGCGTGGAAGAGCGTGCCGGCCAGCGCCCAGTTGCCGCTGTTCACCGCGGCGAGGAACCGCGCGTCCGTGACGACCGCCGCCGCGGCGCGGGTCCCGATCCCGTCGACGACCGAGAGCACCGGGTGCAGGGCCTGGGAGGGGAACGTCTGGGACATGATGTGCTCGAAGGCACGGGCGGAGACCTGGATCTCGGTCGCGCCGGCGATGCTCTGGCGTGCGGCCTGCCCGGCGGTCTCGGTGGCCGCGACGGATGCGGCCGCCGAGGCCAAGGGGGCGGTCGACGCCCGCTGGGCCGCCTCGGTCGTGGTGGATGCGACGGTCCGGGTCACGGCCTGCGTGGCCTGGCTCGTGACCTCTTCCCGGACCGCCTGGGTCGTCGCCTGGCTCACCACCTGTCGCTCGACCGCCTCGGTCGCCGCGTTGACGACCACGGTGGTGGTGGCGCGGCTCGCGACGCCGGCGAGGGCGGTCGGCGCCGCCTTCGCGGCGCTGATCATGGCCGCGGCGAGGGCGTTGCGGGCCGCCCGGCCGATGGCCTGGGAGAGGGCGCTGTGCACGGCCATGCCCGTGGGGCTCAGGGACAGCCCCTCGATCACGGTCGCGCCGATGTTGATCAGCGTGGCCTTCGTGATCACGTCGGAGATCTCGAGGAGGGCCTCCGCGGGGAGGTAGATCTCGGTCTTCGTGTCCCAGTCGGTCGAGCCGGTGATGTTCGGGGCGTACCAGGGGTTCTCGTAGAGGACGACCTTGACCACCGCCCACCGCGGCACGGTCATGCCCCCCACGAACGCGGACACGGGGAGCGTGCGGGTCTGGGCCCGGAAGTCCTGGTTGGAGAAGACATGGACCGGGATCTTCACGTGGACGTCCTCGCCGCTGCGGCGCGCTGTCAGCGGGGCGGCGCCGAAGCGGGTGGTCCGCACCGGGAAGGTGAGCACCGGACGCTTGCCGGCCTTCGCCTCCGCAAGCCGCTGCTCGAGGGTGGCCGGGTCCCGTTCGTCGACGAGGTGCTGCACCAGGTCGTCGGTCTCGGGGGTGCGGATCGCCCGGACCGGGCTGCGCTGCACCCGAGGGCGGCGCCGGCCGGTGCCCGCGTGCAAGGCGCCGGGACGGGTCTCCGCCCGTCGCGCCTCGGCCTCGGCCGCGGCGTCGTCCAGCGGCGAACCGGTCCGCTGCTGCACGACGTGGGCCAGCTCGTGGGCGATCAGGCGCCGGCCCTCGGCGGTGCCGGGTGCGTACGCGCCGCGGGCGAACCGGATCGTGTCGCCGTGGGTCCACGCGTGCGCGTCGAGCGCGGCGGCCGAGCTCGCGGCCCGGTCGTCCCCGAGCACGCGGACCGCGCTGAAGTCGTGACCGAACCGCGCACCGAACCAGTCCGCGGTGGCCGCGGGGAGCCGCTGTCCCTCGGCCGCGGGCCCGCCCGCACCGGCGACGCGCATGCCTCCGGCCCGCGGTCCTTCGGCGCGCGGACCTTCGACGGGCTCCCGCTCGTGCCGCGCCGCCGCCACGGTCACTTCTTCCGCTTCGCGACGCCGAACGCCTCCGCGAGCCCCGGCACGGTGCCGGACCGCGCGAACGCCACGAGGTCGAACGTCACCATGACCCGCACGTCGGGCGCGCCCGGCGCCTTCGGCCCCTCCGGCAGGGACTGCTTCTGCTGGCCGGGGCCCGCGTCGGTGGGGAAGAGCCGGGGCGCGGGGAGCAGGGACGGATAGGTCCCTCCCGACACGCTGAGGCCGGGCACCAGGCCGAGCCTTCCCGTGCCGCCGGCGAGCGTCAGGGACCGGGTCGCGGGGTCGTAGTCCCAGGTCAGGTCGGCGGTGAGGCTCAGGCCCTTCCAGCCGAGCAGGTCGCCGCCGAGCCGCAGCACGTCCGTGAGGTCGAAGCCTGTCCGGAACGTCCAGAGCTGCGGTCCGCCCGCGGCGCCGCTGGGCATCGAGTAGCTGAAGGTGGTGAGGGTGGCGTAGGGCAGGAGCCCGAGCGGCGCGGCGAGGTTCACGCCCGCGAGCACGCGGCGCCCGCCGGGATCGCTGAGCAGGGCGCCCGCGCCGAGCCCGACGGTGCCCACGCCGAACCCGACGAGCCCGGCCTTCTCACCCCCGCCGAGCGAGCCCCACTCGCGCGTGGCGCGGCCCCCGACGGCCCGGGTCACCGGCTCGACGAGCTCCTTCTTCACCTTCTCGTTCTTCGCCAGCTCGCCGCTGACGGTCCTGAGCCCGCCGGTGATGACGCCGACGGGGTCGTCCGCCGTCGACGCCGAGGGCGGGGTGGCGCCGTCGTCGGGCTGCGGGCCCGTCGCCGCCCGCCCGGCCACCCGCACCCGTCCTCCGGCGACGACACGGTCCGCCGCCTCGTGCGCGGCGTGCTCGCCGGAGCGGTCCGCCGCCGTGCCCGACGGCGCGCGGCCGGCCTGCTGCACCACGTGCGCCAGCTCGTGCGCGAGGAGGCGGCGCCCCTCGGCGCTCCCCGGCGCGTACGCCCCGGGCGCGACGTGGATGTCGCTGCCCTCGGTCAGGGCGCGGGCGCCGAGCGCCCCGGGACGCTCGTCGGTGTGCACGCGGACGGCGGAGAAGTCGTGGCCGAACGCGGCCTCCATCTCCCGGCGCGCCGGCAGGGGCAGCGGGGCGGCGGGCGTCGGGGCCGAGGCCTGGCGCGGAGCCCGGGCTGTGGTGGTGCGGGTCATGGTGCGTCCGCCCCGGGGTCCGGGGGGAGCGTGCCCGGACGCGGCCGGGAGGCGGCCCACGCCACCCACCGGCGACGCAGGGCGGGGCCCTGGCCCGGCGCGACCTCCACCTCGCCGTCGGGCCGGAGGTCGACGGCGAGGCCGTTGTAGCCGCCCTCCAGCGCGGAGTAGGAGACGCCCGACCGCAGGGTGAGGAGCACGTGCGCGAGGACGAACCGGTCCGGGTCGTCCAGGAGGTCGAGCAGCGTCGCCTCGTCGAGGGTCTCCGAGACGTCGACGGCCGGCAGCAGGCCGAACCTCGTGCCGGACCAGGAGACGGCGTCGTTCGTCGGCAGGGCGTTCATCGCGTCCTCCCCGGTCGTCTCCTGGTCGCCGGCGGGCGGACGACCCGCTGGACGTTCGTGATCCGGCCGTTCGAGGTGTCGAAGGTCGTGACGACGTCGACCTCTCGCCCGTCGGGGTACCGGTAGGTGGTGGTGACGCTGGCCGACGTCCCCTGACCCGGCGTCATGGGTGTCTCGCTCACCATCCTCGCGCCAAGCTGCTGCTCCTGGGCGGCGTACGCGGTCCGGTGGGCCTGGGCGAACGCCTCGCCGTGCACCTGCCGACGCTGCTGCTCGGTCAGCTCGTGGACGAGCTGCGTGGCGGCGCTGTCACCCGTGCGGGCCTCCGCCGGGTCGAAGCCGAAGCTGGTCACGTCGTCGAGATCGACCCGGGCCAGGTCGTAGGAGCCCACGACCACGCTCGCGTCCCCGGCGCGTCGTGACGTGTCGCCGTGGATGAAGTCGACCGTCGTGGTGGCCGAGTCGGCGATCATCGAGCGGAGCCGGGCGAGCAGCTCCGTCTGGCTCCGCGTCGGGGGCCCCGGGACGTCCGTGTCGACGATCGAGACCTCGCCGGACGCCGAGACCTGGACCCGGTGCTGCACCGTGACGATCCGGTTGACCATGTCGACGAAGTCCTGCGCCGAGCCCGTCGCGACGAGCTTGGCCTGGACCCGCGGGCCGGTGCGCGACTGCTGCCGCACGTGGGCGAGCTCGTGCGCGAGCAGGGCCCGCCCGCCGGGTGAACCGCGCCGGCCCGGCGCAAAGAGCACGTCGTTCCCGACGGTCACCGCCTCAGCGCCCAGACGGCCGGTCACCGCGTGGGCGGTCGCGTCGTCGTGCAGCCGGACGCGGGAGAAGTCGTGCCCCATGGCCGCGCCGAGCTCCCGGATCGTCGCGGCAGTGCCGACCGTCCCGACCTTCCCGACCGTCGCGTCCGTCCCGACCGTCGCGTCCGTCCCGACGGCCCGGCGGGCGTCGGCGTCGGCGGCGCGCTCCGACGCCTCCCGGTCGCGGCGTTCCCGCCCCGGGTCGGGAGCACGACGTGTGGACACCGGCATCGCGCTCACCCCTCCGGGTTCCCCGCTGCGCCGCGCGAGACGCGCACGCGCAGCACGCCGTCGGCGAGCAGCTCGGTGCCGAGCACGGTGTTGCGGCGCGCGTCGGCGGCCTCTTCGACGACGTCGAGCGTCACGCCCGCGTCGGTGGCGCGGCGCTCGACGAAGCCGAGGGTGCGGCCTGGCAGGTCGTCGAGGGGCAGCGGGGCCACCGGGCCGACGGGTGGGACCGGGCCGACGGGCGGGCGCGTGATCACGGGCACCTCAAGCATCGGGCGCAGCACGTCCGCCACGGCGGGGTCGAAGTGCGTCAGGTCGAGGCGGCCGCCGAAGTCCGGGCGGACGGGCCGGGCGCCGGCGTCGTCGGTGAACCAGAACCACGTCTCGAACCGACCGCCCGTCACCTCGTCGGTGCTGGGGAGCACGAGCCGGGTGCGGCCCTCGTCGTCCAGGACGGTGTCCGTGTGGCCGTTGAGGTGCAGCGACTCCAGCCCCTCGCGCCGGTCGCCCACCACGGCCCAGCCGTCGATCTGGAACCGCATCCGCAGCGGCATCGCGGGCTCGAACAGCGTGTGCGGCGGGAGCCGGCGCAGGGTGGTGATCACGTTCTTGAGAACGGCGTCGAGCGGGAGGTCGTCGCCCGGGCGGCCGGGGGACCAGATGATCAGCGGTCCGTCGGCGTTGGTCTGCCCGACGATCTCGATAGTGCGGCGCGCCCACACGCTGGTGCCGCCCCCGAAGGGCGCGGACTCCTGGCCCACCGGCCAGGGCAGCTCCAGCAGCAGCCGCACCACCGGCTTGCCCTGCACGCTCGACTGGTCCACGGGGGCGTCGAGCCCGACGGCGATGCCGGGGAAGTTCCCGCCGAGCTCGTCGAAGCCGTACACCTCGTCGTTGACCAGCTCGCGGCCCGAGAAGAACCGGACCTGCTTCACGTGGATCCCCGCCGTCCGCGTCCCGGGCGGGTCGAGCTGCGCGGTGACCTGGACCGTCGCCTCGTCGGAGTCCGGGAGCGCGACGGCGAGCACGTCGCTGCCCGAGTCGTCGAACGCGGGCTGCCACGCGAAGGCGGCGACTCCCGCCGCGTCGGCCGCCGCGACTGCCTCGGTGCCCGCGCCCGCCACCCCGGCGAGGGTCGCGGGGACCGGGGAGCCGTCGGGCAGCGGGAGGACGAGCGCGCCGTCGGTCGCGGTCGCGACGACCTTTGCTCCCTCGCCGGGACCGCACGGGCTGTCCGTCGCCACCCGCACGAGGCGCGGCACCGTCCGGCCCGCCGCGGCGACCTCCTGGCCGTCGCCCCCGAGCAGCGCCAACGACGGCGTCGTGGCGAGCCGGGCGAGCGCGTCCTGCACGGTCGGGGCGTCGGCGAACCCCGCGCACGCCGGCGACCACGCCACCTGGCTCGCGACCGACAGCCGCGCCGTCGTGACCACGTCGACGTCGGTCTCGGCGCCGTGGTCGTCCAGCCGGTGCGCGACGAGGGTCTGCGTGGTGGGCGCGCCCGCGGCCATGAACAGGGTCCAGAAGACGTCGGCGACGCCGTCGGCGTCGGTGCGCACGGAGACGTTGGAGGCGTTCGGCACCGGGTCGTCGGGGTTGCGCAGCAGCCCGCCGTCGGGCGCGGAGAAGAACACCTCGGCGCCCGCGACCGGCAGGCCGCCGTTGCGCACCACCACCCGCACCGGCTGGGGCAGCTCCGTGCCCGGCATCGCCTCCTGCCCGTCGCCGCCGACGAGGTCGATCGTGACCAGCCCGGTCAGGGGCGGGAACAGGTGCCGGCAGTCGCCCACCAGGGTCCAGCCGGCGGCCGTGCGGTCGAGCACGGCGAGCGGCGCCGTGCGGTGCACGGGCCCCAGCGGGGGCAGCGCCGTCGCGCCGGCGGCCGACCAGGGCCACTCGAGGGTGCCCCGGGTGGCCACCACGCCGTAGGCGAGGCGGGAGGTGCGGGCGGGCACCAGCCAGAAGTCGCCGACGGCGGGCTCGCCGCCGGCGGGGAACGCCACCTCGATGCCGCCCTCCAGCGCGGCGAACGCCGTGGACAGCGCCCGCGGTGGCGCCTCCCAGCGCCGCACCAGCGGGGTCGCCCCGACGTCGGCCAGGGACGCGGGGTGCCCCTCGGGCCAGGTGACGTGCAGCTCCCGGTCGGCCACCTGCGTCACCTGGCCGACCCACCCGGGCAGGCCCCGCACCTGGCGCTCGGGGCCGGTGACCTCGACCCAGCTGCCCTGGCCGATCGACAGCTCGTCGTCCCGGCCCGTGCGGTCGACGGTGAGGAGGCCGAGCGTCCCGGTGACGGGGGAGTCCTCGAGGCGCACGAGGCCCACCACCACCGAGCCGTTCTCCCGCGACCACAGGAACCGGGCGACCGCCCCGGCGACGTCGTGCACCTGGACCCGGTAGAGCTGGTTCTCCAGTCGCGTGTACCCGCCGCCGGCGGTGATCGAGCACGGGTCGTCGGACGCCGCGGCCTCCTGGAGGCGCACCCGCATCGTGCGCGGCGTGCGGGAGCCGGCGCCCGCCACGTCCGAGCAGACCTGGTCCGCGCCGGTCGCCGCGAGCCGCACCTGCCACACGGTCTGCGTCCGGAAGGCGGTGTCGGGGCCGCCGAGGGCGGACTCCAGCAGCGCGGGGCGCTCGTCGGCGGTGACGAGCCGGTCGGACACGTCCAGGTACGCCGCCCAGCGCCCGACGGCGGGTTCCGGCACCTCCAGGAACGGCTGGTCCGCCAGCGGCGCCGACGCCGCCGACTCCACGAGCGCGCCGTCCACCGTGTACCGCCCCGCGGTCACGACCAGGTCCGCCCAGGCCGCGTCCACCGGCGGCAGGCCGGTGCCGGCGTCCACGACGGCGAACGGTCCCGGGCCGCCGTCCAGCGGGGCGGGGCCGCCGGACGACCCGACGACGTCGGCGGTGCGCGCCTCGTCGTGGTGCGCGGCGATCGCGGCCTGCTCGTTCCACTCGGCGTCCAGCAGCACGCGGCCCTGCTGCATCAGCACCGAGCGGTAGCCCTGCGTCGGGTCGAAGGTCCAGCGGGTGAGGTCTGCGTGCATGGTCAGCTCCCGAACATCCCGATCTGCATGCCTGCCGGCAGGTACGGCGCGACGAGGCGGCGGGCCGCGTCCGTCCGCAGGGGACGGCGCAGGTGGTGGTGGGCGCCCATCTCGGCCCCGCCCTCGCCGCCGCGACGGATCGCGGCGGGCACGGTCGACGCGAGCGCGGGGTAGGCGGGCGACGCGGGGTCGAGGGACACGTACGACGGTGCGCCGACGACGGGGGCGCCGCTCGCGGCGTCGGACTCGGGGACGCACCGGAACCTGCGCGGCGCGCGCGAGCCCGGCCCGAGGTAGGAGAACCGGGCGCACCCGTGCTGACGGTCCACCACGGTCACGACGCCGTCGCACAGGCTCGACGTCACCTCCAGGACGCGGCACCCCACGGGGCCGAACAGCGTGGACCCCGCGAGCCGGGCGTGCGAGCCCTCGGCGGCGACGGCGGGCGCGGCGGGGTCGACGGGGCCGCCGCCGGCCGTCGTGAGCCGGGGGTCGACCACGCTGTCCGTGACGTCGAGCGCCGGCACGGTGCCGGCCAGCTCGATGCCGCCGAGCAGGCTGCGCCGCACGGTCACGCGCAGGGCGCGGTTCGCGCGGTCGGTGTCGGCGGGGTCGTCGGCGGGGTCGTCGGCGGGGTCGTCGTCCCCGGCGACGACGACGCGCCCTGCCACGGTGCACTGGCTGACGGTGAGCGACGCGAGCGCGCCCGCCTCGACGCGGACGTCGCCGATCACGACCAGGCCGTCCAGGAGCAGCGCGCTGCCCGTGCCTCCGGTCACCACGACGTCGCCGACGACGCGCGGGCGCAGGCCCTCCGCCGTGTAGACGCCGGGGACGGGCGCGGCGACGTCGCCGTTCAGCAGGGGCCGTGCGGCCCACTCGGCCGCGACGAGGACGAGCCGCGAGTCCGGCGGCACCTCGAGGACCACGTCGCCGGGGTGGTCCTCGCCGTCCGCGACGGAGACCACCCGGGTGCCGCCCGGCCGGGCCGCCGCGTCCGCGGCCCAGCCCGCGGCCACGGCGGCGACGCCGTCGGCGATCGTGACGACGGCGGGCGCGCCGGGCCCGCCCGGAACCCGGGCCTGGGCGTCGTACCGGTCGCGCCGCCCGCCGGTGGCGGCGAACGGGTCGTCGTCGCGGGCGGCCTCGTGCGCCGCCGACCGGTCGTAGGTGCCCGCTCCCAGGTCGGCCACCGCGCCCGCGGCATGGTCGACGTGGAAGGCGTGCGCGCCGTGCGCGGTGGGGTCGTAGGGGACGCCGTCCCGGTACGGCCGGAGGGCCCCCGCGACCGGGTCGACCATGACCTGCCAGCCGCCGAGCACCTGGGCCGGGTCGTCGTCGCCGAGGTCGTCCGGGGTGGCCGCGCCGACCGTGGCGAGGTCCTCCAGCCCGCACACGCGCACCCGGTACGGCGGCAGCGGGTCCGGGTCGTCGTCCACGCGGACCGCCACCGGCACCGGCATCAGCTCCTCGACCGGTGTCCCCGCGGACCACGCGGCGCGCGCGTCCGCGAGGAGCGCCAGCAGGCGGCGCGGGCGCAGCGGCACGGGCAGGTCCGCCTCGGCGGCCAGGTGCTCGATGGAGTCCTCCGCGGCCGGCGCGGCGAACCACGGGGCGGGCCGGTCGAGCGGGTGCGTGAGCCAGGCGTCGCCGACCCGTCGCGCCGGCGCGCCGCGCACCTCGCTCACCTGGGTGGAGAACGCGTGCACCCCGACGTGCGGGATGCCGTAGCGGCCGCGCCCCCCGGTGGGTCCGGGGGAGACGTGCCGCACCTCGCCCGTGTGCGTGAACCGCGTCAGCGCCGCGCCGGCCAGGGCCGGGGACTCCAGCTCCGCGAGGGCCGCGTGCCGCACCGAGCCGGTCGCCGGTCGCTCGGGGCGGGGGTGGTTGACGTGCGTCGTCGTGGTGAGCAGGCGGTAGTGCTCCACGGCCCGGGCGGGCCACCCCGTGACGTCGCGCACCACCTGCTCCAGCACGGCGACGGTGCCCTTGCGCTGCCGGTACGCGACCGTGTTCGCCACGACGCCGCGCCGGCTGACGCCCGCCCCCGAGCCGGTGCCCAGGTCGCCCGGCAGGCCCACCAGACCCACGAGGTCGGCCAGGTACGGCACGACCCACTCCGGCGCGGTCTCCACGAACCAGGACTCGTACAGCCGCTCGAGGTCGTCCTCGACGAGGGCGAGCTCGCCCGCGGCGGCGCCGAGCAGCCGCCGTAGGAGCCCGCCGCTCTCGGCGTCGCGCTCCATCACGTGGGCGGGCAGGAGCGACGCGAGGTAGGCGGTGCGCTCGTCGCGCCGGGCGTCGTCGACGGTCACGGCCGCACCCCCACGTCGGGCGTCAGGCGCAGCGCCTGGGCGGGGAGCACGGCCCGGGTCGCGGCGTCCCAGCGCGCGGCGGCGGTCACGAGCAGCGCGTCGTCGGAGCCCGGCAGCGCGGGCCCGGGCGGCGGCACCGCGAGCACCGGCATCGTCGCGGAGGCCACCCCGGGGACGGCCGCGACGACCACCAGCACCGCCGACGCGGCGAGCGGGGCGCCCAGCTCGAGCGCGCCGAGCCGGGCGCGCAGCGCGGCCTCGACGGCGGCGCGGACGTCGTCGGGCTCGTGCCGCGGGTCGACGTCCACCTCGACCCGCGCGACGGCGTCGACCACCTCGCCCGCCAGGACGAGCCGCGGCGCCCGCGTCTCGCGGGCGCCGTCGAGGGTCGCGCGCAGGTCGGCGACCAGGCCGGTCGAGGCGGGGCCGCCGTCGGCCGCCAGGACGGACACGACCACGGTCTCGACCCGCCCGTCCCAGACCAGGTCGGCGCGGGCCCGCCCCACCCCGGAGTAGCCGCGCGCGAAGTCCTCGTGGTCGGCCACCGACACCGCCCGGTCGAGCGTGCGGATGCGCTGCGGCGCGTTGGCCCGCGCCTGCTCCAGGTCCTCGGGGCCGGCCCAGTCGCGGGCGTCGGCGAGGTTCGCGACCTGCGCGATGCCGCGCGGCCGGCGCACGGGCAGCGACACCTGCCCCGGGGCCGCGGCGCCGTCGGGTCCGATGCCGACCCGGTAGGTGGCGCGCACGTTCTCGACGCCGGTGGGCAGGCGCGAACCGTGGACGCCGTCGCCGAACACGACCTCGGTGCCGCCGTCGGCGTCCTGCCGCACGACGTACGCCTGGTCGTGCGGGCCGGCGTCGTCGAGGGTCGGCACCTCGCGCCACGCGACGCCCTCGACGCGGACCTCGAGCGCCGCGACGGCGCCGGTGGCGGTGGTCGTGGAGCGCACGTAGGTCAGCGGCGGGCGCCGCAGCGCGAAGCGCGGGAACGCGACGCGGCCGTCGCCGCTGCCGAGCACCTGCTGCACGGTCTCGCCGTGGGTGGCGGGCGCCAGGTTGGCCCGGACCGTCACGGTGCCCGGGTGGTACGCGTGGGCCAGGGGCGGGTCGAGGACGAGGCGCTGGGTGCCGTCGGCCTGCGGCGTGACCGCGGTGACGGTGACGGTCTCCACGGCGGGGGTGCCGTCCTCGGACCGGCCGGTGACGGCGACGAGGCGGCCCGCGGGCAGCGGCGGGGCGGTGCCCGCGACGTCCAGCACCGTCGGGGTGCCGCCGGGCACGTCCCCGACGAGCCCGGCCCGCGGCATGAGGTCGGCGTGCAGGTCCTCGGAGACGGCGTGCACGGCGGCCCGTCGCCGGCCGAACTGCTCCAGCCCGTGCGGGACGTCGAGGCGCAGCCGCGTGAGCCGCCCCGACAGGCCGTACCGCGTGGCGCCGTCGGGCGTGACGTCCGTGACCTGGTAGGCCTCCACCGCGCCGAGCTGCTCCAGCACGACCCACGACCCGGCGACCACCTCGGGGTGGTCGCCGTCGAGCTCGACGACGCGCTCGCCGGCCGATGTGACGTCGAAGTCGCTCCACTCGGCGGCGTCGGGCACCCCGGGGGGCCGGGACTGCGCGCTGAACATCCGCGGGTCGGGGGCGTGGTGACCGAACAGGCTGAGGCGCTGCGCCATCCGGTGGACCCGCGGGTGCTGCCGCGCCGCCAGCTCCCGGCCCTCGCGGTACCCGATCCGGCGGTCCAGGGTGAGCCGGGTCCAGCCGTCGCGGAACGCCGGGGAGACGTCGACGGCGACCACCCGGCGGAAGTCCCACGTCTCGGTGGGGTCGCCGTGCGGGTCGGAGGCGCCGAGGCCGGCCCGCTCGTCGCCGACGACCAGGAGCCGGTCGTCCACCCGGACGCCCGGGGTGACGGTGTGCAGCCACACCTCACTGGTCCGGAAGCCGAAGGTCTGCGGCTCGGTGGCGACGGCCGGCACGGCGTTCCACCCCCGGTGCGCCTCCAGCGGTGCCGCGGTCTCGAAGGTCTGCGGGAGGGCGCCCGGGGCGGGCACCGTCTGCACGGGCGTCCCGGCGGGGACGAGCACCGTCTCGGGCGCGCCGGCCGCCGTCTCGACGTCGAAGGCGAGGTCGGCCCGCGCCGCCACGCCCGGACGCAGCTCGTAGCCCAGCGTGCGTGCGAGCTCGCGCACCGAGAGCGGCTCGGTCGCGGTGCGCAGGAACCCCTCCTGGGCGATCCGCTCGGTGTAGAACGAGACGACGTCGGTGACCACGGCCCACGTGTCGAGCAGGGCGCTCGCGGGGTCGTCGGGGCCCAGCGCGGGCAGGGCCTGCCGCATCCGGGCCAGCGCGGCCCCGTGCGGGGCGACCCGCCAGTGCAGCGCGTGCTGGCCGGGCGGGTTCTCGACGCCGACGCCACCGCCGTCGCAGGGGCACGCGTCGCCGGTGCCGGCGTCGCAGGCGCAGCTCATGACCCACCCCCCACGCGCACGACGACGTGGCCGGCCTCGGGGTCGTCGGGGTCGCTGTCGCAGCGCAGCAGCTCGCGCGGGGCGGCGCGCACGACGCCGGCGGCCAGGTCCGCGGCGGCCTGCGCGTCGGTGGCGCCGGCCCTCGAGAACCGTTCGAGCTCCACCCACGCCAGCCCGTCGACCGTCATGGCGGCGGCCACGACGTCCGACAGCCGCAGCGACTGCCCGAACGTGAACCGGTCGGGGTGGAAGAACCCCGGGCGGCCGTCGGGCCGGACCGCGGAGGAGAACACGTCGCGCAGGCGCAGCTCGACGTCCTCGCGCAGGTGCCCCGCCTCGGCGCAGCCCGTCAGCACGATCTCCAGCGGCACGTGCACGGGACGCTCGAGCTCCACGTCGACGCCCGCCATGCGGCGCACCTCGAGCACGGCCGTGACGTCGGCGCGCAGGGCGACGTCGTCCGCACGGGCCACCGGGTCGAGCGTGACCTCCTGGGCGTACCAGGAGCCCGTCCAGCGGCGCCGCGCCACGGCACGCTGCGTGCCCGGGTCCAGCTCGGCGACGGCGGCGTAGTCGGGCGAGGTGACCGCGCGCAGCTGCCGTCGGAACGCCGCCGGGGCGAGCTGGCGCACCCGTTCGAGGTCCTCGGGGTCCTCGCCGCCCGCGGACGGCAGCGGGTTCCAGACCGCGGGCGCGTCGCCCGGGATCGCGCGGCGGGGGTCGGCCGGCGGAAGGACGCGGACCAGCCTGTCCGCGGACACGTGGCCCGCCGTGCCCCCGCCCAGCCGGTAGGAGGCGACCACGGCGGAGGCGGGGGCGGGCCGCCGGCCGTTCGTCCCGTCGCCGAACCGCAGCCGCGCCACCCCGCCCTGCTCCGGCTCGACGACGACGTGCGCGTCGAGCCGCCCGCTGCCGACCAGGTCGGGCCGCGGGGTCCACTCCCGCAGCCCGTCCCACAGCGTGAGGGCGGCCGCGGCGCGGGTCGGGTCCGGGTGGGCCAGGGCGGCAGCCGAGGCCGACGCCGGCAGCCGCGGGTCGACGAACGCGAGGCCCGGGCGCCGCAGCCGCGGACGGTAGGCGCCCTGTGCGGGCGCCGCCGGGGCCGTGGGCGGCACGAGCGGGTCGGCGCGCACGCTCGCCCCGTGGTCGGCGACGACGACGTTGGCGAGGGCGACCGCGCGGACCGCGTCGGGGTCGCCCTCGCGGACCGTGAGCGGGCCGGGCAGGGCGTCGGCCGGCGACCACGCGAGCTCCCACACCGACCGCCCCGCCACGGCGTCGAGGTGGCGCCGCGCGTCGCGCACCAGGCGCACGGCGTAGCGCCGGTCGGGCGGGCCGCCGGCGGGGCTCCCGCCCGCGGGTTGCTCCGCGAGGACCAGCAGGTCGCCCGCCGCGAGTCCCGGGTCCTCGCCGACCGCCGTGGCGACGAAGGCGGCGGTGCTGCCGGCGGGCAGGCAGTGGTCGGCGTCGCCCCAGGCGTGCAGGGGCAGGGCGTTGCGCGAGCGCGTGGCGACGAGGTCCTGCGCGGTCTCGAACACGGTGGCGCCGGCGTCGGCCGCCTCCAGCGGCGAGCCTGCCGGGACCGCGGGGGGCAGGTCGCACACGGGTGTCCCGCGCGGGACCGGGACGTCGGCCGCGGTCGGGGTGGTGACGGCCAGCAGTGCGCGGGCGGCGCAGCCCTCGTGGACGGTGTAGCCGAGCAGACGCGCGTGCCGGCGCACCGAGGTGCGGCGGCGCGCGGTGCCGAGGTAGGCCTCGACGGCGACGGCGTCCTGCCAGGCGGCGAGGCGGTCGCCGACGGCCGCGAACAGCTCGACGAGCATGACGGCCGGGTCGGCCGGGTTGGTGTCGCCCCAGCCGGGCAGGAGGGTGGTGAGCCGGTCCAGGAGCCGGGTGCGCAGGGCCTCGTAGTCACGCGCGAGGTAGTCCCCGGGCAGCAGGTCCTCCGGCTGCGGGGCGCCTCCGGGGGAGGGCGCGCAGTCGAGATCGGTGGGGCAGTCCACGGTGAACGTGAACGGCGCGTCGGCCAGGGCGGCGTCGACGCCGGCGGGGGCGGCGGCCCCGGCCGGGTCGCCGGGGTCGACGAGCCGTACCCGGTAGGTGGACCAGTCGCCCGAGGAGGTCGTGCGCACCACGAGGGTGCGGCGGCGGGCGTCGTCGTCGGGGAGGCCGCCCGGGGCGCGCAGCGCCCGGTCGACGAGGGTGCGGTCGGCCGCGATGACGCCGGGGACGTCGGCGTCGGGCGCGGCGGGCTCCGTGCCCGTGCCCACCACCCGCGCGGCGGGGAAGGCCCACGAGACGCCCACGGGGTTGAGGGCCGGGTCGACGCGCACGCCGCCCGTCACAGTCACGTGCGCCGCGCCCCAGCTGCCCGGCACGGGGCCGTTGACGAGGCGGACCAGGAGGGTGCGCTGCTCGGGCGCCCCGGCGACGTGGCCCGGCGACCCGCGGTGGTTGGAGAGCACCTCGACGACGTCGATCCCGTCGACGCCCGCTCGGCCCCGCAGCAGCGCGCGCCGCGCCTCCAGGTCGACCGCGGCCGTCAGCAGCCCGCCCTCGCCGGTCACGGCGCACCCCCGGTCATGGCGCACCCCCGGTGACGGTCACCGTGCGGCGTTCCTCGCCCGTCGTCGCGGCCAGCGGCAGGTACTCCACGACCACCTCCAGACGAGCGTCCACGGCGGTGACCCGCACGTCCTCGACGCGCAGCAGATCACCGAGCCACCGCTGGAGCGCGCCGTGCACCAGCGCCTGCGTGGACCGCGCCAGGGCATCGTCCGTGGGTGCGAACACCAGCCGCCCGACGCCGCTGCCGAAGTCGGGCCGGTTGACGCGCTCGCCCGGTGCGGTGAAGAGCACCTGCTCGACCAGGCCGCGGACGTAGTCCGCGTCGTCGACCATGGCGGTGCGGCCGCGGCCGTCGAGGGCGAGCGGGAAGGCGACGTGCCGCGGCGCCCAGGCGCGCCGGGGGATCTCGCTCATGTCGCACGCACCCGGACCTGCGTCGACGAGACCACCAGCGGGACCCCCGTCGGGACGCACTGCCCCGGGGCGGCCTGGATCGCGAGCGGCTGCTGCATCGAGGTGACGCGCACCGTGCCGACGGTGAAGGATCCGCTGACGCACGGGCCGTTGCCCGCCGTCGGGGGCGGGAAGGTGCAGCCGGCGATCGACCACGGCGGGGCGAGGAGGACCGCCGGGCTGCCGCCCAGGCTGACGCGCGCGGCCACGCCGCCCGCCGTCGCCCGGCCCTGGTGGGCGCACGCGACCGACGCGGCCGTCGAGAGCAGGTAGCCGGGCATCACGTCACCTCCAGCGCGCCGTCGTTGATGGACACCGACGCGGCCGTCAGGGCGATCTTGTTCTTGCCCATCGAGATCTCCACACCCGTGCTGGTGGCCTTGATGTCGACCGGCACGGCCACGGCGGGGGAGCCGACCTGCACGGTGACCCCGCCCCCGCCCGGCACGTCGCTGAGCCGGAGCGTGATCGCGTCGGTGCGCAGCAGCTTGACCTGCTCGACGGCAGGGCTGGCCGGCACCTCGCCCGTGCCCCAGAAGCAGCCGCCGACGATCGGCTGGTACGGGTCGCCGCCCTCGAACTCGACCCACACGTGGGCCCCGACCGGCGGCACGAGGAACAGGCCCACCTGGTTCCCGGCGTACGGGGTGCACGGCAGCGCCCAGCTCAGCGTGCCCTCCCCGAGGACCGCCGGGCAGGACACCTGCACCCGGCCGAGCTGCAGCGGGTCGAGCGTGTTCTCGACCTTGCCGCGGTACTTGCCGTAGAACCGGCGGGCGCCGTCGCCCGGGACCCCGTCCATCAGACCCTCACCACCGGGACGGTCGCGCCGAGCCCGTCGCGCGACAGCGAGAAGTCCGCGGCGTACGAGCCCCGGTCCACGCGGTGCACCACCTGGCGCACGTACCAGAGGCCGTCGTGCGACCAGCCGGCGCCGCGCACCCCGACGAGCCCGCGCGGCCGCAGCACCTCCCCGTACACGGACCCGTCGAGGCTGCCGTCGCAGGTGACGCTGTCGGCGGAGCGGTCCGTCGCCGCCTGGGCGCGCGCGAACGCCGTGGCCGCGCCCACGCCGGAGTCGCGGAACTGGCGCACCCGCAGGTCCTGCTGGTGCGCCGCCCATGTCGGGGCCGCGGACAGCGGGACGCGCAGCGCGCCCACGGTGCGCACGGGCAGCGTGGCGCCCAGCCGCGCGTCGGTGACCCGGCCCTCCTGCAGCTCCGGCGTGAGCACGTCCTCGCGGAAGCGCAGCGACCCCGTGACGGTCGTGGCCGGGCCGAGGCCCGTCGAGAGCGCCGGCTGGGGCAGCCCCTCGCGCACCGGTGGCCCCCAGAAGAGCGTCGAGGTACCGGGGACCGGGCCGGGGGAGACGTAGCAGACGTACCCGTGCCGCGCCGCGAGGAGCTGCAGGTGCTCCCAGTCGGTGCCCTGCTGGGTGGGCGTGCGCTCGACGGGCAGGGGCGGGTCGAGGTCGGCCGGGGGCACGACGGCCGGCACCAGGCCGTGCGGGGCGTACCGGGCCGCGACGGCCAGCACCTGCAACGAGTCCTCCAGCCCCGGGTGCTCGGCGGAGACCTCCTGCCGGTCCAGCAGCAGGGACAGGTCCTGGCCCGTGAGCCGCAGCTCGGCCGCCGCGTCCCGGCCGCCGGGTGTCAGCTCGGTCTCGGTGACGAGCCCGTCGGCGAGCACGTGCGGCACGACGCCGATCGTCAGGACGAGGACGACGCGCGAGCCCGCCCGGATCGGCGCCGTCGGCCCGACGACGGGGGAGTCGAACGCCGCGGTGGGGCCGGACCGCCCCGCGTCGAGGGTGACCGTGAACGCCGAGCGCGCCGCGTCCGACTCCGTCACCGTCACCGACCGCACCCGCGCCGCGACGTCCGGCGGCAGCGGCACGGGCACCGTCGGCCCGGCCAGCACGGTGAGGTGCACGCCCAGGTCCGCGGTCATCGCGGCACCCCCGCCCCCGGCACGCCGGGAACCCCGGGCAGCGGGACCACGATGACGGTGCCCACCGCCTCGTCGTCGACGAGGTCGTCGGGGTCGAGGGCGGCGTTGGCGTCGCAGATCCGCCAGAACCCCAGAGGGTCGCCCGTCAGGGTGAAGCTCAGCAGGTCGAGGCGGTCGCCCGGCGCCACCGTGCGGCGCGCCGATGTCGTCGCGTCCGACGGCGGGGGCGGGAACCGGCGACGGTAGTGGCCGACGAGCCGGCGCTCGCCGTCGGCCGTCGTCACCTCGAGCGTCGTGGTGGGCACGCCGTCGTACCGGGACATCTCACGCCCCCTGCGCCAGGCGGGCCACGCCCAGAGCGCCGGCCGCCGCAGCGAGCTGCTCCCGCACCGTCTGGTGGGCGAGGAAGAGCGCGTGCGCCGGGTCGGTCGGCGCGAGGTCGTCGTAGGTGAGCACCTGCAGCGACAGGTCGACGGCCGCGCGCGTGGGGACCAGGGTCGCGGCGTCGAACGCCTGCTCCGTGACGGTGACGCTCTCCAGCTTCACGGGCACCACGAGCCCGGGACCCCAGGCGAGCACCGCCAGCGGCGCGCGCGGCGGCAGCACCTCGATCGTCCCCGCGGCCAGGAGCACGGTGTTGGCGACGACGCGGGCCACGCTCGGGTACAGCAGCATCTCCAGCACCGCCAGGCCCGCCGACACGCCCGACGCGGTCGCGAGGGGGTCCCCGACCTCCAGCCCGTCGGTGGCGTCGAGCTCCACCTTCATCGCGATGGTCTGCGTGGGCGCCCCGTACACCCGGTCGACCTCCGCGGCGCCCCCGCCGGACGGCGCGCGCGGGCGCAGCGTGCGCGTCACCTCGTCCGGGTTGTACTGGAACAGCGCGACGCGCGACAGCGCGGAGACCGGGTCGACGGCGACGATCGCGCCGGGCACCGTCCGCGGCGTGCCGGGAAAGCTGCTCATGGCCCGGATCGTGCCCCGGGCACGTCACCGTGCTGTCAACCGGCCGTCACCGGCCGTCACCGGCCGGCCCCGTGTCCGGCCGTCACCGGCCGTCACCGGCCGGCCCCGTGTCCGGCCGTCGCCGCGGCGCCCGTGCCGCGGCGGGCCGGGAGCCGCGGGTGAAATCGTCCGCTGGGGCAGCCGGTCCACCCGCGGCGTCGTATCACGGAGGAAGGCGACCGGATCTTTCCGGACGTGAGGACACGCCGCCTCGCCCGCGGACGACGACGACGCGTCGACCGGCCGCGGCGCACGGCCGCCCGCACCACCGGGGGTGAAGGGTGTCGGAACGGACGAGTCCCGCGCACGGGCCTGCGGCCCGGCAGCCTGCCGTGCGGATCCGTCTCCTCGGGGCGTTCGAGATCGAGGTCGACGACGCGTCCGTGTCCCTGCCCGTGGGCGCGCAGCGGCTCGTGGCCATGCTCGCCCTGCGCGGCCGCACGGGCCGCAGCCGCCTCGCCGGCCTGCTGTGGCCGGACACCCTCGAGCAGCGGGCCCTCGCCAGCCTGCGCACCGGCATCTGGCGCGTGAACCAGGCCGCCGCGGGGCTCGTGCGTGCGGCGCACGGCGTCGTCGAGCTCGGCCTCGGGCCGGACAGCGACGTCGACCGTCTCATCTCGGCGTCCAGGGCCGTGCTCGGCGGGCACGTCGACGACGGCGACGAACCGCCCGACCTCGCCACCGGCGAGCTGCTCCCCGACTGGGAGGACCCGTGGCTCGAGGCCGAGCGCGAACGCCTGCACCAGCTGCGCCTGCACGTGCTGGAGGCCACCGCGACCCGCCTCGCCGAGCGGGGCCGTTACGGCCTGGCCCTCGAGGCGGCGCTCGCGGCCCTGCGCGCCGACGACCTGCGCGAGAGCGCCCACCGTGCGGTCATCGCCATCCACCTGGCCGAGGGCAACGTCGCCGAGGCCTGCCGCGCCTACGACCTGTGTCGCCGCACCCTGCATGCGGAGCTCGGGATCGAGCCGTCGCCGTCGACCTCCGGGCTCGTGCGCCCCTGGGGCGGCGCGGCACGACCGGCGCCCGTCGCGGCCCCCGTCGTGGCGCCGGTCGTCGCTGTTCCCGTGGCGTCGCGGCGGCCTCAGTCGGCGCCGGCGTCGCGGGTGCCGGCGTCCTCGCTCCCCGCAGGGGTCTCGGGATCCGCCGCCCAGAGCAGGGCCGCGTTCTCGGCCTCGTAGTCCTCCGACTCCTCGACCCGGGCCCCACCGGTGCGGGCGCGGGCCGCGCGGGTGCACGCCACGACGGCGACCGCGACAGCGAGGAGCAGCAGGACGCGGCGCCCGCTCGGGCCGCGGCCGTCGGGGCCGCGACGGTCGGAGCCTGCGCGCGTGCGGTCCTTCGTCGCCCGGTGGCCCATCGTCCTCATCCCTTCCGCAGGAGCGCGGCGACGGTCCGGGGGCCGATCTCGGCGTCCGCCGCGACCCCCAGCCAGCGCTGCACCCGCTTCCACCGGCCGGCGAACACGGAGCCGGCGACCCCGTCGAGGGCCGCGCCTCGCAGCCCGGCCACGACCTGCGCCACCCGCACGGCGGGCCCGCGGCTGCCCGGCTTCACGCCACGGAGCGAGGAGTACCAGGTCTGCGGTCCGACGATCCCGTCGACCGTCACGTCGGCCCGCCCCTGGAAGGTGCGGGTGGCGCGGTCCAGGGCGTCGTCGAACGTGCCGACCAGGGCCCCGGCGTACACGCCCTCCGCGGCCAGGACACCGGCCCACAGCCGTACCCATGCCGGCCGCCTGCTGCCGCGTCGCAGGGTGGGAGGGCGGTGGGGTCGGAGCGTCGCCGAGCGGGCGAGCGGGCGGCGGAGCGCGGTCCGGCCGGCGCCCCTGCTGGCGCCCCGCCCACGCCGCCGTGCTCCCCGGTCCTCGGCCGGGCAGTAGACCAGGTGCCACGGCTCGTTGACGCGGCGGCCCTCCGTCTCGGTCCACCCGTGCTCGCGCAGGATCGGGTACGCCTTCGCCCGCCGCGGGTTGCCCCACTCGCCGACGCCGCCGAAGTCCTGCACGTCGACGGCGAGGGCCCAGCCGTGGTTGGAGTACCCGGGGACCGCGGCGGCCGCACCCCCGACGCGCCCCCAGGTCGACCCGTCGTAGCGGCGGTAGTCGCCGAAGGGGCTGCGGGCGCCGCGCCGGTAGCGCTGGAAGAAGAACGCCTGCTGCTCGCCCAGCGAACGGTTCCACCCGCGCACCGTGAGCTGCAGCCCCGTGCCGGCCCGCACGTCGTCGACCGCGCGGTTCCACGATGCCGCCGCGTCCTTGCGCAGGAACGCCCGCGACCGCCCGTCCGTGCCGTGGCGGCCGTGCGGCCTCAGCTCGTCGAGCACCGCGGACGGGACGCAGCCGTTGCGGTAGGACCTGCCGCGGAACCGCATCGTCGTCATGGCGCACTCCTTGAGCCGGGCCGACGGGACGGCCTGCGTCGGCGCCCGGGACCCAGCGTCGCGCGTCGTCGTCACCGGCCTGTCACGGGGTCGTCATCGCTGCCCGTGGCGACCGCCGACGGCGTGCGCGCTCACGGCGTCACGCGCTCACGCGCTCACGCCGCGGTCGGGGGCGGTCATGTCTCCGGTGGGCGGGACGCCGTCGGCGAGCCCGTAGTGCAGGAAGACGACGCCCTTCGGGCTGGCGGCGGGCGGCGCGAGGAGCGTGAGGTTCGTGGGTACCTCGCCCCCGTCGAACAGCTTCTTCCCGCCCCCGAGGACGATGGGGTGCAGCCACAGGTCCAGCCGGTCGAAGAGCTTCTCGGCCAGCAGGGTCTGCACGAGGTCGAGGCTGCCGACGACGCGCACGTGCTCGTGCCGGTCGCGGATCTCGCGCACGGCGGCGGGCAGGTCGGGCCCGAGCTGCGACGAGCCGGACCAGGACAGGTCGGGGGCGCCGCGGGACGCGACGTACTTGGGGATGCTGTTGAAGAGCGCGCCGAACTGGTCGTCCTGCTGGGGCCAGTAGGCGGCGAAGACGTCGTACGTCCTGCGGCCGAGGAGGAGCGCGTCGGTGCCCTCCGCGTACGCGGCCGCGATCTGCTCCCCGGCGACGTCGTCGAGCAGGGGCGCCTGCCAGCCCCCGAAGGCGAATCCGTCCGCCGTGTCCTCGTCCGGCCCGCCGGGGGCCTGGGCGACGAGGTCGAGCGTGGCGAAGATCTCGAGGTGGATGAGG
This sequence comes from Isoptericola sp. NPDC055063, assembly GCF_053608125.1. Lineage (NCBI taxonomy): Bacteria > Bacillati > Actinomycetota > Actinomycetes > Micrococcales > Promicromonosporaceae > Isoptericola > Isoptericola sp. NPDC055063. The sequence goes on along the minus strand of NZ_JBSGUW010000014.1, from coordinate 141,996 downwards.
CCCATGGTTCCTCCTGGCGCGGGGCGGCTGGTCGAAAGAGGAGACCGGCCGCCCCGCGCGGAATCATCGCGAGGGCTCAGACCAGGGGTGCGAGCGGGTTGTCCACGGCAGGTCCGTCGATCACCGGCCCGGATCCGGTGAACCGGATCCGGGACAGCCAGACGAGGCGGCCCGGGTCCTGGTTGACGTGGTCGGGCTGCCACGCGTGGTAGACGTACCACCAGTGCGGCCCGACCTTGATCGGCATGCCGTGACCCGAGCCCGCTGCGACGTCGTTGCTGGCCAGGATGGGCCCGTCACCCTGCTTGGTCCAGGGGCCCGTGAGGGCCGGGGCGCTCGCCCAGCACACGCCGTACGAGTCGTTCCAGAACTCGCCGGTCGAGTAGAAGCAGTAGTACCGCCCCTGGTGCACGACCACCGAGGCGCCCTCGATCGTGTACTTCTCGTACGGCTGGTCCATCCCGAACAGCCGCTGCGGCTCGCCCACCAGCTCGAGACCGTCGTCGGACAGCCGCTGCAGGTAGATGTACGACGGCAGGCCGTCGTGGTTGCCGTCGTTCTTCCACAGCAGCCAGAGCGTGCCGTCGGCGTCCCGGAACGGGGAGGCGTCGATGCTCCCGCCCTGGTCGGACTGGTCGATCAGCGGGGCGGTGCGGTCGTCGACGAACGGTCCCGTGGGCGAGTCGGAGACCGCGACGGAGACGGCCTGCTGGTCGATGTCGGCCCGCCACGCCGTGTAGTACGCGAGGTAGCGGTCGCCCGTCGCGATCACCTCGGGCGCCCAGTGCCGGCCGGGCCGGCACCAGGAGGCGAGCTGCGGCATGGCGTTGCCGGCAGGGGCCCAGTGCACGAGGTCGGGCGAGGTCAGCACGGGCATGGCGCCCGCCGCGCCGTTGGTCGCGTAGAGGTAGAACGCCCCGTCCGCGGCCAGCACGGCGGGGTCGGGGTTGTTCGTCGGGATGACGGGGTTCTGGTACCCCTTCGGTGACACGGCCGCGGCGGGCGTCGCGGTCAGGGCGACGGCCGCGCCGAGGCCGCCGGCCGCCGCGAGGACGGCGCGGCGGGTGAAGGTCGTGGTGCTCGACGTATGGTGCAACGTTGCGCCTTTCGTTCGATGCGGTGACGGGCATCGACGCCCGTCGCTGGCGCGACGAAGGTACATCGTTGACTCAAAGGTGCGCTCAGGCGACACGCCTCGGACGGGAATGCGCCGCCTCGCCACAAAACCTTCCACTGTGAGGTTTTCAGGGGTTAGGCTCGTTCCTGGCTTCCGGCGTTCCACCTTGCACTTCTGGGTGCGTGTCGGCGGAAGACGTCGTCGACCCATCGCTGAAGGAGCACCAGATGACTCTCACATCCGTGCAGCTGTACTCGCTGCGGGATGCCATCGCCGCCGACCTCGACGCCGCCGTCGCGCGGGTTCGTGAGATCGGGTACGAGCACGTCGAGCCGTACGCGTTCGTCGAGCGCGTCGCCGACTTCGAGCGCGCGTTCGCCGCGACGGGCCTCGCCGCGCCGTCGAGCCACGCCGCGGTCATCGACGCCGCCGACCCCGACGTCGTCTTCGACGCCGCCGCGCGCCTCGGCATCGGCATCGTCATCGACCCGTTCGTCCCGACCGAGCGCTGGCAGACCGCCGACGACGCGAAGCGGCTCGCCGAGCGCGTCAACGAGCTGACGGTCCGCGCCGCGGGCCACGGCCTGCGGTTCGGGTACCACAACCACCAGTGGGAGTTCACGAACACCGTCGGCGGCCGCGCCGTCTTCGAGATCTTCGCCGAGCAGCTCGACCCCGAGGCCGTCCTCGAGGTGGACACGTTCTGGGCCACCGTCGGCGGCGCCGACGCCCCCGCCGTGCTCACGACGCTCGGCGACCGGGTCGTGGCGATCCACGTCAAGGACGGCGAGGTGTCCGGAGACATCGCCACCGTGCTCCCGTCCAGCGAGAGCGCCCTCGACGTCCCGCCCGCGCTCAAGGCCGCCTACGAGAACCAGGTGCCCGCGGGCCAGGGCGACGTCGACGTGCCGGCGATCCTCGCCGCCGCGCCGCAGGCCATCCGCGTGGTCGAGTTCGACTCGTACGCCGGCGACGTCTTCGAGGGCATCGCCTCCTCCCTCGCGTGGCTGCGGGAGAACGACAAGTGAGCCGCGTCGGCGTCGGCATCATCGGTGCCGGGAACATCTCGACGCAGTACCTGGAGAACCTCACGCAGTTCGCCGACGTCGAGGTCCTCATGGTCGCCGACCTGCTGCTCGACCGGGCCCAGACCCAGGCCGAGGCGTACGGCGTCGCTGCGTGGGGGACCGACGAGGAGCTCCTCGCGCGCGACGACATCGAGATCGTCCTCAACCTGACGACCCCGGCCGTGCACGCCGAGGTGGACCGTCAGATCATCGCGGCGGGCAAGCACGTGTGGAGCGAGAAGCCGATCGCGACCGACCATGCGTCCGCCGCGGCGCTGCTGGCCGAGGCGGAGGCGAAGGGCCTGCGCGTCGCGTGCGCGCCGGACACCGTGCTCGGCGCGGGCATCCAGTCCGGCCTGCGCGCCATCGCCCGCGGGGACATCGGCGAGCCGCTCACGGCCACGACGATGTTCCACGTGCCGGGCCCCGAGGCGTGGCACCCGGACCCTGACTTCCTGTATGCCACGGGCGCGGGCCCGCTGTTCGACATGGGCCCGTACTACGTCACGACCCTCGTGCACGCGCTCGGCGCGGCCGCGCGGGTGCAGGCCGTGTCGTCGCGGTCGCTCGACAAGCGGACGATCGCGTCGGGCCCGCGGGCGGGGGAGTCGTTCCCCGTCGAGGTGCCCACGCACCACGCGGCGCTCATCGAGTTCCGCGGCGGGCAGTCGGCGCAGTCGACCTTCTCGTTCCAGCACGCGCTGCCGCGCGCGGGCTTCGTCGAGATCAACGGCACGCTCGGCACCCTCTCGCTGCCGGACCCGAACAACTTCGACGGCGAGTCCACGCTGTGGCGCTACGGGCAGGACGAGCCCGTGACGATCCCGGCCACCGGCTCCACCTGGGGCCGGGGCACGGGTGTCGTCGAGCTGGCGCGCGCGATCCGCGCGGGCCAGCCCGAGCGGGCGTCCGGCGCCGTCGCGCTGCACGTCCTCGACGTCCTGCTGGCCGTCCGGGACGCCGCGGAGTCCGGCGCGGCGGTGGACGTCACCTCGACGGTCGACGCGCCCCCGCCCCTGCCGGAGGACTTCGACCCGGCGTCGGCGACCTTCTGAGCCGTCGACACCCGCCTTCCACCAAGCGATCCCTCGCGCCATCGGTCTCGATGGCGCGAGGGATCGCTTGCTGAAAGGCAGTCCGGCCGGGTCGGTCCGGATCGGTCCGGATCGATCCGGGCCGGTCCGGTCGGTTCAGTCGCCGCTCGACGGCGTGTCCGTGGGGGGCGGCGGCACCAGCCGCTCCAGGAGCTCGAGCACGCGCGCGCCGTCGACGGCGCCGGGGTCGAGCAGCCACTGCACCTGGATGCCGTCCGACGCCGCGACCGCCAGGGCCGCGAGGTCCGCGGCGTCGACGGCGGGGTCGATGCGGCCCGCCTCCTGGTCGGCGCGGACCTGCTCGGCGAGCTCGCCGCGCACGCGCGCGAAGCGCTGCCGGAAGAACTCGCGCGTCACCGGGTGGCCCTCGCCCGCGGCGTCGCCCGCCAGGGTCGTGTAGAGCTGCACGAGCCCCGGCACGTCGCGGTTGAGCACGGCGCTCTCGCGCATCCGCCCGACGGCGGACGGCGGCAGCGGGCTGCTCTCGTCGCGCTGCCCCTCGTGTGCGCGGTAGACCTCGATCAGGAGGTCGTCGCGGGAGGGGAAGTAGTGCCGCAGCGTGGCGTGCGAGACGCCGACCGCGTCGGCGACCGACCGGAGCGAGGACGCGTCGACCCCGTGCTCCGCGACCATCCGGAGCACCTGCTCCAGGATCTGTGCGCGGCGGGCCGCGCCCTTCGCGTACCCGCGCCGGGGTGCCGCCTCGTCGCCCGCCGCAGCCCCCGCATCGCTCACCGGGCCAACCTACCGATGTTCTGCCGTTATTCGGTGGGGCGAGCGCCGGTGCCGGTGCTACGTTCGGCGCCGTCCGCAGGACAGTCCTGCGGCCTACCACCCGCCCCGGAGGGGACCGTGACCCGTTCGACGAGCCGTCGTCAGGCCGATGCCGGCCTGCGCCTCGTCGTGCCCGCGTCCCTGGGTGCCGAGGCGCTGCGATACGAGAAGCCGCGTCCCGAGGGCGGGAGCACGACCTGAGCGACACCTGACTCAGCCACCCGAGCCGCCCCTGGGACCACGTCCCGAGGGCGGCTCTCGTCGTCCTGCGGGCAGCTCCATGGCGCCGTCCTGGCGCCGTCGCGAAGAACCACCACGCACCCACCTGGAGGGGGTGCTCATCATGATCGAGAACACGACCGCGACCCACGCCTTCCCCGTCCCGCTGAGCGGGGCGCGCGCCGACACGCTGATGTGGGCCCACGAGCACGAGGTCGAGCCGGCGGCCCTTGCCCAGCTGCGCAACATCGCCGCGCTGCCGTGGGTCGAGGGGGTGCGCGTCATGCCGGACGTCCACCTGGGCAAGGGTGCGACCGTGGGTTCCGTGATCGCCATGCGCGACGCCGTCTCGCCGAACGCCGTCGGCGTCGACATCGGTTGCGGCATGATCGGCGTGCGGACCTCGCTGACCCTGGAGGACCTGCCCGACGATCTCGGCTCGGTCCGGTCGCGCATCGAGGCTGCCGTCCCGGTCGGGTTCCACGCCCACGCCGAGCCTGTCGACCCGCACCGGCTGCGCTCCATCGCAGGGAACGGCCCGGCCGAGGCCGCGCGCGGCGCCGACGCGTTCTGGACGCGGTTCGGTGCGCTGCACGGGAGGGTGTCGGACATCGAGGACCGGGCGCGGCGGCAGCTCGGGACACTAGGTGGCGGAAATCATTTTGTGGAGATATGTGCTGATATGTCCGGTTCGATCTGGCTCCAACTCCACTCGGGGTCGAGGAACATCGGCAAGACGCTGGCCGAGCAGCACGTGGCCGTCGCGAAGCGGTTGGACCACAACCAGGGCCTGGTGGACCGCGAGCTCGCGGTGTTCCTCGGCGGCACTCCCGAGATGGACGCCTATCTCGCTGACCTGTGGTGGGCGCAGGAGTACGCCGCGCGGTCGCGCGCGGTGATGATGACCCTCGTTGTCGACGCCGTGCGGGCGTCGTTCCCGGGCCGGGGGATCCGGTTCGACGAGGCCGTCAACGTGCACCACAACTACGTCGCGGTCGAGCAGGTCGACGGCCAGGAGCTGGTCGTGACCCGCAAGGGCGCGATCCGGGCGGGCCGGGGCGACCTCGGCCTCATCCCGGGCTCGATGGGCACCGGCTCGTACATCGTGCGCGGGCTCGGCAACCCGGACTCGTACTGGTCGGCGTCGCACGGCGCCGGTCGGCGGATGTCCCGGACGAGGGCGAAGAAGACCTTCACCCTCGACGACCTCGCCGCCCAGACGGCGGGCATCGAGTGCCGCAAGGACGCCGGGGTGCTCGACGAGATCCCCGGGGCATACAAGGACCTCGACGCGGTGATCGCGGCGCAGTCCGACCTCGTCGAGGTGGTGGCCCGGCTCCGCACGCTGCTCTGCGTCAAGGGCTGACGGCGTCGCGGGCGAGGGGTGTGTCCGGTCGGAAGGGACCTCGAAAGTCTCGCCGGCCGGGCATGCCTCTCGCCGCAGTGCGTGCATCGGCGACCTGGCGTACCACCGGATCATGCCTTCGACGGAGAGCGGCACGACGACGCTGCGGACCATTACCACGGACGTGCCGGCGCGCCTGGACCGGCTGCCGTGGGCGCGGTGGCACTGGATGATCGTCATCGGGCTGGGGACGGTGTGGATCCTCGACGGGCTCGAGGTGACGATCGTCGGCAACCTGTCCGACGCCCTCAAGGGGGACACCGGGCTCGGCCTGACCAGCGCGGACATCGGCCTCGCGGGCGCGGTGTACGTGACGGGCTCGTGCCTGGGAGCCCTGGTGTTCGGTCAGCTCACCGACCGGTTCGGGCGTAAGCGGCTCTTCATCCTCACGCTGCTCGTGTACCTCGTGGGCACCGTGCTGACGGCGTTCTCGATGAACCCGCTGTACTACTTCGCGATGCGGTTCGTCACCGGCTTGGGCATCGGCGGCGAGTACGCGGCGGTGAACTCGGCGATCGACGAGCTGATCCCTGCGAAGTACCGCGGCCGCATCGACATCGCGATCAACGGCTCGTACTGGGTCGGAGCGGCGGGCGGCGCGCTGCTCACCATCCCGCTGCTCAACCCGGAGCTGATCCCGGCGTGGCTGGGCTGGCGGCTGTGCTTCGCGCTGGGCGCGGTGCTCGGCCTGTGCGTCCTGTTCGTGCGGCGCAACGTCCCCGAGAGCCCTCGCTGGCTGTTCATCCACGGGCGCGAGAAGGACAGCGAGCGGATCGTGGCGGGCATCGAGGACCGCGTGCGCGAGCAGGACGGCGTCCAGCTCGACGAGCCCGGGGAGACGATCACCGTGCGCCAGCGCCACACCATCGGCCTCGGGCGCATCGCGCGGACCGTCTTCGCGGACTACCCGCGGCGCACGGTGCTCTGCCTCGCGCTGTTCGTGGGGCAGGCGTTCCTGTACAACGCGTTCTTCTTCACCTTCGGCGACACGCTGCAGACGTTTTTGGGCGTCGGGCAGACCGGTACCTACATCGCCCTGTTCGCGGTGAGCAACTTTCTCGGGGCGCTGGTCCTCGGGCCGCTGTTCGACCGGGTGGGGCGGGTGCGGATGATCTCCGCGACGTACATCGTCTCGGGGGTGCTGCTGGCGGTCGCGGGCCTCATGCTCGGCGGGCTGACGGCCTGGACGCTGACCCTCTTCGGGATGGGGATCTTCTTCGTGGCGTCGGCGGGCGCCAGCTCGGCGTACCTCACCGCGAGCGAGGTGTTCCCGATGGAGACCAGGGCGCTGTGCATCGCGTTCTTCTACGCGATCGGCACCGCGGTCGGCGGGATCACCGGCCCGCTCCTGTTCGGGAGGCTGATCGAGTCGGCGGGCGAGGCCCAGGACATCTCCGGGATCGCCGTCGGGTACTACATCGGCGCGGCCCTCATGGTCGCGGGCGGGGTCGTGGCGATGTTCCTCGGGGTCGGTGCCGAGCGGAAGTCCCTGGAGGACGTGGCGACGCCGCTGTCGGCGCAGGACGCGGAGCGCGACGCCGACGGGTGAGCGCGCCACGGTGCCCGGCCGTCCCGGGCTGACCAGCGGATTGGGACGAGTGATACCCCCCGGGGTATTGTCGAGCCATGATCGACAGCACCGCACCCGCCCCCTCGACCTCGCCCACCCGCGCGCGGCGCATCGTCGTCGTCGGGGGAGTGGCGGGCGGCATGAGCTGCGCCGCCCGCGCCCGCCGCCTCGACGAGTCGGCCGAGATCGTCGTCCTCGAGCGCGGCCCGCACGTCTCGTTCGCGAACTGCGGCCTGCCCTACCACGTGGGCGGCGAGATCCCCGACGCCGACAAGCTGCTCGTGCAGACGCCCGCGTCCCTGCGCGCGTCGCTCGACCTGGACGTGCGCACCGGCCACGACGTCACCGCCGTCGACACCGCCCGCCGCGTCGTGGTGGCGCGCACCGCAGGCGGCGACGTCGAGCTGCCCTACGACGCGCTCGTGCTGTCCCCGGGCGCGCGCGCCGTGCGCCCGCCGGTCGAGGGCCTCGACTCGCCGCGCGTGCGCACGCTGCGCACCGTCGACGACGCCCGCGCGCTGCGCGCCCAGGTGGAGGCCGGGGCCGGCCGCGCCGTCGTGCTCGGCGCCGGCTTCATCGGCGTCGAGGCGGCCGAGGCGCTGGCGCTCGCGGGCCTGGACGTCACCCTCGTGGAGCTCGGCGCGCACGTGCTGCCGCCGCTCGAGGACGAGGTCGCCCAGCCGGTGACCGCGGAGCTGCGCCGCCTCGGCATCACCGTACGCACGGGCGTCGGCGCCCGGGCCCTGCGCCCGGCCGAGGACGGCACCCACGACCTCGTCGTCCTGGACGACGGGACCTCGGTCCCGGCCGACGTCGTGGTCCTGTCCGTGGGCGTGCGTCCCGACACCGAGGCCTTCGCGGCCGCGGGCATCGAGACCGAGCGCGGCGCCATCGTCGTGGACGAGCACGGCCGCACCTCCGCCCCGGGCGTGTGGGCGGTGGGCGACGCGGTCGTGCAGACCGACGCCGTCACCGGCGTGCGTCGGCCGGTCGCGCTGGCCGGCCCGGCGAACCGCGCGGGCCGCCTCGTCGCCGACCACATCGTGCGCCCCGAGACCGCGCGGCCGCTGCCCGCACCGCTCGGCACCGCCGTCGTCCGCGTCGGCGAGCTGACCGCGGCCACCACGGGCGCGAACCGCGCCGCGCTCGACGCCGCCGGGATCGCGTACCGCACCCTGCACCTGCACCCGAACCAGCACGCCGGCTACTTCCCGGGCGCGCGCCAGCTGCACCTCGTGCTGCACGTGCGCGCCGACGACGGCCTGCTGCTCGGCGCCCAGGCCGTCGGCCAGGACGGCGTCGACAAGCGGGTCGACGTGCTCGCGACCGCGTTGCGGGCCGGCATGTCCGTCGGCGACCTCGTCGACCTCGACCTCGCCTACGCGCCGCCCTACGGCCAGGCCAAGGACGCGGTGAACCTCGCGGGCATGGTCGGCACCAACGTGCTCGACGGCACCCTGGCGCTCTGGTACGCCCAGGACGTGGACCAGGTCCTCGGCGAGGCGCTCGTGCTGGACGTCCGCACGGCCGCCGAGGTCGCGTCGGGCATGCTGCCGGGCGCGCTCCACGTGCCGCACACCGAGCTGCGGGCACGCCTCGACGAGGTGCGCGAGGCCGCCGCGGGCCGCCCGGTCCGCGTGATGTGCGCCTCCGGCGTGCGCTCCGCCATCGCCCACCGCGTCCTGGTGCAGTCCGGGTTCGACTCCGCGTCGCTGTCCGGCGGGTCGCTCACGCTGCGCGCCGTCCTCGGCGACCGCGCGGACGACCTCCTCGTGACGCCCGAGCCCGCGCGCGCCTGACCCGTCCACCGCACGAGAGGGAGACCCATGCTCACCACCGACAGCGACGCCCAGCGCCGCATCGCCAACCGGCTGCGCCGCGCGCGCGGCCAGCTCAACGCCGTGATCGACGCCGTGGAGGAGGGCCGCTCCTGCCGTGACGTCGTGACCCAGCTGGCCGCCGTCTCGGCGGCGCTCGACCGCGCCGGCTTCGCCGTGGTCTCCACGGCCATGAAGGAGTGCCTCGCCGACCCCGACGCGCGGGGCGAGGACGGCCTCACCACCGACGAGCTGGAGAAGCTCTTCCTCACGCTGGCCTGACCCGACCGACACACCCGACCAGACACACACCCGAACGACGACTGGAGAACCTCTCGTGTGCTACCCCGTGACCTGCAAGACGTGCGGCAAGACGACCTGGAAGGGCTGCGGCCAGCACGTCGACGACGTGCGCCGGTCCGTCCCCGCCGGGCAGTGGTGCCCCGGCCACGACGACGAGCCGGCCGCTGGCGGCGGCTTCCTGTCCCGCCTGTTCGGCCGCTGACCGGTCAGCGCGCGGCCGTGCGGAAGGGCCGGAAGAACTCCCGCAGCTCCGCGGCGTAGAGCTCCGGCTCCTCGAACGCGGCGAAGTGCCCGCCCCGCGGCGGCTCGCTGAGACGGATCAGGTTCGTGGTCCGCTCGAGCCAGGCGCGGGGCGGGCGCAGCAGGTCGCCCGGGAACAGCGCGAAGCCCGAGGGCACCTCGACCCGCCGGGCGAGCTGCGCGGGGTCGATCGCCCCGTTGGCGTGGTACATCCGCATCGAGGAGCCGATCGTGCCGGTCACCCAGTACTCGGTGACCAGCGCGAGGATCTCGTCCCTCGTGTACGACCGCTCGACGTCGCCGCCGCAGTCGCTCCACGCCCGCAGCTTCTCGACGATCCACGCGGCGAGACCGACGGGGGAGTCGGCGAGGCCGAACGCGGCCGTCTGCGGGCGGGTGCGGTGCATCGCCGCGTACCCGCCCTCCGTCGCGCCCCACGCCGCCGCGGCGGCGAACCACTCCCGCTCCGCGGGGGTCAGCTCGGCCGGGTCGCCCGCCCACACGGGGACCCCGCCGTCCGTGCGGTGCACCGCCACGACGCGGTCGGGGTGGTCGAGGGCGAGGTAGCGGCTCACGTGGCTGCCGATGTCGCCGCCGGCCGCCCCGAAGCGGTCGTACCCGAGCGCCGTCATGAGCTCGGCCCACAGCGCGGCGACGTCGATCGAGCTGAGGACGCGGTCGAGCGGCGCGGGCGACCACCCGAACCCGGGCATGTCGGGGACGACGACGTCGAACGCGTCCGCGGGGTCGCCACCGTGCGCCCCCGGGCCGGTCAGCAGCGGCACCACCTTGCGGTACCGCCAGGAGGAGTCCGGCCAACCGTGGGCGAGCAGCAGCGGGAGCGCCCCGCGGCCCTCCGCCGCGCGCACGTGCACGAACCGCACGGTGCGGCCCCCGACCGTCGTCGAGAACCTCGTGAGCCGCGCCTGCTGCGCGAGGTCCGCCGTCCAGTCGAACTCCTCCGCCCAGTACGTCACGAGCCCGCGCAGGTACTCGGCGTCGGTCCCGAGCGACCAGCCCGCGCCGTCGGGGACGTCGGGCCATCGCGTGGCCCGCAGGCGGGCACGCAGGTCGTCGATCTGCCCGGGGTCGGCGGGCGGGGTGAACGGGTCGATCCGGGGCGCGGTCGTCACGACCGTCACGCTACGACCGCCCGCCGACGGCGGTCGAGAGGCGAGGCCGTCGGCTGATCCCGAGAACGTCGTGAAGCACGACCGCGGGGTCCCGGAGCCGGTGCCCGGCACGGACGTGCCGATGGACCGGTGGACGCCCGACGAGATCACGCCCCCGTGGAGCTGATGGGCCGGACGATCGAGGACCTCGATCGACTCGCAGGACCTGCACGAGCGGGCGGGCGACCTCGCGGAGGCCGCCCCGCGGGTCACGCCGGCAGCCCGCGCGCCGGTCGGGCAGGCACGGTCGCCGGGCCCACGTCGCGGGCCGCACGGGCGAGCGCGCGGATCAGCGGCGTCTCCAGCCGGGCGGGCCAGGTGAGCACCCAGGTCAGCAGCGGGGCGTCGGCGACCGGGACGAAGACCACCCCCGGGTGGGCGCCGTAGAGCGCGGCCTGCGCGCCGGCCAGGGTCACGCACCGCCGGCTCGCGACCAGGCCCAGGATCTCGTGGAATGTCGTGGGACGCGGCCCCCGCCTCGGGATGGCGCGGCCGCCGGGCGTCCGCCGCGGCAGCATCACGTCCACCCAGGCGGCGGGGGACACGCGCGGGTCGATCAGCAGGTGGTCGGGAAGCTCCTCGAGCGACACCTCCGACCGCCCCGCCAGCTCGTGGCCCGCCCACACCATGAGGACGCGCCCGGCGTGGAAGACCGGCGGCCCCTCGACCAGGTCCGGCTCCCGGACCGGGCGCCACACCGCCAGGGCGTCGACGTCGCCCCGGCGCAGCGCCGCGAAGGCGTCGCTGAAGTGCGTCTCCCGCGGCGCGACCGAGCAGCCGGGGTTGTCGGCGGTGAACCGGTCGAGGACGCCCAGGAACTCGAACGCGTCGTTGCCCATGACGCCCAGGCGCACCTCGCCGACGACGCCGTCGGCGACCGCCCCGGCGCGCGCGACGCCGGCCTTGATCGCGTCGTACCCGACCCGCAGGTCGTCCCGGAGCTGCTCGCCGAGCGGGGTGAGGCGGACGTGGCGGCTGGTCCGCTCGAACAGGGCGCCGCCGATCTGCCGCTCCTGCAGCTTGATCGACTGGCTCACCCGGGCGGACGAGACATGGAGGCGCTCCGCAGTACGGCCGAAGTGCAGCTCGTCGGCCAGCGTCAGGAAGATCTCGATGTCCCGCAGCTCCATCGCACGACCTCGGTCGATAACCCTGGGGTGATCGGAAGGTATCGCATCGCCTCTTGATCCGCCCGTGCCGGCGTCCGAGCCTGTGGCGCAGGGGCCGGGCCCGGCCCCGGTCGGAGCATCGTCCCCACGGCAGGAGTCATCATCATGGAGCTCACCATCGACGCCGTCACCCTCGCGGTCGGCGACCTCGCAGCCTCCCGGGCGTTCTACGCCGACGGCCTGGGGTGCGCCGTCGAGCAGGACCGCGGTCAGTACGTCGCCTTCCGGCTCGCCGGCGGCCCGGCACTGACCCTCTACCCCCGGCGCGCCCTCGCCCACGACGCGGGCGTGGACCCGGCCGGCTCCGGGTTCGGCGGCCTCACCCTCAACCTCTACGCCGAGGACGCGGCCGCCGTCGACGACGTCCTCAAGCGCGCCGAGCGCGCGGGCGGCACCATCGCCCGCCCCGCCGAGGCGGCGCAGTGGGGCGGCTACTTCGGCTACTTCGCCGACCCGGACGGGCACCTGTGGAAGGTCGTCGCCCCCTGAACCGCGCGGCGTCCCCCGGCGGCGGGCCGTGCCCCGCCGTCGGCGCCGCGCCCGCACGGGCCGCGCAGGCGGTCCGGCGCCGTCAGTCGCACTCGTCGCAGATGCCGGTGGCCGGCAGGGCGGTGAAGCACGTCGGGCAGATCGCGAGCTCGGGCTCCGGCACCACGGCCTTGCGGGCCGGGGCGCTCGCGGCCTTGCGGCGCGGGGCGACGGTCTTGCGGGCGGGAGCGGCGGCCGCGGCCGCGGCCGCGGCGGCCGGGGCGTAGGCCACGAAGCCGTGCTTGCGCAGGATGGCGGCGTCGTCGCACTTGGCGTCGACGAGGTCCTCGGGGCGCGCGGGGACGCCGGTCGCGTACTTGTGCGCGACGCCGAGCACGGCCTTGGAGTCGTAGGTGCGCTCGTCGTGCTCGAACGTGTGGGCCGGCGTGGGCGTGAACCCGTAGACGCCGACGAAGGCGTCCCGGCCGCGGTCGTCGTACTCCTCGATCGCCCGGAGGATGTGCTGGCGGGTCACGCTCGAGAAGGTAGCCACGGCATCAGGTTAGTCGCGCCGGGGAGCCGATCGGGCCGTCCGGGGGCGACTGTGGCGAGCGCCGCACCGCGCCGGGGTCAGCCGGCCGCGCGCAGGGCGGGGAGCGCGGCCGCGACGTGGTCGAGCTCGCGCAGCGCGCTCGCGCCGGAGGAGAGCACCACCACGAACTCCGAGACCCCCGCCGCGGCGTACCGCTCGACCAGGCCGGCGAGGTCCGCGAGCCCGTGCTCGCGCAGCCGCAGCTGCACCGTGCGGCGGATCTGCGCGGGGTCGCGGCCGACGTCCGCGCAGTGTCGCTCGAGCACCTCGCCCAGGGCCACCATCTGCTCCGGCGTGCTGGACGTGTCGTTCCACGCGTCGGCGTACTGCGCGACGAGCCGCAGCGTGCGGCGCGGGCCGGAGCCGCCCACCCAGATCGGCGGGTGCGGCCGCTGCACGGGCTTGGGCTCGGCGACCGCGTCCTCGAGCCGGTAGTGCGCGCCGTCGAACGTGGTGCGCGGACGGGTCCACAGCGACGTGAGGATCTGCAGGGACTCCTCGAGCCGGTCCATCCGTTCGCGCACCGTGCCGAGGTCGAGCCCGTACATCGTGTGCTCGTGCTCGTTCCAGCCGGCGCCGACGCCCAGCTCGAGGCGCCCGCCGGACAGATGGTCGACCGTGGTGGCGAGCTTGGCCAGCATCACGGGGTGCCGGTAGGTGTTGCCCGAGACCATGCAGCCGATCCGCACGCGCGACGTGGCCACGGCCATCGCCGCCTGCATGGCCCACGCGTCGAAGACGGGGCGGTCGTCGGCCGGGCCGAGCGACGCCAGGTGGTCCATGACCCACACGTGGTCGAAGCCCGCGTCGTCGGCGGTGCGCCAGACCTGCTGGAAGGTGGTCGCCGGCGCGTCCTGCGTGAGCTTGACCCCGAAGCGGGGCGGGTGTCGCGACGTCATGGTCCTCCTCCGTGCGGGCGTGCGCCCGCGTCAGCCGACGGCGGGGTCGCCCTCGAGCAGCGTCATGTACGGCGCGATCGCCGGGAAGACCCACAGGAACAGGACGGCGACCACCGCGGCGACGAGCACCAGCGACTGCAGGACCCGCCAGAACACGTTGCCCGGCAGGTGACGGAAGATCCACGCGTACATGTCGTCTCCTGGCTCAGCGGACCTGGTCGGGGGTGCCGTCGGCGCGGTCCATCCAGCCGACGAAGGTCGCGTAGGTGATCCAGCGGTGGTCGTTGCCGTACTCGCCGAGCGTGAGCGAGTGGCAGGTGGTGAGCGTGAGCAGGCGCTCGGTCGGCTTCTGGTCCGGGTGGTGGGGCACGGGGGCCACGACGTCCACCTGGTCGGGGGTGACGATCTCGTGGTCGGTGACCTCGTAGACGTACCAGGTCTTCGCCGTCTCGACGATGATCTGGTCGCCCTTCTTCAGCTCGTCGACGTGGCGGAACGAGTTGCCGTGCGTGCGGCGGTGCCCGGCGAGGGCGAAGTTGCCGATGTCGCCCACCTGCTGCGACGTCGCGTAGTGGCCCGCCATCGCGCGGTCCAGCACGTCCATGCCGGTGCCCTCGGCGATCGGCATCGCGTTGTTCGTCAGGCCGTACCAGCGCGGCACGATGAGGGTGCCGATCGTCTCGCCGTAGCCGACGGCGTCGGGCACCGGCGGGTCGTCGGTGCGCAGCTCGGCGGTCGTGGCGTGCTTGGGGTTGGCGGGCGGCAGCGTGGCGCGGAACTCCTGGACCACCTCCTGCGCCTGCGCGTTGGCCTCCACGGACGTCCACCACAGCTGCCAGACGACGAAGAGCCCGAGCACCACGCCGAGCGTGATGAGCAGCTCGCCGACGCCGCCGACCAGGGCGCTGCCGACGGAGCGGCGGCGGGCGGGCCGGGCGTGGGTGGGACTCGTCACGTGCGCGATGGTAGTGGGTCGCGGGTCCGGTCGCGGCCCGGTGCCGCCGCCGGCAGGGGCCTGGTCGGCGGCGTCGGCGCGTGGGAGCCTGGGCCGGTGACCAGCGACGACGAGACCGCGACGGGGCGGCGCGCCACGCGGCTGCGGCGCCGGTGGGACCGGGAGGCGGCGGGCTACGACCGGGCGTTCGCGGCCGCGGAGCGGCGGATGTTCCCCGACGTGCGGGGGCGGCTGTGCGCGCGGGCGCAGGGCCGCACCCTCGAGGTGGCGGTGGGCACCGGCCTGAACCTGGCGCACTACCCGAGGGCGGTGACCGGGGGAGCGCCCGGCGGCGGGTACACGGGGGTCGAATGGAGCCCCGGGATGCTGCGGCTGGCCCGCCGCCGCGCGTCGGAGCTCGGCCTGGACCTCGTCGACCTGCGGCTCGGCGACGCGCAGGCGCTCGACCTGCCCGACGACGCGTTCGACACCGTCGTGTGCACGTTCTCGCTGTGCGCCATCGGCGACGACCGCGCCGCCCTGGCGGAGATGACGCGCGTGCTGCGACCCGGCGGCCTCCTGCTGCTCGCGGACCACGTCGCCTCGAGCGCCTGGCCGCTGCGGGCGCTGCAGGCCGCCGCCGACCTGGTGAGCGTCCCGCTGGCGGGCGAGCACTTCGGCCGCCGGCCCGCGCGGTGGATCGAGGAGCAGGGGCTCGAGGTCGAGCAGCACGAGAGGTCCCGCGCGGGGGTCATCGAGCTGGTCGCCGCGCGCCTCCCGGCGGGATGGTCGGGGGTCGTCAGCCGCTGACGTCGAACGCGTCGTCACCCCGCGGCGGCACGTCCTCGACGTCGACGCCGGTGACGACGGCCGCGGTCGGGCCCGCGCGCAGGAAGTCGAGCATCGCCGCCACGTCGTCGGGAGCGCCTTCGATCTCGGCCTCGACGGTCCCGTCGGGCAGGTTGCGCACGTGCCCGACGACGCCCGCGCGGGCCGCGGCCTGCCGCGTCGCCCAGCGGAACCCGACGCCCTGGACGCGGCCGTGCACGCGCACGCGCCGCCGCACCGTGGTGGTCATCCGTCCCCCCGTCCCGCCTGACCCGTCGTGATCCCTCGTGATCCCTCGTGATCCCTCGTGACCCCGCGGTCAGTCGAACATGTCGCCGATGTCCCCGATGTCGTCGAGGATCCCGCCCAGCACCATCCCGCCCAGGACGGCGCCGAAGACGTCCGAGCCGCTGCGTCCGCCCCCTCGGCGCCCGCCCTCCCAGCCGCCGTACCCGCGGTCGTGCCCGCCGTTGTAGCCGCCGTCCCACCGCTGGCCGCTGCCGGCGCGGGCGATGTCGCGGTGCGCCAGGGTCGCGGCCTCCGCCGCGAGGGCCGCCCCGCGTCGGGCCGCGGCGAACGCGCGCTCCGGGTCGTCGGTCGTGCGCGCCTGCGCCACCTCGCGCTCGGCCTCCGCGAGGCGGGTGCGGGCGTCGGGGCCGACGGGGGCGCGGTAGTCGTCCACGACGGAGCGCGCGGCGGTGAGCTGCCGCTCGGCGTCGTCGAGCGCCGGGCCGAGGCGCGCCGCGGCCTTGCGGGCGCGATCGTCGCGTTCCGCGCGCTCCGCCACGGCGTCGTCGAGCGCGGTGTTGGCCTCGCGCACTCGCGTCAGCGCGTCGAGCGGGTCGCCGGGCTCGCCCGGGGCGGGCAGCGACGCGAGCGCGCCCTCGAGGGCGTCGACGGCGCCGTCGATCCGGCCCGCGCGCACCGCGGCCGGCAGCGCGCGGGCCTGGGCGAGCTCGGCGCGCGACTCGGCGACGATCGCGCCCAGCGCGGCCTCGGCGCGCAACGCCTCGGCCTCGTAGTCGTCGACGGCGCGCAGCAGGCCCTCCGCGCGGCGCACCGCCTCCTCCGCCGCGCGGGCCGCGGCGCCCGCCTCCGCCACCTGCTGCGTCGCGAGCCGCTTGCGCGCCGCCGCGGTGCTGCGGCCGGCGAACTCGAGGAGCCGCTCCGCCTGGTCGGGGTTGTCCGCGACCGGCAGGAGAGCGCGCTCCGCGTACTGGCCGCGCAACCGCTCGAGGTCGGCCCGCGCCGCGGGGACGGCGTCGCGCACCCGGGCCAGCTCGCCGTCCACCCGGGCCACGACGTCCGGCGTGCCGCGGACGGTCTGCCGCAGCCCCGCGAGGCCGCGGTCGAGGTCGTCCAGGGAGCCGCCGGCGGACCGGCACAGGTCCACGATCCGCGCCGACCACTCGCGCCGCTCGGTGTCGGTGTCCGGGACCTCGTCGTGCAGCCGCTGGTTGAGGTGGAACGCCTCCGCCAGCCGCTCGCGCGCCCGCCGCAGGGTCGGCGCGAGCTCGCGGGTGTCGCGCTCGCCGAGCTCGGCCACCGCGAAGGACAGCTCGTCCTCCGCCAGGCGGGCCCGCTCGTCGGTGCGCACCAGCGCGGAGCCGGCCTCGATGCCGAGCCGCTGCAGCTCGGCCTCGAGCTCCGCCGCGCGTGCCCGGGCGGCGCTCCTGCGCCGTGCTGCCCAGACCGCCACCGCCGTGACCAGCACGACCACCACGACCAGGCCCGTCACGATCCCGACGATCTGCCCCGCATCCATGGTCGGCATCGTAGGCGGAGCACGGCGGGTGCGGGGACGCCCCGGCGCGGAGCGGGTGCGGCCCCGGACCTGTCAGGGCCAGCGCTCGACATACGTCGCGCTGGCCCTGACAGGTCTTCGGTGCGTCAGTCGCGGCGCCGGGCGACCCGGAGCGCCACGAGGACGGCCGCACCGGCCAGCACGACGACGCCCCCGGCGATGCCGAGCACGACGACCAGCTCGGAGGAGCCGTCGTCGTCCGCGGTGCCGGTGCTGGCGGCCTGGGCGTCGGAGCCGGCCGCCGGGGAGCCGCAGGGCGTCGCCTCGGCGGCCGGGGTGGCCGCCGCCGCACCGGCGGGCGGGTCGTAGGTGAACGCGAACTGCCCGCTGGTCGGGTGGCCGTCGGCGGACACGATGCGCCAGTCGACGGTGTACTCGCCCGCCGGGCCGAGCGTCACCGGCACGGACGCGGTGCGGTCCTGCGTGGTGGGGCACCCGCTCGCGTGCTCGGTGCCGTCGGCGTCGGTCACCGAGATGACGGTGCTCGACCCGTCGGCGGCCAGGTTGAGCACCGCCTCGTCGAACGTGATCTCGACGGACTCGGGCGCCTCGGTCACGGTCGAGCCCGACGTCGGCGTGGTGCCGACGACGACGTTGTGCGCGCTCGCGGGCCCGGCGAGCCCGACGGCGCCCGCGAGGGCGAGGCCGAGCGCGCCCGCGCCGGCGAGGAGCGCGCGGCGGGTCGTGCGGGGACGGCCGCGGGTCATCGCTGCTCCGTCCGGGCGCGGGTGCGGGCCAGGGCGGCGACGCCGGTCACGGCGCCCACGAGACCCAGCCCCAGGCCCGCCGCAGCGAGCGCGAGGGGCAGGGTGTCGCCGGACCCGTCATCGGCCTGCGCCGAGGCGTCGGACCCGGTCTCGGCCGAGGCCCCTGCCGCACTGCCGTGCGCGTCGTCACCGGTCGCCGGCACGACCTGCAGCACGGGGGCCGGGTGCTCGGGCTCGGCGTCGCCGGTGGCCTCCTGGTCCCACTCGACGACCTCGCCGTCGGAGTAGGTCTGCGTCGTCGGCAGCGTGATCGCGTCGACGCCGTCGGGCACGGCGCCCGCCGAGACGGAGAAGCGAAGGAACTCGCCGGGCGCGATGCCGGCGTCGGGGTCGTCGGCGGTCCACTCGACGCTCGCGGGCGCCTCCGTGAGGGTGGTGCCCTGGACGTCGACCGGCTCGGGCAGCTCGGCCCGCGTCACCTTCGCGCTCCACCCGGGGACGGGCTCCACGGACACGCTGGTGAACGGGGTGTCGCTCGGCAGCGTCACCTTCACGGCCGTGGTCGACGCCTCGGGCGACTCGTTGGGGACCTTGAAGGTGAGGGTGGCGTACGCGCCGGACTCGGCGGAGTCCGGTGTCACCGTCACGTGCGCGGACGCGGCTCCGGCGCCCAGCAGGAGGGCGGGGACGGCGAGGGCGGCCGCTCCGGCGAGCCGACGGGTGCGGCGCGTGCGGGCAGGGGTGGTCGTAGGCATGGCTGTCTGCTCCGGTGGTTCGAGGGTTCGTGGGACGGCGAGGGCCCGCCCCGTCCGACCTCGGACCAGGGCAGGGCTCAGGCGGCGCGCGCGAGGGCGCCGCGCCGCACCGGGGGCCCGCGCGGCGCCGGACGGCGGCGCGCGTGCCACGGCAGCGGACGCCAGACCGGTCCCGCGACGACGGGCCCGCGGCGGGCCACGGGCAGCGAGGCCGGCCCCCGCACCAGCAGCGCCACGTGCGCCAGGTGCGAGGCGACGTTCGCGGCGGCCCGGTCGCCCGCGGCGAGCAGCAGCGCGGTCAGGAGGACGGCGACGGCGTGCGCGGCGAGCATCCACGTCGTGGTGCCGCCGTCGGCGGCGTGCTCCAGGTGCACGGCGGTCCCGGTCGCGGGGACCAGCGAGCCGGGCCCGAGGTCGTGCCCGGCGTGGCCCGCGAGGGCCGGGACGGCTCCGCCCGCGCCCACCGTGCTCCCGGTGCCCCAGGGGTCGTCGTCGGCGCGGGCGGCGCCGAGCACCGACAGGGCGGAGTGCTGCACGAGCTGCAGCGCGACCATGGCGGGCAGCAGGCGGCGCAGCGTCAGGCGACGGCGGGCGGTCCAGACGGCGACGGGCGCCGAGAGCGCCAGCACGACCAGCCACGCGAGGGGTGCACCGGGCAGCGCGCCGCCGCCCAGGAGGTGGGCGGCGGCCGCGATGCTGAGCGTCGTGCCGGCGACGAGGAGCTCGCGCACACGACGGACGACCACGGGCACCCCGGCACCCTATCCCGCCGGGCGACACGCCTGGGAGGACCCGCCGCCGACCGCTGCGGCCGGTGGGCTACGGTGGCGCCGAACGACACGGGGTGCCTCCCGCCGTCGGCCCCGGCCGGCGACGAGACGCTGAGATCACACCCGTCGAACCTGATTCAGCTAGCACTGACGAAGGGATGTCGACATGAGCGTGCGCGCGCATCACGACAGCTCCGCCCTCCGGGGCACCACCGCTCCCGCGACCACCGCACCAACCCCCGCGCCCAGCAGGCCCCGGGTCCTGGCGATCGCCGGCTCCGACCCGTCGGGCGGCGCCGGGATCCAAGCGGACCTCAAGGCGATCGCCGCGGCCGGCGGGTACGGCATGGCCGCGCTCACTGCCCTCACGGCCCAGAACACGCGCGGCGTGCGGGGGGTGCACGTGCCGCCCGCGGAGTTCCTCACGGCCCAGCTCGACGCGCTCGCGGACGACATCGCCATCGACGCCGTCAAGATCGGGATGCTCGCGTCGGCGCCCGTCGCGCGGGCCGTCGGCGCGTGGCTCGACGGCCTGCCGGACGGCGGGCCGGTTCCGGACGGCGCGAACGGGGCCCGCCCGGCCGTCGTGCTCGACCCGGTCATGTTGGCCACCAGCGGCGACCGCCTGCTGGACCCGACGGCGGAGCGCGCCGTGCGGGACCTGCTCGCGCGGGTCGACGTCGTCACGCCCAACCTGCCCGAGCTCGCGGTCCTGGCCGGCGAGCCCCCCGCGCCCGACTGGCCCGCCGCGCTCGACCAGGCGCGCCGGCTCGCCGCCCGGCACGACGTGCTGGTCGTGGCCAAGGGCGGGCACCTGACGGGCGACGATGCCGAGGAGGGCGACCCCGGCGCGCCCGACGCCCTCGTCGGCCCGGACGGCACGCTGCTGGAGCTCGCCGGCGAGCGGGTCCGCACCACGGCGACGCACGGCACCGGCTGCTCCCTGTCGAGCGGGCTGGCCGCCCGGTACGCCCGCACGGGGGACTGGGCCGAGGCGCTGCGCGGCACGAAGGCGTGGCTGGCGGCGGCGATCCGGGCGGGGGAGGCGCTGCGCGTCGGCGGGGGGCACGGGCCGGTCGACCATCTCGCGGGGAGCACCCCGGCGGGCGCCGTCGATCCGGAGCCCCCGGCCGGGCGGGACGAGGCCGCCGCCGGGGCCGGCCGCGACGCCGTCGACGGGTGGTGGGCCGCCGCCGCCGGGGTGCGGGCCGCGATCGACGAGCTGTCGTTCGTGCGGGCCCTTGGCGACGGGACGCTCGGTACGGACCGGTTCCGCGACTACCTCGAGCAGGACGCGATCTACCTGCGCGAGTACTCGCGCGCGCTGGCCCGGGCCAGCCAGCTCGCGCCCACGCGCGCCGAGCAGGCCTTCTGGGCCGGCGGCGCGCACGGCGCCCTGGTCACCGAGCTCGACCTGCACACGACGTGGCTCGGCGGGGAGCCGACCGACGTGCCGACCAGCCCGACGACGGCCGCGTACCTCGACCACCTGCGCGCCGCCGGGGACGACTACGCGACCCTCGTGGCCGCGGTCCTGCCGTGCTACTGGATCTACCAGGACGTGGGCGAGCGGCTCGCGGCCCGCAACCACCCCGGACACCCGTACGCCGCCTGGCTCGGCACGTACGCCGACGACGAGTTCGCCGCGGCGACCCGCCAGGCCGTCGCCGTCCTGCGCCGCGTCGCCGGCGCCGCGGGGCCGGCCACCCGGGTGCGGATGGGCGCGGCCTTCCAGGGGGCGTGCGAGCACGAGCTCGCGTTCTTCGACCAGGCCGCCCGGCCCCGCGCGGTCGCGCTCGAGGGGGCCGTGGCGGGGTGAGCCCGGGCGCGGTGGCCTGAGCCCGGCCCTGCCGGAGCACCCGGGTCAGGCCGGCGCCATGCCTTCACCGCGCCTTCGCCCCAGGTCGGGCAAACGCTTGCCAAAAGGCGGTGACCGGGGCAAGCGTGTCGGTGGCGGGTGTCAGAATGGTGGTGATGCCCGACACAACGCGCGCTCCGCGCAGCAGCAGCCGAGGCGCCGCAGGCGCCGATCCCTCCCACAGTCCGAGGAGGAGCTCCGCCTCCTCCGCCCCGCGCTCGTCCGTCGCGCCCGGCACGCCGCCGGGCGGGCCGTCGGGGCCGCCCGGCGCACCCGGCCATCGCGCCCCGGCGGACCCCGTCGCCCCGGCGGACCCCGTCGCCCCGGCGGACCCCGTCGCCCCCGCGGGCTCCGAGCTCTCGACCCTCGCGTCGATCCGCCGGCTGTACCCCTACGTCAGGCCCGCGTTGCCGCGCATGGTCGGCGGCCTCTTCTCGGCTCTCGGCGCGAGCCTCGCCGCGCTGGCGATCCCGCGCGTGCTCCAGACCCTCGTCGAGGGCCCCCTCGCGGAGGGTGCCGCCGCCCACGACCTCGGCGCCCTGGTCGTGCCCGTCCTCCTCGTCCTCGTCCTGGGGGTCGCGGAGGCCGGGTTCGTCCTGCTGCGCCGCAACCTCGTCATGTACCCCGGCACGCGGGTCGAGGCCGAGCTGCGGATGGCGCTGTTCCGCCACCTGCAGGACCTGCCCGTCGCGTTCCACGACCGGTGGCCCGGCGGCCAGCTGCTGAGCCGGATCATGGGCGACCTCGGCCTGCTGCGGCGCTGGCTGGTCTTCGGCCTCCTGCAGCTCGTCGTCAGCATCGTGACGATCGTGGTCGGCGTGGGCATCCTGCTGGCCACCGCCGGCTGGCTCGGCCTCGTCTACCTCGCGGGCGCGATCCCGGTCACGGTCATCGCGTTCCGCTTCTCGCGGCGCTACCGCGTCATCGCGCGCCTGTCGCAGGACCAGTCGGGCGACCTCGCCACCACCGTCGAGGAGTCGGTGCACGGCATCCGCGTCCTCAAGGCGTTCGGCCGCGGTCGCGACGCGCTCGACTCGTTCACCGACCAGGCGGAGGAGCTCCGGCGCACGGAGATCCGCAAGGCGGGCAACCAGGCCACGGTCACCACGTCGCTGCAGCTCATCCCCGAGGTCACGCTGGCCGTCTGCCTGGTGCTCGGCACCGTGCTCGCCGCCCAGGGGCAGATCACCGTCGGCAGCCTCGTGGCGTTCTTCCTCACGACCGCCGTGATCAACGGCCCCGTGGTCGACCTCGGGATGACCCTGTCGATGACGCTCAACGCCCGCACCGCCGTCGACCGCTTCTTCGAGGTGATGGAGACCCCGAACCCCCTGGCCGACCCCGCGGACCCTGTGGAGACCGGCCCCGCGCGCGGCCACGTGGAGCTCCGCGACGTCACCTTCCGCTACGAGGACGCCGCACGCCCGGTCCTCGCCCACGTCGACCTCGAGCTGCCCGTCGGCACCACGACGGCGCTCGTCGGACTCACCGGGTCGGGCAAGTCCACCCTGGCGATGGTGGTGCCCCGCATCTTCGACGTCACGGGCGGCGAGGTGCTGCTCGACGGCGTGGACGTGCGCCGCATGCGGCGACACGACGTGCGGCGCGCGGTCGCGGTCGCCTTCGAGGACCCGACCCTGTTCTCCGCGTCCGTGCGCGACAACGTGCTCCTCGGCGTCCCGGAGGCCGGGCCCGACGCCGTCCCCGAGGCCGAGCGGGAGCGCCGGCTGCACGAGGCGCTCGAGGTGGCACAGGCCGGCTTCGTCGCGAACCTGCCGCAAGGCGTCGAGACGCGGATCGGCGAGGAGGGCCTGTCCCTGTCCGGCGGCCAGCGCCAGCGCCTCGCCCTCGCGCGCGCCATCGCGGCGCGGCCCGCGGTGCTCGTCCTCGACGACCCGCTGTCCGCGCTCGACGTCGCGACCGAGGAGGCCGTCACCACCCGGCTCCGGACCGTGCTGGACGGGACGACGAGCCTCGTCATCGCGCACCGGCCGTCCACCGTGGCGCTCGCGGACCGCGTCGCCGTGCTGCGGGACGGCCGGATCACGGCCGTCGGCACGCACCGCGACCTGCTCGCCAGCGACGCCCACTACCGGCACGTCATCTCCAGCCTGGAGCAGGACTGGGAGGAGAGCGCCGAGCACTCAGGCCGGGACGAGCCCGACCGCGCTCGGGCTGAGCAAGACGACGCCGACCCGGACCCGACCGAACAGGCCGGGTCCGAGCAGGCACAGTCCGAGCAGGCCCGGACCGGGCACGACGAGAAGGAGGTCCAGCCGTGAGCCGCCCCAGCACGCCGGAACCGTCCCAGCCCGCGACGTCCGGTCCGGACGACCGCCGTCGCCCCACCGACGCGACCGCGGACGACGCCACCCGGCTCGACGCCGCGGCCTCCCGGGACGTCAGGTCCCGGTCGCTGCGCCTGCTGGGCGAGCTGCTGCGGCCGCGCCGCGGCGCCCTCGCCCTCGCGGGCCTCCTGGTCGTGGTCTCGACGCTCGGCCAGGTGGCCGGCCCGTGGCTCGTGTCCCTCGCCATCGACTCCGCCGTGCCCGACCTCATGGACGGCGACGTCGGCACCCTCGTGCTGGTCGGCTCCGCCTACCTGGTCGCCGCGGTCGTCGGCGGGCTGTGCGCGGGCGCCTACGTGCGGCAGGCCGCGAAGATCGCGCAGGGCGTGCTGCTGGACCTGCGCCGCCGGGTCTTCCGGCACACCCAGCTGCTCAGCCTGGAGTTCCACGAGTCGTACACGTCCGGCCGCATCATCAGCCGGCAGACGTCCGACCTCGAGGCGCTGCGCGAGCTGCTCGACGGCGGGCTCACCGGCGTCGTGTCCTCGCTCATGCTGATGATCTTCACCGGGCTGAGCCTGTTCCTGCTCGACTGGCGGTCCGGCCTGGTGCTCGCCGTCGCCCTCGTCCCCGCATGGCTGCTCACCCGGTGGTTCCAGAAGCACTCGCAGGTGTTCTACCGCGAGCAGCGCACCACCTCCGCGCGGCTCATCGTGAAGTTCGTCGAGACGATGACCGGGATGCGCGCCGTCCAGGCGTTCCGCCGGGAGTCGACCACCGAGGCGGAGTACGGCGCGCTCAGCGAGCAGTACCGGGACGCCAACCTCAACACCATGGGGCTCAACGGCCGCTACCAGCCGGGGCTGGTGCTCATCGGCAACGTCGCGGTCGCGGTCGCGCTCGCGATCGGCGGCTGGCGGGTCTACTCCGGTGGGCTGGACGTCGGCGTGCTGGTGGCGTCCCTGCTGTACGTGAAGCGGTTCTTCCAGCCGATCCAGCAGCTCGGCAACTTCTACAACTCCTTCCAGTCCGCCACGGCGGCGCTGGAGAAGGTGTCCGGCCTGCTGGCCGAGGAGCCGACCGTCGTCGAGCCGCGCCGTCCCGTGGCGCTGCCGCACGCGCGCGGCGCCCTGCGGCTGGACCACGTCACCTTCCGGTACGGCGACGGCCCGGTCGTGCTGCCCGACCTCGACCTCACGCTCCCGGCGGGGCAGACGGTCGCGCTGGTCGGCACGACGGGAGCCGGCAAGTCCACGCTGGCCAAGCTCGTGACCCGGTTCTACGACGCGAGCGAGGGGCGCGTGCAGCTCGACGGCGTCGACGTGCGCGACCTGTCGACCACCGACCTGCGGCGCGCCGTCGTGATGGTGACGCAGGAGGCGTACCTGTTCAGCGGGTCCGTGCGGGAAAACATCGCGCTCGGCCGCCCCGGGGCCTCTCAGGAGGACATCGAGGCGGCCGCCCGGGCGGTCGGGGCGCACGAGTTCATCATGGACATGCCCGACGGCTACGACACCGACGTCAACAAGCGCGGCGGCCGCGTCTCGGCCGGGCAGCGGCAGCTGCTGTCGTTCGCGCGGGCGTTCCTCGCGGACCCGGCGGTGCTCGTGCTCGACGAGGCGACGTCGTCGCTGGACATCCCCGGCGAGCGGCTGGTGCAGCACGGCCTGCAGACGCTGCTGGCCGACCGGACGGCGATCATCATCGCCCACCGCCTGTCGACCGTCGCGATCGCCGACCGGGTGCTCGTCATGGAGCACGGGCGCGTGATCGAGGACGGCACGCCCGACGAGCTGGCGGCGGGGGACGGGCACTACGCGGCCCTCAACGCGGCCTGGCAGGACTCGCTGGTGTAGTCCTGGCTCCGTGGCTGGGGGCCGGGCCGGCCGAGAGGTCTTCGCGGGGACGCGTTCACGGGCGCCAGGGCGCCCTCCACTTCGGGAGGGATACGTCCCCGCGAAGAAACTCTCGGCCGACCCGTCGTCGTCTCCGCGGGGATATCGAGCCACAGGACGGGCCCCGGGCCGCAGTGTCACGGACCGCGTCGGCGTGACAGGAGGGCGAGGTCCACCGGGCCGACGATCGTCTCGAGCTCGTGCCGCACCCACCAGTCGCCCGTGCGGCGCCGCTCGTGGCGGGTGGTGAACCGGTAGCGGAACAGCCGTATCCGCACCCAGTGCGGACGCTCGCCGTCGAACGGGTCGCGCCGCAGCAGCCGCAGGGTGGCCGGGTCGGCCTCGAGAAGCCGCTGGCACAGCCGCGGGATCCAGGGGCCGGAGGCGCCGAGCGGCACGAACCAGAGCAACCAGTCGAGCCGCAGGTGGTACGGGGCGACCTGGGGCGGGCGCCGGTGCACGTCGCCGGGCTTGCCGCGGAAGTCGTACTCGCGCCAGTCGTCGGGGCCGGGCCGCTCGGCGAGCGTGCCCTCGACGATCACCTCGTCGCGGCGCCGCGTCACGCTGCCGAACGCCCCGTACGCGTTGACGAGGCGCAGCGGCTCGAAGCTCGCGTTCATTTTCTGGCGCCGCGACGCGAGGTTGATCGCCGGGCGCACGGACAGCGTGGCGAGCAGCAGGGCGACGAGCGAGGCGGTGACCAGGTAGCCGAGCGGCACGTCGGGCGGCGGCGTGGCCGGGGTCGTCCCGCCGACGGGTCCGATCAGGTCGCCGGGCAGGGCGCCCAGGAGGGCGCGCCACACGTCGTCGGACACCATGGCCGCGCCGAGCACGATCGCCGCCCAGTTGAGCCAGGCGAAGTTCCCGGTCAGCACCAGCCAGCCCTGGGTGAGGACGACGACGCCCCCGGCCACGCTGGGCAGCGGCTGCGGCAGCCACAGCAGCCAGGGCACCAGCAGCTGCGTCACGTGGTTGCCCACCACCTCCGTGCGGTGCCACCAGCGCGGCAGGTGGTGGGCGTGCCAGCTGAACGGGCCGGGCATCGGCTGCGTCTCGTGGTGGAAGTCGAGCGCGGTGAGGTTCCGCCACGCGGGGTCGCCGCGCCACTTGATGAGCCCCGCACCCAGCTCGAGGCGGAACAGCAGCCAGCGCGCGGCGAGCACGAGCAGGAACGGCACGGGCACGGCGGGGGAACCGAACCAGGCGGCGAGGAACGCCAGCTCGCACAGCAGGGTCTCCCAGCCGAACGCGTAGAACCGCTGGCCCACCGAGACGATCGACAGGTACGCCGCCCACAGCGCGAGCAGCACGAGCGTCGTGACCCACCACGGTCCGGTCTGCGGCAGCCCGGCGACGAGGGCCGCGGCGCCGGCGGCGCCCAGCCCGGCGACGACCACCAGCAGCCGGTCGGAGTAGCCCGCGTGGAAGAGCGAGGGCGCGGCGCGGAACGGGACGCGCGCGGTGAACGCCCGCACCGGGAGCAGACCCCGCTCGCCGAGCAGCGGCCGGAACTGCGCCAGCGCCTGCACGAACGCCAGGCACAGCAGCACCGCGACGCCTCGCTGCAGGATCTCGCGGGCGACGTCGTCGTCGGCGGTGGCCCACCACCCGTCGAGCCAGTTCGCGAGCCCGGTCGGCAGCCCGGGCGGCAGTGCCTCAGGGAGCTCTGTGCCCAGCCCGGCGGGCAGCCCGGCCAGGGGCTGCGCAGCCACGCCTCCACGCTAGTCGCGGGCGGCGTCGCCCGCCTCGACCAGCCGTTCGACGAGGGCGTGCGCCGCGGGAGTCGGGGCGCCCACCGTGAGGGCGAGCACCTGCCGCGTGGCGCCGGGCAGGTGCTGCGCCACGACCTCGGGGTTGCGGTGCGCGCGCAGCGCGAGGGAGGGCAGCAGGCTCACGCCCGCGCCGGAGGCGACGAGGGCCTGGACGGCCACGTAGTCGTCGGTCTCGAACGCGATCCGCGGCGCGAACCCGGCCGTCGCGCACCGGGCCACGAGGTCGGCCCGGCAGCGCTCGCAGCCGGCGATCCACGCGGCGTCGCGCAGCTCGGTGAGCGGGGGCGGGCCGTCGGCGCCCGGGGTCATGGCACCGGCCGTGACAGCGCCGACGTCGTCCGCCCGGCGGACCAGCGCGATGGGCTCGGAGTGCACCACCGTGGCCTCGAACCGCGAGAGGTCCATGACCGGGCGCGCGTGGCCCACGTCCGTGTGCCGGAAGACGAGGGCGACGTCGACGTCACCGGCCTGCAGCGCGGCGACCGCCTCGGGCGGCTCCGCCTCGACCAGCCCGACGCCGAGCCCCGGGTGCTCGGCCCGGAGCCCGGCCACCGCGGCGGGCACGAGCGTCGCCAGGGCGGACGGGAAGGCGGCGAGGCGGGCGCGCCCGGCCCGCAGCCCGGCGAGGGCGTCGAGCTCGCGGCGCGCGCCCTCGACCCGGCCCAGGATCTCCTCGGACCGCGCCGCGAGGAGCCGGCCCGCCTCGGTGAGGCGCACGCCGCGACCCGCCCGCTGCAGCAGGGGGAGCCCGACCTCGGCCTCGAGGCGCGCGAGGTGGTGGCTCACCGACGGCTGGGCGTAGTGCAGCTCGCGCGCGGCGGCGGTCACCGACCCGGTGCGCGCGACGGCGGCGAGCACGCGCAGCCGCGTCAGGTCGAGGTGGGGCGGGGGAGCGGGTTCGACGGACACGCCCGCCAGCCTACGGCCATGCATCGACGAGGTCTATGACGCCAAGTCAGAACAGGCATTGGACCTATCAGTCGCCCGCGGGCGATCCTGCTGTGATGACGACCTCGGTCCCGACACCCGCCCCGTCCGACGTGCCGGCGCCCCCGACGATGCGCGACGTGCTGGCCGCCGCCCGCCGGATCGACGGGCTCGTCGTGCGGACCCCCGCCGTCCGGCACCCGGAGCTCGTCCGCGCCGTCGCCGACGCGGGCGCGGCGGGCGCCGACCTGGTCGTCAAGCACGAGAACCTGCAGCACACCGGGGCGTTCAAGGTGCGCGGCGCCCTCAACCTGCTGCTCGGGTTCGACGACGACGCGCGCCGCCGCGGCATCGTCGCCTACTCCACGGGCAACCACGCGCAGGCCCTCGGGTACGCCGCCCGGCACACGGGCACCGCGTGCACGATCGTCATGCCGCACCACCCGAACCCGCTCAAGGAGCGCGCGGTGCGCGACCTCGGCGCCGACGTCGTGCTGCACGGCGAGACCTTCGACGACGCCCGCGAGGAGGCCGGGCGGATCGCCGCGGCGACCGGCGCCCGCCTCGTGGGCGCCGCCAACGAGCCGGTGCTCGTGGCCGGCGTCGCGACCGCCACCCTGGAGCTCCTGGAGCAGGCTCCGGACCTCGACGTCCTCGTGGTGCCCGTGGGCGGCGGCTCGGGCGCCGCGGCCGCGTGCCTCGTCGCGGGCGCGCTGGCGCCGGGGCTGAGGGTGGTCGCGGTGCAGGCGTCCGCCTCCCCGGCCGCGCACGACTCGTGGCGCACCGGCGAGCTGCGCACGGCCGCGAACACGACGCGCGCCGAGGGCCTCGCCGTCGGGTGCGGCTTCGCGCTCACCCAGGCCGTGCTGCGCGAGCGGCTCGCGGACTTCCTCCTCGTGGACGACGATGCCATCGCCGCCGCCCAGCGCGCCTACCTCACCGGCGCGCGCACCGTGGCCGAGGGCGCCGGGGCCGCCGCGCTGGCGGCGGTCCTCACGCATCCGGAGCAGTTCGCCGGGCGCCGCGTGGGCGTCGTGTGCTCCGGCGGCAACGCGAGCGAGACGGAGCTCCGCCGGGCGCTGGGCGCCTGAGTCCCGACGTCGGGGGCGCGTGGGCGCGCCGCGCCACGTCGGGTGAGGAGGCGGAGCCCGGGGATACCCTGCCGGGCATGGCCCGCTACTTCGACGTGCACCCGGTCGACCCGCAGCCCCGGGCGATCGGGCAGGTGGTCGCGATGCTGGGCGAGGGGGCGCTCATCGCCTACCCGACGGACTCCGGCTACGCCCTGGGCTGCCGGGTGGGCCAGCACGACGGCACCGAGCGGATCCGCCAGATCCGGCACCTCGACGCAGGCCACCACTTCACGCTCGTGTGCGCCGACTTCGCGCAGCTGGGGCAGCTCGTCCGCCTGGACAACACGGCGTTCCGCGCCATCAAGGCGGCCACGCCGGGGCCGTACACGTTCATCCTCCCGGCCACCGCGGAGGTGCCGCGCCGTCTGGCGCACCCCAAGAAGAAGACGATCGGCGTGCGCATCCCCGCCTCGCGGGTGGTGCAGGCGCTGCTGCGCGAGCTCGGCGAGCCGCTGCTGTCCTCGACGCTCATCCTGCCCGGTCAGGAGCAGCCGCTCACGGACGGCTGGCAGGTCAAGGAGGAGCTCGACCACGTGGTCGACGCCGTCGTCGACGGCGGCGAGGTGGTGCCCGAGCCCACGACCGTCGTCGACTGGTCCGAGGGGTATCCCGAGGTCGTGCGCGTGGGCGCGGGGGACCCGTCCCGCTTCGAGTAGAACCGGGACGGGTCCGGACAGGACCGGGACGGGTCCGCGGCGGGGCCGGACGCCGCGGACGCCGCCGCCCGGGCCCCGGCTAGGGTGCTGCCCATGAGCGACCGCGGACTTGCCCTGGCCCGAGAGAAGATGTCGGCGGAGGGCGTCGCCCCCGCCGCGATCGAGACCTTCACCCGCTTCTACCGGCTCCTCGAGTCCGGCGAGACGGGCCTTGTGCGCGAGGCCGACGTCGACCCTCTGGTCGACCTGCCGCGGCACGCCGACCTCGACGTCTCGGACACCGACGCCCAGGCCGCGCTGGCGCGGACGGCGATCATCAAGCTCAACGGCGGGCTCGGCACGTCGATGGGCATGGACAAGGCGAAGTCGCTGCTGACGGTGCGCGACGACGCGGGGGACGACGGCTCGCTCACCTTCCTCGACGTCATCGTCCGCCAGGTGCGCGCCGCCCGGGAGGCCACCGGCGCCCGGCTGCCGCTGGTGCTGATGAACTCCTTCCGCACCCGGGACGACACGCTCGCCGCGCTCGCCCCCTACGCCGACCTCGCCGTCGACGGGCTGCCGCTGGACTTCCTGCAGAACCGCGAGCCCAAGCTGCGCGTCGACGACCTCGAGCCCGTCGAGTGGCCGGCCGACCCGACGCTCGAGTGGTGCCCGCCGGGGCACGGCGACCTGTACCCGGCGCTGCACGCGTCGGGCGTCGTGCGGGCGCTCCTGGACGCCGGCTTCCGCTACGCGAGCGTCTCCAACTCCGACAACCTCGGCGCCGCCCCCGACGGCGCCATCGCCGCGTGGTTCGCCGCCTCGGGCGCGCCCTACGCCGCCGAGATGTGCCTCAAGTCGCCGGCCGACGTCAAGGGTGGCCAGCTCGTGGTCCGCAAGAGCGACGGGCGCATCGTGCAGCGCGAGACGGCGCAGACCCACCCGGACGACGTCGACGTGTCCCTGGACCCGTCCGTGCACCCGTACTTCCACACGAACAACCTCTGGTTCGACCTCGAGGCGCTGGCCGCCGAGCTCGACCGCACCGGCGGCGTCCTGGAGCTGCCCCTGATCCGCAACGAGAAGACCGTGGACCCCACGGACGCGTCGTCGCCGGAGGTCGTGCAGATCGAGTCCGCGATGGGCGCGGCCGTGGCCGTCTTCGAGGGCGCGACGGCGATCGAGGTGGGTCGCGAGCGGTTCCTGCCGGTGAAGACCACCAGCGACCTGCTGCTCATGCGCTCGGACGTCTACGAGCTCACCGACGACTACCGGCTGGTCGCGCAGGTCGCCGCGCCCCTGGTGAAGCTGTCCACGACCTACAAGACGATCTCCCGGTTCGACGAGCGGTTCGCCGCGGGCGCGCCGTCGCTGCGCGCCGCGTCGTCGCTCACCGTCGAGGGCGACTGGACGTTCGGCGCGGGCGTGCGCGCCGAGGGCGACGCCGCCCTGGCCGACGCCGGCGAGCCCGCGACCGTGCCCGCCGGCGCCACCGTCACCGCGGACGGCGTCCAGCCCTGACGCCGAGATGCTGTGAGCGGGAGACACGCCCTCGACACGCCGTGTCGACGGGCCAGAATCCCGCTCACAACGCTAGGCGGGGAGATCGACGACCCGGTCGGCGCCGGCGACGGGCGTGAGCGTGCCGGCCGAGGCGGCGGCGAGGTCGTCGCGCAGGCGGGGGAGCGCGGCCGGCGGCACGAGCAGCGCGAGGCGGGCGACGGCGGCGTACGTCGGCTCCTCGAGGGCGGCGTCGTGCGCCTGCGCCCAGTCGCGCAGCAGGTGGTCGACCCGGCCGGCGTCGGCGTGCGGCACGTCGACGGTGACCTCGGTGAGCACCTCCCGGCGGCGCAGGACCCCGTCGGCGGCGGCGACGTCGAGCGCCTCGGCGACCGCTCCGGAGTAGGCCCGCACCAGCCCGCCCGCGCCGAGCAGCACCCCGCCGAAGTACCGGGTCACGACCGCGACGACGTCCGTGAGCTGCCGGCGGCGCAGCACCTCGAGCATGGGCACGCCGGCCGTGCCGGAGGGCTCCCCGTCGTCGGAGGAGCGCTGCTGGTCGGCGTGCGTGCCGACGACGAGGGCGACGCAGTGGTGCCGCGCGTCCCAGATCTCCTTGCGCAGGCGAGCGACGACGGCGTCGGCCTCCTCGACGGTGCGGGCGGGGGCCAGGTGCGCGAGGAACCGGGACTTCTTGACGACCAGCTCGTGGTCGACGGGGGCGGCGAGCGTCCCGGGGAGCGGCGCGGGGGCGGGGCGGTCGGGGCGGCTCACCCGGACGAGGCTACGTCGTCGCGCGACACGCCGATGACCTCCCGATAAAAAGTGTGCCAAGCGCCAGGATGGACCCATGACGCCCGACCCGGGGGAGATCCCCGAGACCCTGACCTCGGCCGACGCCCCCGCAGGGGAGACCACGACCGCGGCGGCGCGGTACCCGCGCCCCACCGTGACGCTGGACGAG
Organism: Isoptericola sp. NPDC055063; assembly: GCF_053608125.1. Classification (NCBI taxonomy): domain Bacteria; kingdom Bacillati; phylum Actinomycetota; class Actinomycetes; order Micrococcales; family Promicromonosporaceae; genus Isoptericola; species Isoptericola sp. NPDC055063. The sequence continues at coordinate 109,317 of NZ_JBSGUW010000014.1, read as the reverse complement.
GCCGAGTGGGTGTGGCGGGAGCTGTCGGTGGAGGCGCTGCGCCCCGGCGGCAAGCCCGAGGTGGTGCGCCTGGCGGTGATCGCGGGCCTCACGAGGGCGACGGGCGCGCGGTACGGGGACCTGCTGCGCGTGCGCGCCGAGGACCTCGACCTCGGCCCGGACCCGGCGGCGGCGAGTCGGCGCGGGCGGGTGGGCGGCGCCCGCGAGCCGGGGGAGGGGAGGGTCGTGCTGCGGCACGGCAAGCACCGCACCGTCCGGGAGCACCGCCTGCCGCCGGAGGTGGTTCTCCTCCTGCGGCACTGGATGGTCGTGCGGACGGAGCTCGCCGCCGAGCTGGAGGGGTCGGTGCCGCGGGCGCTGCTGCTCACCGTGCACCACACGCACGACAACGGCACCACCGTCTCGAGCGGGCTGCCGATCACCCGGCAGGGGCTGGTGCTGTCGTGGCGGCGCTTCGTGCACCGGACGAACGCGCGGTACGGGGCGGTGCGGGCGCCGCTGCCCACCCGGTTCGAGCAGGTGCGCCGGGCCTGGGTGGACGCGGGCGTGCCCGACCTCGGCCGGGACCTCGCGCCTTCCGGAGAAGTCTCGTCAGAGAATAAATAGTGTGCCAAGCACCCTGAGTCACCGACGCGACCCAGGCACGCAACTGACCAAAGGCACGGACCGGCGGGTCGCGCCGTGGCAGGCCGACGGACGCCCGGGGAGGCGGGCGGAGTCGTCGTCCCTCGGGAGGCGACGTCAGGCGGTGGCGATGCCGAGCAGCGGGCCGTCGGGGGAGTGCGACGGCAGCTCGTGGAACCCGTACCGGTCGTAGAACGCGCGGGCGCGGGTGTTGGCGGGGTCCATGCCGAGGTGGACGCCGGGCACCCCGCGCGCGGCGAGCGCGGAGCGCAGCGTGTCCAGCAGTGCGCGCCCCAGGCCCTGTCCCTGGCTCTCGGGCAGCAGGTCGATGTGCAGGTGCGCCGGGTACGCGTCGAGCTCGTCGGCGGTGAGCCCCCGCACCATGCGGTCGCCGTCCCTGCCGGCGTCCAGGAGCGCGGCCTCGGGGAAGCCCGGCTCCCGGCCCGTGGGCGACGCGCCCGGCTCCGGGTGCCGCGCCGCGAACGCCGGCCCCCAGGAGCGTCCCCACCAGGAGGCGAACTCCCGCGTGTCGGCGACGCCGATGACATAGCCCGTCAGGCGGCCGTCCTCGACGCGCAGCACGGCGTCGGCAGGGTCGGCAGGGTCGGCAGGGTCGGTGGTGCTCGCGGCGTCGAGCCCGTCGTCGGGGCGGACGACGACGAACGCCAGGTCGGGCGAGTGGTCGACGTACGGCAGGGCGAAGACCTCGGGCATGAGCAGGTCGTCGGAGTACAGTCCGCGGGCGTCGCCGCCGCCCGCGGCGGTGCGGACGCAGACCTCGGCGACGGCGGCCCGGTCGGACGGGCGGTAGCGGCGGATCACGGGCACATCATGCCGGAGGGGCGCCGCCGGGCGGCAGCCCCGACGACGCCCCTCGTCCGCCCGCGGTGCGGCGCGGCCTACCCGGCGCGGCCTAACCGGCGCGGCCTAACCGGCGCGGCCTACCCGGCGCGGACTACCCGGTGCGGATTACTTCTTGCGGGACCGGCTCGTGCCGGCGGCCGCGCCGGCCTTGCGGGCGGCGCCCTTCTCGGTGGTGGCACCCTCGGTGGACAGGTCGCCGCCGGCGCTCTCGAGGTGGGCGCGGACGAACCAGTGGAACAGCTCGAGCTCGTGCAGGTGGCCGATGAGGAGGTCGTTGGTCACGTCGTCGAGCTTCTCGGTGTCCTTCGCCGCTTTTCGGTGCGCGGTGATGACGCCCTCGTAGACCTCGTCGAGCGCGCCGAGGTGCTCGATCGCCGAGGCCCGGCGCAGGCCGTAGTCGTCCCAGGTCCGCGCCGCGACGAGGGCCCCCGGGGTGCCGACGGGGGATACGCCCAGGGTCGCGATCCGCTCGGCGATCGCATCGGTCATGGCGCGGACGGCGTCGACCTGGGGGTCGATCATCTCGTGCACGGCGATGAAGTGCGGCCCCACCACGTTCCAGTGCACGTGCTTGAGCGTGAGGTGCAGGTCCGTCAACGAGTTGAGGCGCTCCTGCAGGATGGCCGCCACCTTGGCGCCCTGGGCGGGGGTGAGGGAGGGAACGGTGTAGCGGGGGCTGTCGGCCATCGGGGAGTCTCCGTCCTCGTCGGTGCTGCGCGCTGCGGTCTCAGGGCGCCTGGCCATCGTCGGCCCGCACGACGGTCCACGCGAGCGCAGCCAGGGCGGCCACGCCCAGGGCGACGAGCCAGCCGACGGGGTGCCCGGCGAGCGCCCAGGCGGCGGCGCCGAGGACGAGCGTCACCCCCACGACCACGCCGTCGCGCGTCAGGGTGCGGCGCAGGGCGGCGAGCTCCACCTGGTCGGCTCCGGACAGGTGGTGGGCCCACCAGCCGAGCCTGGTCACGACGTACCCGAGGGGCGCGAGCCACAGCGTCGCGGGGTCGAAGGGGGCCCGGACGGACCCGAGGAGCAGGAGGGCGGCGGCGACGAGGGCGACGTGGGCCGGCGCGGGCCCGGGGCGCACGGCGGCCCAGACCGTCAGGACGACGGCGAGGACGGCGTAGAGCTCGGTGAGGACGGTGGTGCGGGCACCGGCCGCCAGGACGAGCACGAGGACGACGACGGGGAACGCGGCGCGCAGCGTCCATCCCGGGAGGCGGCGACCGGTCTCGACGCCGACGGCGGGCAGCGGCCGGCCCGTGGGCTGGCGGGACCGCCACCAGGCGCGGACGCGGGCGGGCAGGCCGGTCATCGGGCGCCCGTCCCGGCGTGGTGCCGCTCGGCGGCGCGGACCAGGGCCTCGAGCCGGAGCGGGGCCTCGTGGCGGGCCTCGCCGGCCCAGCGCACGACGGGCACCCCCTCCGCGGCGGCGCGCCGCAGGCGGTCGTCGCGCTCGGCACGCGTCACGCGCCAGGCGAGGCGCATGTGCTCCTCCCGGGCGCCGCGGACGTCGGGCAGGGTGTCGACGAGGACGACGGGGTGACCAGTGGCGCGCCAGGCGCGCAGCAGCTCGACGGGCTCGTCGTCGAGGACGGTGCTGAACAGGTACACGATCGCGTCGGCGGGGACCTGCGGGGCGCGCAGGCGGCGCTCGGGGGTGCCGCTGGGGCTGGCGAGCGCGAGGGCGTGCAGCACGCGGCGCAGGTGGCGGCGGCCGGCGGCGGGCGGCAGGGGGCGCCGTCGGCGGCCGAGGTCGTCCACGCCGACGCGGTCGCCGGCGGTGACGAGGGCGGCGGCCACGGAGGCGGCGGCGTGGCGGGCGAGGTCGAGGGACGTGGGCTCGTCGACGCGCTGGGGGCCGGTGCCACGCCAGGTGCGCAGGTCGGGCCCGACCTCGTCGCGGGAGTCGACGACGAGGACGGCGGTCGCCTCGGCGGTGGCGTAGGTGCGCCGCACGTACAGCGTCTCGAGGTCGGGGGACCGTCGGGCGGTGGTGCGCCAGTCGATCCGCCGGAGCCGGTCGCCGGGGGTGAACGGGTGCACGTCGCGCAGCTCGTTCCCGTCGCCGAGGCGGCGGGAGGTGTGCGGACCGGTGAGGCCCCGCAGCCGGCGGGGCACGGGGACGCGGCCCAGCGGCATGGCCGTGGGCAGCACGAGCCGGTCCGGAGCGGTGGCGGCGACCGGGTCCTCGGCGGTGGTGCCGCCGGCGCCGTGGCCGCGCGCGTCGACGTGGAACGTGCGCTGGGGCCCGGTCCGGACGGTGCTGAGGGTGAGGGCGAGCTCGCGGGTGGTCGCGGCGACGACGACGCCGGTGACACGGTGCCCGGGTGCGAAGACGCGCGCGTGCACGAGCTCTGCGCCGTCGGGCGGGTCGATGCGGAGGGTGGCGCGCAGCTCACCGGGGGCGGCGGGGCCGCCGTCCGGCTCGACCATCAGGGTGGTGCTCCGCCGCGGGGTGGTGGCGCGCCAGGCGCCGGGCCGCCCCGCCCAGAGGGCGCCGAGCAGCGGGGCGACGCCGAGGAGGGCGACGTCGGCCCGGCCGGCGAGCAGGCCCAGGCCGAGGACGAGCACCCCGGCGCCGACGCCGGCCGCCGCCTGCGGGCTGCGCCGCCACACGGCGGCGGTCACCCTTCCCGGCCCACGGTGGCCGGCCCGGGCACCGAGGACAGCAGCTCGGACACGACGTCCTCGGCGCGGACCGCGGACGCCCATGCGGTCGGGGTGAGGGTGAGGCGGTGCGCCAGGACCGGGACGGCGACCCGCTTGACGTCCTCGGGCAGCACGAAGTCGCGGCCGTCGAGCACGGCCACCGCGCGGGCGAGCAGGAGCAGGTTCTGGGAGCCGCGCGGGGACGCCCCGACCTCGAGCGCGCCGTGCCGGCGGGTGGCGGCCGCGAGGTCGACGCAGTACCCGGCCACGTCGTCGTCGACCGCGGTGGTCTCGACGCCGGCCTGCATGGCGAGGACGGTGGCGGCGTCGACGACGGGGCGCACGGGCGCGGCCTCCTGGCGGCGGGCGACCCGCCGCAGCAGCACGTCCCGCTCCTGCTCGCGGTCGGGGTAGCCGACGGCGAGCCGCACCATGAACCGGTCGAGCTGGGCCTCGGGCAGGGGGTAGGTGCCCTCGTACTCCACGGGGTTGGAGGTCGCCATGACGTGGAACGGCCGCGGCAGGGGCCGGCTGGCGCCGTCGACGGAGACCTGGCGCTCGGCCATCGCCTCGAGGAGCGCCGACTGCGTCTTGGGCGGGGTGCGGTTGATCTCGTCGGCGAGGAACAGACCGGTGAACACGGGGCCCGGCCGGAAGACGAACTCGCGCGAGGACGGGTCGAACACCGACGAGCCCGTGATGTCGCTGGGCAGCAGGTCGGGCGTGCACTGCAGGCGGGCGAAGTCGAGGCCGAGGGCGGTGGCCAGGGAGCGCGCGGCGAGCGTCTTGCCGAGGCCGGGCACGTCCTCGAAGAGCACGTGCCCGCCCGCGAGCACGGTGGCGAGGGCGAGCTCCAGGGTGTCGCGCATCCCGACGACGGCGGTGCCGACCTCGTCCAGGACCCGGCGCCCGAGGGCGGCCACCTCGGCGACGGGCAGGGGGCGGGTGGCGGGTGGCTCGACGGTCATGGGCGGGGCCTTCCTGCAGTGCTGGCGGACGGTGGGGTCGGGGTGGCAGTACGCGGGGCGGGGGCCGGGCCGCCGGAGCGCGCGGGGGCGTCGAGCGCCTCGATCGCGTCGAGCCAGCGGTGCACCTCGGCGCGGGTGACCTGGCGGCGGGCGGTGACCCCTGCGACGACGTCGGCCCCGAGGAGCCGCTCGGCGGCCTCCCGCCCGCCGGGGGCGGCGAGGTCCACGCCGTCGGCGCCGAGGCGCGCGACGGCGAGCTCCCGCACGCGGCGCAGCACCCGGTCCCCGACCGCGCCGCTGCGGGTGAAGGTCGCCCACCCGAGCTCGCTGACGTCGTTGCGGGCGCCCTCGCGACGGTTCTCGGGCGGGTCGGGCCACGGCACCTCGGTGCCGTCGTCGAGCCGCCGCCACAGCACGCCCGCGGTCACGGCGACGACCACCAGGAGCGCCGCGTGGAGCAGGTCGAGCAGGCCCGTGGCGGCGAGGACGCCGATCGCCGCGAGCGCCGGGAGGGCGACGGTGAGCAGGGCGCGGCGGGTCATGCGCCGGGGTCCGTGGGGGTGGGGTGCGCGGCGGGGCCGGGGTGCACGGTGCGGGCGGGGCCGAGGGCGCGGGCGATGCGGGACAGGGCGGTGCGGGCGTCGTGGACGGCGGCGTCGTCGACGGGCCGGTCGGTGAAGCGGGCGCGCTGGTACAGGCGGCGCAGCGTGTCGACGTCGGACGCGGGGACGGTGCGTCCGTCGTGGCGCTGGACGGTGAGGAGGCGCGCGGTGAACTCGGTGGCGGTCTGGGCGGGGTCGCGGGTGGTGCCGTGCTCGGCGGCGACGTCCTCGAGGGCGACCCAGGCGGCGACGACGGCGTCGTGGGGCGTGGCGGCGGAGTCGACGCGGGCGAGGGCGGCGTCGACGGCGTCCTGCAGCTGGGGGAGGGAGAGCTCGGTGGGGGTGCCGGCCGTGGCGGCGCCGGGGGCGAGGGGGTCGGGCTCGTCGTCGTCCTCCGGGTCGGCGAGGGCGCGCAGGACGCGGCGGGCGAGCATCACGACGAGGGCGACGAGGAGGATCGCGCCGGCGACGGAGAGGGCGACCACGATCCAGGTGATGAGGTCGTAGGAGGGCTCGGGACGGTCGGCGGGAACGAGGTCGCCGGGCCGCAGGTCGCGGACGGGGTCGCTGGCGGTGGGTGCGGGCAGGACCACGTCGGGGACGCGGGCACGCCAGGGGGTGGCGGTGGCGGCGCCGAGGACGACGAGGGCGGCGAGGATCGCGACCGCGAGCGGCGCGAGGGCGGCGCGGGTGGCCCTGCGGGGTGGCCTCGTCGGTGGGGCTGCCATGCGAGGAACGGTAGCGGGTGCCACCGGGTGGGTGCTGGGGGCGTCCGTCCTGGTGGGTGGCGTGGGTGGCGTGGGTGGGGTCGGTGGTGCGGACCGTCAGGACGCGGCGGGGTCGTCGTGGGTGTCCTGGGCGAGGCGGGCGGCGTGGACACCGGCGACTGCGGCGGTGACGAAGGAGGCGGGGTCGCCGTCGAGGGTGCGGCCCATGGTGGACAGGCGGGCGGGGGAGCCGCGGAGGGCGTCGAGGAGGGCGGGGTCGGCGGGGACGTCGACGAGGTGGTGGCGCGCGGGGGTGCCGGTGAGGGTGGCGGCCTGCTCGCGCACCTGCGCGGTGAGCTCGGCGCCCCAGGCGGGCAGGGCCTCGAGTTCGGGGGTGGGGTCGGGGACGGGGACGTCGGCGGCCGCGAGTGCCACGCGGCCGTAGGCGGTGAGGCTGTGGTGGGAGATGCCGCGGTGCCGGTCGCGGGGGTCGGCGCCGGAGACGCGCAGGGAGGCGACGGGGCGGCCGCGGAGGGTGGCGGCGGCGTTGACGGCCTCGCCGGCGGCGACGCCGGAGAAGCCCCACCGGGTGCCGGTGCCGAGGTTGCCGGGTCCCTGGGTGACGACGACGAGGTCGGCGCCGGCGACGTGGCGGGCGGCGAGGAGTCCGGTGTGCACGGTGACGGCTTCGAGGTCGCCGCCGAAGGCCTGGCCGACGGTGACGGTGGTGGCGAGCCAGCCGACCTCGCGCAGGGTGGCGACGGTGCGGGAGAAGGCGGCGGGCAGGGCGCCGCCGTCGGTCATGACGTAGGCGATGCGAGGGTGGGGCCGTCCGGCGGTCTCGGCGGCGTGGCGGGCGCCGGCGACGACGGCGGGCAGGGCGGAGTGCAGGTCGGCGACGACGACGGGGAGGCCGGCGAGGTCGTCGGCGTCGCGGAGGGTGTCGTGGTGGGCGGACTCCTGCTCGTCGACGCCGAGCACCATGGCCTGCAGGGGGGTGTAGCGGGCCTTGACGAGGTGGCCGGGGCCGGGCGGGGGGTCGGCGGGCAGGGCGGCGGGGGTGCTGCCGGCGGGGCCGACGACGAGGGCGTACCCGCCGGTGCCGAGGCCGCGGGCGAGGGCGGAGACGTTGAGCAGGAGCCGGTCGCCGACGTCGGGGTCGCCGACGAGGGTGGTGTACGCGAGGCCGCGGACCTCGCCGGGGGCGGTGGTGAGGTCGCGGGCGGGCAGGGGGGTGTCGAGGCGCACGGTGACCTCGCGGGCGCCGGCCCAGGCGGTGCCGCGTGCGGTGACGGTGCCGGTGCGCCAGGTGACGTGCCCGGTCGGGGTGTCGCGGGGCGCGTGCTGCGGCGTGGCGGGCTGGGGCTGGTTCGGCGCTGTCGTCACCCGTGGAAGGCTACCGGCGACTACGTTGGTCCCGATGCCTGCGAACCCCGTGGACCCGGCCTCCGGCCCGCCTGCTGCCGCGCCTTCCGACCCCCCGCCGTCGTCGCGGGGCACCCCGCCCGCCGAGCGCCTCCTGAACCTCGTCATCGCCCTGGTGAACACGAGCGCGTCGATGACGAAGCAGCAGGTGCGCGCGGGGGTGGCGGGGTACGGCGACGCGCCGTCGACGGAGGCGTTCGAGCGGATGTTCGAGCGGGACAAGGACACGCTGCGCGCCCTCGGCATCCCGATCGTGACGGTGGACGCGGGCGGGCACAGCGACGAGGTCGGGTACCGGATCGACAACGACGCGTACGCGCTGGGCGCGGTGGACCTCACTCCGGCGGAGCTGGGCGTGGTGGCGCTTGCGGCGCAGCTGTGGTCGGACAAGACGCTGCGCACGGACATGTCGCGCGCGATGACGAAGCTGCGTGCGGCGGGCGCGGGGGAGGTTGCGGCGGACGCGGTGGCGGGCCTGGCGCCGCGGGTGCGGGCGGCGGGCGACGCGTACGTGCCGTTGCTGGAGGCGGTCTCGGAGCGTCGGGACGTGTCGTTCCGGTACCGGGCGGCGAGCACGGGGCAGGAGCTGACGCGGCACGTGGAGCCGTGGCGGATCGCGGCGCGGGGCAGCGGCTGGTACCTGGTGGGCTTCGACCGGGCGCGGGGCGCGGCGCGGGTGTTCCGCCTCTCGCGTATCGCCGGGCGGGTGCGGGTCGGGGGGCAGGCGGGCGCGTTCGACGTGCCCGACGAGGTCGACGTGGACGCGATGCTGGGGGAGCGGGTGGGCGTGCTGCAGCGCGCGCTGCTGGCGGTGGTGCCGGAGCGGGCGCAGGCGCTGCGGGCCCGGGCCCTGCCGGCCACCGCGGAGGGCGAGGCCGGCAGGCCGGGCCGGGCCGACGGGCGCGACGTCGTCGAGGTGGAGTTCCGGAGCCTGTCGGCGCTGGCGGACGAGGTGGCCGGGTACGGGCCCGCGGTGGTGGTGCTGGAGCCGGCGCAGCTGCGCGCGGACGTGCTGCGGCGTCTGGAGGCGGCGGCGACGCTCGACACGGACACCGAGGACGCCACGGACACCATGGAGGGGACGGATGGCTGAGCGGGCGGACGACCGGCTGGTGCGGCTGCTGGGGCTGGTCGCGTTCCTCGACGGCGCCGGCCCGGTGCGGGTGGAGGAGCTCGCGGACCGGTTCGGCGTGACGCCGCGGCAGGTGCGCGAGGACGTGGACGCCCTGTGGGTGTCGGGCACGCCCGGGTACATGCCGGACGACCTCATCGACTTCGACGCCTACTCGCTGGAGGACGGCGTCGTGTCCCTGACGCAGGCGCGCGGCATGACGCGCCCGCTGCGGCTGGGCACGCGGGAGGCCGTGGCGCTGGTGGCGGCGCTGCGGGCCATGCACGCCTCCCCGGCGGTGCAGGCGGACCGGGGGCGCGCCGCGGTGGTGGCGTCCGCGCTGGACAAGCTGACGGCCGCGACGGGCGAGGCGGCGGGCGCGGTGGACGTGCAGCTCGAGGGCGACGGCGACCCGCAGGTCGTGGCCGCGGTCACGACCGCGCTCGCCGAGGGCCGCCGTCTGCACCTGCGCTACGTGAACGCGGCGGACGTCACCACGGAGCGGGACGTCGACCCGCTGCGCCTGCTCACCCAGGACGGCGCGATGTACCTCCTGGGCTGGTGCCTGCGGGTCTCGGGGCGGCGCACCTTCCGCGTGGACCGGATCCTCGCGGCGGACGTGCTCGACGAGGCGGCCGCGGAGCACGACGTCGCGGTCGCGGGCGACCTGGGTGCGGACGTGTGGGCGTCGGTCGCGCACCGCGGCGCGCCCGTGGCGACCCTGACGCTCGCGTCGGCGGCCCGGTGGGTCGCGGAGGAGGTGCCCGCGGAGTCGGTGCGGGACCTTCCCGACGGGACCGTGGAGGTGCGGCTGCGGGTGACGAACCCGGCGTGGCTGCGCCGGCTGCTGCTCGCGAACGCGCCCGACGTCGTCGCGGTGGACCCGCCGGACGTCGCCCGCGACGTCGCGCAGGCCGCGCGCGGCGCGCTCGACGCGTACGCCGCCACGGGCACCGAAACGGGCATGGGTCCCGGCACCGCGACCGGGACCGTAGGCTGACCGCCATGTGGGGCTGGATCTGGGCCGGGCTGGTCGTGGGCGCGCTCGTCGGGGCGTTCTTCCTGGGCCGCCACCTGTGGCGCGCGGGCATGCGCGCGCTGCGCGAGGCGTCGCGGGCCGGGGAGGCTCTCGGGTCCGCCTCGGACCGGATCACGGCCGCGGTCGCCGAGGCCCAGGCGCACCGGGCCGACACGTCCCCCACGATGTTCGACGACCCCGTCGTGCTGCGCGAGCGTGTGGCCGACCAGCGCCGCCGGCGCGCCGAGCGGGCGGCGGTGCGCCGCACCCGCCAGGAGGACACTTGGCGCGGCTGGGGCACGCAGGCCTGGCTCGATCGCCGCACCGCGGAGAAGGCGTCCCGGGCCGGCGGACGCGCCGGTGGACGGACTGCCGCGCGACCCCGCCGGGCGGCGAACCTGTGACGCGCGACACCCAGCACTCCCAGGACCCATTAGGGTTGAACCCGACACACCCCGCCCACGGGCGGTCGAGAACGAGGAGCCACTCTCATGGGCATGCTCAAGCCCTGGCACATCATCGTGCTGGTCGTCGTGATCCTGCTGCTGTTCGGGGCGCGCCGGCTCCCTGACCTGGCGCGAAGCGTCGGGCAGTCGATGAAGATCTTCAAGTCCGAGGTCAAGGACCTCACGGACGACGGCAAGCTCAACGACTCGAACGAGCCGAAGACCGACCAGACGGCACAGGCGCCGTCGACCCCGGTCGCCGGCGGCACCACCACTCCGACGCAGGCGAACCCGGGCACGGGCGCCGGCCAGGAGCAGATCCCGGGTCTGGTCGACCCGAACCACCCGCGGGGGTAGTCGGTGCCCGGAGACACCCGGGACCCCGAGGGGCGCATGCCCCTGCGCGAGCACCTGCTGGAGCTGCGCAAGCGGCTCTTCCTCGCCGCCTGCGGGCTCGTCGTGGGTGCCGCGGCCGGATGGGTCCTGTACGAACCGCTGCTGTCCGCGCTGCAGTCGCCCCTGGCTGTCGCGGCGGAGGAGCAGGGCAAGACGATCGCGCTCAACTTCACGGGCATGGCGTCCGCGCTCGACATGAAGATCAAGGTCGCGCTGTTCCTGGGCGTGATCGTGTCGTGCCCGTGGTGGCTGTACCAGCTGTGGGCGTTCATCACCCCGGGGCTGACGCGCAAGGAGAAGGGGTACGCGTACGGGTTCCTCGGCGCGGCCGTCCCGCTGTTCCTCGGCGGCGCCGCCCTGGCCTGGTGGGTGCTGCCGCACGCCGTGGACATCCTCGCGGGCTTCGTGCCCGAGGGCGCGACCAACTTCACGGACGCGCAGGGGTACCTCAGCTTCGTCATGCGGCTGGTGCTGGCGTTCGGCATCGCGTTCGTGTCGCCCGTGTTCCTCGTCGGCCTGAACATGGCCGGCGTGCTGCGACACGAGACGCTCGCCAAGGGGTGGCGGTGGGCCGTGCTCGTCGCGTTCGTGTTCGCCGCGGTGATGACGCCGACGCCGGACGCGCTCACGATGATCTTCGTCGCCGCGCCGATCGTCGTGCTCTACTTCGGCGCCCTCGGGCTGTGCGTCCTGCACGACCGGCGCGTCGACAAGCAACGGGTCGCCCCCGCTGTCTGACGCGCGACGGACCGGCGCGGGCCCCCGCCGCCTCGGCGTCGTCGTCAACCCCACCGCCGGCAAGGGGCGCGCCGCGAACGCGGGCGTCGGCGTCCTCGCGGGGCTGCGGCGCGCCGGGCACGACGTCGTCGACCTGTCCGGCCCCGACGCGGACATGGCGCTCTCCCGCGCCCGCGCCGCCGTCGACGGCACCGGCAGCACGGGGGGCGTGGACGCGCTCGTCGTGGTCGGCGGCGACGGCATGGTGCACCTGGGGGTCCAGGCCGTCGCCGGCACGGGCGTGCCGCTGGGCATCGTCCCCGTCGGCACCGGCAACGACTTCGCCGCCACGCTGGGGCTGCCCGTGCGCCACCCCGCCGCCGCCGGGCAGGCCCTGTGCCGGGCCCTGGACGCCGGGCCCGCGGGCCGGCGCGCCCTCGACGCCGCGTTCGTCACCGGCCCGGGCGTGCCGCCGGGCGGGCGGTGGGTCGCGGGCGCCGTGTCCACGGGGCTCGACGCCGCCGTCAACGCGCGCGCCAACCTGCTGAGCCACCCCCGCGGCAGCGCCCGGTACACCGTGGCCGCGGCGCTCGAGCTGGTGCGGTACCGGCCCTGGTCGTACCGGTTGACGTTCGACGGCGTCGTCGACCACGGCACCGACGAGCGCGGGCCGGGGGACGCCCAGGGCTCCGGCGTGCGGGCCCGGCGCCACCGCCCACCGCCGGCCCGCGGGGCGCTGCGCCTGCGCCCGGGGCCCGCGGGCACGGCGACGTGGACCGGCCGCGCCGCGCTGGTCACCGCGGCCAACGGCCCCCAGATCGGCGGCGGGATCCGCGTCGCCCCCGGGGCGTCGCTCGAGGACGGCCTGCTCGACGTCGTCGTCGCCACCGACCTGTCCCGCCCCGGCGCCCTCGCCCTGTTCCCCAGCATGTTCACCGGCCGGCACGTGCACCACCACCAGGTGCACGTGGTGCGGGCGCGCGCCGTCACGGTCGAGCCCGGCCCCGACGCCTGGGTCGCCGGCGAACGGCCCCTGCCCGTGGCGCACGCCGACGGCGAGCCCCTGGGCCCCCTGCCGCTGCGCGTCGAGGCGCGCGCCCGGGCCGTCGAGGTGCTGGTCGCTCCCCGCTGAGCGCGGTCGCCGGTCAGGTGGCCGGGCGAAGGGGCGCTCGTGCCCGCCTGCGGCCGGGCGTCGCACCGTGGCGTCGGGTCCGGCGCCTAGGCTGGCGGCATGACCGCCCACCCCCGCCCCGACGCCGGCCAGGACGTCCTCAGCCCGGCCGAGCGGTACGCCGCCTCGCGGGCCCGCAGCGCGCGTGACCGTGCCGACGCCGAGGGCGAGCTGCGCCGCTTCCGCGAGGTCGTCGGCTTCGAGCTCGACCCGTTCCAGGTCGACGCGTGCGTCGCCCTCGAGGAGGGCCGCGGCGTGCTCGTGGCCGCCCCCACGGGCGCCGGCAAGACGGTGGTGGGGGAGTTCGCCGTCCACCTCGCGCTCGCCGGCGGCAGCAAGGCGTTCTACACGACGCCGATCAAGGCGCTGAGCAACCAGAAGTACACCGACCTCGTCGCGCGGCACGGGGCGGCGAACGTGGGCCTGCTCACCGGGGACACGTCGATCAACGCGGGCGCGCCCGTCGTGGTGATGACCACCGAGGTGCTGCGGAACATGCTGTACGCGGGGTCGTCCGCGCTGGACGGGCTGGCGTACGTCGTCATGGACGAGGTGCACTACCTCGCCGACCGGTTCCGCGGCCCTGTGTGGGAGGAGGTCATCATCCACCTGCCCGACCACGTGCAGCTGGTCTCCCTGTCGGCGACGGTGTCGAACGCGGAGGAGTTCGGCGACTGGCTCGCCACCGTGCGCGGCGACACGGCCGTGGTGGTCAGCGAGCGCCGTCCGGTGCCGCTGTGGCAGCACGTCGTGGTCTCCGCGCCGGAGCCGCGCGGCGTGCCGCGGCTGATGGACCTGTACGCGGGGCACGTGGACCCCACCGACCCGGGCACCAACCCGCCCATCAACCCGGACCTGCAGGCGATGTTCCGCACGTCGGCGCGGGCACAGGGCCCGCACGGGCGGCACGGGCACCGGGGGCGCGGCGACCGCGGCTACCGGGGCCGGGGCGGGAACCGGCCCGGCGCGGGCGGGCCGGTGGCGCACCGGCGCACGCCGCCGCGGTTCGCCGTCGTGGACTCGCTGGACGCGGACGCGCTGCTGCCCGCGATCTACTTCATCTTCTCGCGCGCGGGGTGCGACGGGGCGGTGCAGCAGTGCCTGCGCGCGGGCCTGCGGCTGACGAACGCGGAGGAGGAGGCGCAGATCCGTCGGGTGGTGGAGGAGCGTACCGCCACCATCCCGGCGGAGGACCTGGACGTGCTCGGGTACTTCGAGTGGGTGCAGGCGCTGTCGCGGGGCGTGGCGGCGCACCACGCGGGGATGCTGCCGGTGTTCAAGGAGACCGTGGAGGAGCTGTTCTCCCGGGGCCTGGTGAAGATCGTGTTCGCCACCGAGACCCTCGCGCTGGGGATCAACATGCCGGCCCGGTCGGTGGTGCTGGAGAAGCTGGTCAAGTGGGACGGCACGGCGCACCAGCCGGTGACGCCGGGGGAGTACACGCAGCTCACGGGCCGCGCGGGCCGCCGCGGGATCGACGTGGAGGGGCACGCAGTGGTCGTGGACCACACGGGCCTGGACCCGGTGGCCCTGGCGGGCCTGGCGTCCAAGCGGCTGTACCCGCTGCGCTCCAGCTTCCGCCCCACGTACAACATGGCGGTCAACCTGGTGGGGCAGGTGGGTCGCGAGCGGGCGCGCGACGTGCTGGAGACGAGCTTCGCGCAGTTCCAGGCCGACCGGGGCGTGGTGGGGCTCGCGAAGCAGGCGCAGGCGCACGCCGAGGCCATGGAGGGGTACGCGGAGGCCATGGCGTGCGACCGCGGCGACTTCGCGGAGTACATGGGGTTGCGGGTCGCGATCAAGGACCGGGAGAAGGAGCTGTCGCGGGCCGCGTCGGGCGCCCGGCGCGCGGACGCCGTGGAGTCGTTCGAGAAGCTGCGGCGCGGGGACGTCGTGGAGGTGCCGTCGGGGCGGCGTCGCGGGTACGTCGTCGTGCTGGACGCGGGCAAGGACGAGCGCAGCTTCGACGGGCCGCGGCCCACCGTCCTCACCCAGGAGCGGCAGGTCAAGAAGCTGACCCTCGCGGACGCGCCGGACGGCGTGGCGGTGGTGGCGACGGTGCGCATCCCGAAGTCGTTCAACGCCCGCCGCCCGGACCAGCGCCGCGACCTGGCATCCAGCATGCGCAACGCGCTGGGCGCGTTCGCGGGCGACGCGGGGTCCGGCCGGCACCCGGGCCGCAAGGGCGGGGCGTCGTCGGGCGGCCGGGCCGGGCGCCGCGGGGACGCGGCCTCGGACGCCGAGCTGCAGCGGCTGCGGGCCGCGCTGCGGGCGCACCCGTGCCACGGCTGCCCGGACCGTGACGAGCACGCCCGCTGGGCGGAGCGGTGGGAGCGGCTGCGGCGCGAGCACGAGCAGCTCGTGCACCGGGTCGAGGGGCGCACGGGGTCCATCGCGCGCACCTTCGACCGCACCTGCGACGTCCTGGCACGGCTCGGCTACCTGGCGACGCCGGCGGGCGGCGCGGGGTCCGACGGCGACGGCGCGCTGGGCGTCACCGAGGACGGGCGCTGGCTCGGGCGCCTGTACGCCGAGGACGACCTGCTGCTCGCGGAGTGCCTGCGGCGCGGCGTCTGGGACGAGCTCGACGCCCCGGGCCTGGCCGCGGCCGTGTCGACGGTCGTGTACTCCGGGCGCCGGGAGGAGGCGGCGGAGCCGTACGTGCCGGGCGGCCCGCACGGGCGGCTCGCGCAGGTGCTGGACGCCACGACCCGCATCTGGTCGGAGGTGACGGACCTGGAGGCCGCGCACCGGCTGGAGGCCACGGGGCCGCTGGACCTGGGCCTGGTCGCCCCGGTGCACCGGTGGGCGTCGGGCAAGAACCTCGACACGGTGCTGCGCGGCACGGACGTGGCCGCCGGCGACTTCGTGCGTTGGTGCAAGCAGGTCCTCGACGTCCTGGACCAGCTGGCGAAGGCGGCGCCGCGGCCGGCGCTGCGGACCACCGCCCGCAAGGCGCAGACGGCGGTGCTGCGCGGGGTGGTGGCCTACTCGAGCGTCTGAGCCGCCGGCCCGTCGCCCTCCCCGTCGCCCCCGTTCACCCTTCGTCACCTCGGTCCCGCGCCGAGGTGACGAAGTCGTGTCCGTCCGGCGGGGGTCGTGCGTGGGCCGGTGCCCTAGAGTGCAAGCCGTGACGTCCACTCTCTACCGCAACGGAGCCGTCCACACCCCCGCCGACCCGTTCGCGGAGGCGCTGCTCGTCGACGACGGCGTCGTGGCCTGGATCGGGGCGGAGGACACGGCCGTCGGGCTCGCGGCGCGCGCGGACCGCGTGATCGACCTCGACGGGGCGCTGGTGGCGCCCGGGTTCGTCGACGCGCACGTGCACCTGCTGGAGACAGGCTTGGCCGCCGAGTCCGTCGACCTCACCGCCGGGGCGGTGACGTCGCTCGCGACGGCGCTGGACGCGCTGGCGCGCGGGGCGCGCGAGCTGGACGCCGCCGACCCGGGCGGCCAGGAGGTGCTCCTCGCGTTCGGGTGGGACGAGCAGACCTGGCCCGAGCGGCGCGCCCCCTCCGCCGACGAGGTCGACGCCGCGTGCGGCGGCCGCCGCGTGTACGCCGCCCGCGTCGACGGGCACTCCGCCGTGGTGTCGGGGTCGTTCGCGCGGTCCGCGGGCCTCGACCGGCTGCCCGGCTGGGACCCGTCCGGCATGGTTACCTCCGACGCGCATCACACGGCCGCGGCCGTGGTGCGCCAGGTGTCGCCCGCCCGCCGCTCTCGGGCCTACCGGCGGGCCCTCGAGGACGCCGCGGCGCGCGGCATCGTCAGCGTGCACGAGATGAGCGAGCCCAACATGGACACCCGCGAGGGGCTGGCCGAGCTCGTCGCGCTCACCGCCGACCCGGCGGGCGCGCTGCCGCACGTCGTGGCCTACCGGGGCGAGCTGTGCGCCACGGCCGACGACGCGCGGCAGATGCTCGCGGAGCTGCCGTTCCTCACCGGCATCGCCGGCGACCTGTGCGCCGACGGGTCGATCGGCTCCCGCACGGCGGCGCTGCGCCACCCGTACGCGGACCTGCTCGCCGGCCCGGGGGCGGCCGAGGCCGACGGGCGCCTGTTCCTGCGCGGCGAGGAGATCGCCGCTCACCTGGCGGCCTGCTCGGCCGCGGGCACCCAGGGCGGCTTCCACGTCATCGGCGACCGGGCGATGGACGAGGTGGTGCGCGGCCTGGAGCTCGCGGCCGCCGAGCACGGCCCGGGCCTGCTGCGCTCCGGGCACCACCGCATCGAGCACGCGCTGTTCGTCGACGCGTCGGCGCTGGCCGCCCTCCTGCTGTACGGGGTGGCGCTGTCGGTGCAGCCCGCGTTCGACTCCGCGTGGGGCGGCAGCCACGGCATGTACGCCGCGCGCCTGGGCGTGGCCCGCGCGTCCACCCTGTCGCCGTTCGCGGACCTCGCCGGCGCGGGCGTCCCGCTTGCGTTCGGGTCGGACACCCCGGTCACCCCGCTGGACCCGTGGCAGGCGGTGCGCGCCACCCTCACGCACGAGGACGCCACGCAACGTATCTCCGCCCGCTCCGCGTTCCGGGCGCACACGCGCGGCGGGTGGCGGCTCGCCGGCCTCGACCACACGGGCGCGGGCGAGCTGCGCGTCGGCGCCCCCGCGCACCTGGCGGTGTGGCGGGCGGACGCCCTGTCCGTGCAGGCGCCGGAGGGCCGCCTGTCCGCATGGAACCCCGAGGCGCGCGCGGGCCAGCCCCTGCTGCCCGACCTGTCGCCCGGCGAGCCGGATCCCGTGTGCCTGCAGACGGTGCGCGACGGCGTCGTCCTGTACGACACCTTCGACTGACCCGGCGGCCCCGACCGACGGTTCCCACCGCCCGGGGCCGACCCGAGCCGCGCCCGAGGGGCGTCGGTTCTCACGTACCCTGCGGGGGTGTTGCACGTGAGCCCGACCCCGCTCGAGGGGCCCTCCGACAGCGGGTCCGACCCGGCACCGGACCGCGCCCCTGAGAGCGACCCGACGCACGATCAGCGGCGTGGCCCGGAGCGCGGCCAGGGGGGCGACGAGGCTCGTGCCCGGACCGGCGCGCCCACGCCGTCGGACCGGTGGGCGAGCCGTCCGGCGACGCTGCTGCTGGCCGTCGCGTCCGGCGTCGCGCTGTGGGCGTCGTTCCCCGACGTGGGGGCGTGGCCGCTGGCGTTCGTCGGGGTGGCGCTGCTGTTCGCCGCGCTGCGGCGCGACGGACGCCGCGCGGCGGGCTGGAACTTCCTCGTGGGCCTCGTGGCCGGGGCGACGTTCTGGCTGCCGCACATCTGGTGGGCCAACTTCGCCACGGACACGGTGCCGTGGATCGCGCTCGCGTCCCTCGAGGCGCTGTTCCTGGCGGGGTTCGGCGCGCTGTGGACGTGGGCGCGCCGCTGGGGCTGGGTGCGGCGGCACCCGCTCGCGCAGGGCCTGGTGTTCGCCGTGCTGTTCGTCGCGGTGGAGCAGTGGCGCTCGGAGATCCCGTTCGGCGGGTTCCCGTGGGGCCGGCTCGCCTGGACGGTGGCCGGCGCCCCCACCGGGCGCGCCGCGTGGCTGGGCGGCACGACGCTCGTGTCGCTCCTCGTCGCGGCCGCGGGCGTGCTGCTCGCGCTCGCCGTCGGCCGGGTGCTGCGCACGGACTGGCGCGACGCCGCGCAGCGGGCCCGCGGGTCCGCGAGCGCCGGGGCGATGGTCGTCGCGGCGGCGGCGCTGGTCCTCGGGCCGCTCCTGCTGCCGTTGGCGCACGACGCGGGCACCCGGGAGGTGACGGACGCGAACGAGCCGGGGCACCAGGGCACGGTCGTGGACGCCGGGACCGGGACGGCGCAGGCGGGCGTGCTGCGTGCGGGCGGGGTGCAGGGCAACGTGTCGGAGCCGGGGGAGGGCTCCTTCGCCAACCGGGCGGAGGTGCTGAACAACCACCTGGACGGCACGTACGCGATCGCGGACGAGCAGGCGGCGGGCGACTTCGGCGACGGCCCGACCGACGGCGTCGACGTGGTGCTGTGGCCGGAGAACGGCTCGGACCTGGACCCGCAGACGACACCCGAGGTGGGCGACGCGATCGACGCGGCGGCCCGGGCGGTGGACGCGCCGATCCTCGTGGGCGCGCAGGAGTACCCCGCCACGGGTGGCCGCTACAACGTGGCGCTGCTGTGGGAGCCGGGCCAGGGCGTGACGCAGCGGTACGCGAAGCAGCACCCGGCGCCGTTCGGGGAGTACATCCCGATCCGTTCCTTCGTGCGGTTGTTCAGCGCGCAGGTGGACCGGGTCACGACGGACATGATCCCGGGCACGGAGCCGGCGGTGGTCGACCTGCGGGTGGACGGCGCGGCGATCGGCCGCGGCTCGGGGCCGGCGACGGTGCCGATGGCGACGGTGATCTGCTTCGAGGTGGCGTACGACGAGATCGTGCGCGACGCCGTGCAGCGGGGTGCGCAGGTGCTGGTGGTGCCGACGAACAACGCGTCGTTCGGGTACACGGCGGAGTCGACGCAGCAGCTGGCGATGACGCGGATGCAGGCGATCACGACGGGCCGGGCGGCGGTGCAGGTCTCGACGGTGGGAGTGAGCGGCGTGGTGGCGCCGGACGGGACGCTGGTGGCGCGCACGCAGCTGTTCACGCCGGACCACTGGGTGGCCGACCTGCCGCTGCGCACGGAGCTGACGCCGGCGGTGCGGGCAGGCTACTGGCCGGGCTGGGCGGTCGGGGCCGCGGCCGTGGTGCTCGTCCTGGGCGGGATCGTGTCCGCGGTGCGGGCACGACGGCGCTGACGTCCCCGGTGAACCCGGTGACACGCGAGAAGGGCGGGCACCCCGGTGGGGTGCCCGCCCTTCTGGCGTGTCAGGTCAGGCGCTGCGGCGCAGCTTGCCGGCGCGCAGCAGCTCGAGGCGCTCGTCGAGGAGCTCCTCCAGCTCGGCGACGGTGCGGCGCTCGAGCAGCATGTCCCAGTGGGTGCGCTGCGGCTTGCCGGGCTTCACCTCGGGGCGCTCGGCGTCGCGCAGGAGCGCCTCCTCGCCGCACCGGCACTCCCACACCGGCGGCACCTCGGCCTCGGTGGAGAAGGGCAGGATGATGGTGTGACCGTTGGGGCAGTCGTAGTGGGCCTGGAACCGCGGGGCGAAGTCCACGCCCTCGTCGGACTCCATGCTCTTGCTGCCGATGCTCATGCCGCGCAGGGACCGGTCGGGCATGTCGTCCTCCTGGAGGTCGGTGGGAAGGGGCCTGAGGTTCCAACGCGGCCCTACCGGGGGATGTTCCGGCGGTCCGTGAAGGTCCCGTGAAGCACGGTCCACACCGAGTGCCGGAGAATGGGCATGGTGGCGGTGGACGTGACGGTTGCCCCCTCAGGCTGGCCAGTCGGCGCGTCTGACGCAACTCGAGACCGCCCTGCGGGCGCCCTTTGTGCGCGACGTCACCTGTGGTCGGCGGACGGCGGGGAACAACGGGGCGGGTGCCGCGGTTCAGCCGCATGTACATGCAAACGCATGGACCTGGGCGTCAGGTCAGGACCCAGGAGCAGTCCACGAGCAGGGAGCGCAGCCGTGCAGTTCGGAATCTTCTCCGTCAGCGACGTCACCACCGACCCCACGACGGGCCGCACGCCGGACGACACCGAGCGGGTGCGCAACATGCTCACTATCGCCCGGCACGCCGACGAGGCGGGCCTGGACGTCTTCGCCACGGGCGAGCACCACGACCCGCCGTTCGTGGCGTCCTCGCCGACGACGATGCTCGGTTACCTGGCGGGCGTCACGAAGCACATCACCCTGTCGACGGCCACCACGCTGATCACCACCAACGACCCGGTGCGCCTTGCCGAGGAGTACGCGATGCTCCAGGTCATCTCCGACGGGCGCATGGACCTCATGATGGGCCGCGGCAACACCGGGCCCGTCTACCCGTGGTTCGGGCAGGACATCCGCCAGGGCATCCCGCTGGCCGTGGAGAACTACGCGCTGCTGCGCCGCCTGTGGACCGAGGACGTCGTGGACTGGGAGGGCAAGTTCCGCACCCCGCTGCAGGGCTTCACCTCCACCCCGCGGCCGCTGGACGGCGTCCCGCCGTTCGTGTGGCACGGCTCGATCCGCAGCCCCGAGATCGCCGAGCAGGCCGCGTTCTACGGTGACGGCTTCCTGCACAACAACATCTTCTGGCCCATGCACCACACGCGGCAGATGGTGCGGTTCTACCGCCAGCGGTTCGAGCACTACGGCCACGGCCGCGCCGACCAGGCGATCGTGGGCCTCGGCGGCCAGGTGTTCATGCGCAAGCGCTCGCAGGACGCGTGGAACGAGTTCCGCCCCTACTTCGACGAGGCGCCCGTGTACGGGCACGGCCCGTCGATGGAGGACTTCACGCGCGAGACGCCGCTGACGGTCGGCTCCCCGCAGCAGGTCATCGACCGGTACGCGTCGTTCGTGGACGAGGTGGGCTACTACCAGCGCCAGCTGTTCCTCGTCGACCACGCCGGGCTGCCCCTGAAGTCGGTGCTCGAGCAGATCGACCTCCTCGCCGAGGACGTCGTGCCCGAGCTGCGCAAGATCGTCGAGGCCAAGCGCCCCGCCGACGTGCCGCTGAACCCGCCGACGCACGCCGAGCGCGTCGCCGCCGCCCGCGCCACGGGCGAGGCCGGCGCCACCCACGTCGGCGACACCTCGGACCCGTACACCGGTACCGTTGCCGAGGGCACCCAGCCCGCCGCCGGCACGGCAGGCACCACCCAGCAGGAGGCACGCGCATGACCATGTCCTCGGGGCCCTCGGGCATCCAGACCCCCACCCGCACCCTCGCCGTCGTCTCGGCGGGCCTGTCGCAGCCGTCGTCCACGCGGCTGCTGGCGGACCGGCTCGCGGACGCCACCGTGCGGGAGCTCCAGGACGCCGGGCACAGCGTGCGGGTCGAGACGATCGAGCTGCGCGACGTCGCCCACGCCGTCGTCGACGCGATGCTGACCCGGTTCCCGACCGGCGACCTGGCCCGCGCGCTGGAGACCGTGACGGGCGCGGACGGCCTCGTCGCCGTCTCGCCCATCTTCACCACGAGCTACTCGGGTCTGTTCAAGTCGTTCTGGGACGTCGTCGACCCCGACTCCCTGACCGGCATGCCCGTGCTGCTCGGCGCCACCGGCGGCACCGCCCGCCACTCCCTGGCCCTCGAGTACGCCGTGCGCCCGTTGTTCACCTACCTGCGCGCCGACGTCGTGCCCACCAGCGTGTTCGCGGCCACGGACGACTGGGCCGCGAGCGCCGACGACCCCGGCGCCGGCCTGCCGAAGCGCATCGCCCGCGCCGGCCGCGAGCTGGCGCAGCGCGTCGCCCGCCGGGAGAACGAGGGGCCCGCCGACCCGTTCGCCGCCACGCCGAGCTTCACCGAGCTCCTCGGCGGCTGACGGGCCGCCGACGGGCCGCTGACGGTCACAGAAGAGCACGACGCGCACGGGCCCGGCCCGGGGTGCGGACGCCGTCCGAGGACGGCGGCCCCACGCCCTAGGCTGGGCCCATGCGCGTTCTGGTCTCCGGCGGCGCCGGGTACATCGGCTCCCACACGGTCCTGTCCCTCGTCGCCTCCGGGCACGACGTCGTCGTTGTCGACGACTTCTCCAACTCCAAGCCCACGGTGATGGGCCGCGTGGAGTCGCTGTCGGGGGTGCACGTGCCGGTGCACGCGATCGACCTCACCGACGCGGAGAAGACGGAACGGCTGTTCGCGCACGAGAAGTTCGACGCCGTCGTGCACTTCGCCGGCTTCAAGGCCGTGGGGGAGTCGGTGGCGAAGCCGCTGGAGTACTACCGCAACAACCTCGACTCGACGCTGTCGCTGCTGGAGGCGATGCGCCGCCACGACGTGCCGCGGCTGGTGTTCTCCTCCTCGGCCACCGTGTACGGGGAGAAGGCCCCCGTGCCCTACCGCGAGGACTACGAGTACCTGTCGTCCTCCTCGCCGTACGGGCAGACGAAGGTGATGATCGAGCGGATCATGGCCGACGCCGCGGTCGCGGTCGGCAGGCTCAAGGTGGCGCTGCTGCGCTACTTCAACCCCGTGGGCGCGCACCCGTCGGGGCAGATCGGCGAGGACCCGCAGGGCATCCCCAACAACCTCATGCCGTTCCTGGCGCAGGTCGCCGTCGGCAAGCGCGACAAGCTCGTCGTCTTCGGCGACGACTACCCGACCGCGGACGGCACCTGCGAGCGCGACTACCTGCACGTCGAGGACCTCGCCGCCGGGCACGTCGCCGCCCTGGACCACCTGGACGCGATGACCGAGCCGGTGCGCGCCTTCAACCTCGGCACCGGCACGGGGACGTCCGTGCTGCAGATGCTGCACGCGTTCGAGCGGGCCGTGGGCCGCGAGCTGCCGTACGAGGTCGGCCCGCGCCGCGCCGGTGACCTCGCCGCCTTCTGGGCCGACCCCACGCGCGCGCAGAACGAGCTCGGGTGGCGCGCCGTCAAGACCATCGACGACATGTGCGCCGACACGTGGCGCTGGCAGTCGGAGAACCCGCAGGGCTTCCCCGGGGCCTGAGCGCACGGGCCCGGCCGCGGGTCGTCGTGCGGCCTTGCGGGGGCCTGCCCGCCGCGCCACGATGACCCCATGCCCGACCCGACGCGCGACGACGCGACGCAGCGCCTCCACCAGCGGTGGGACCCGGGTGCCCGGTACCGGCCGTCCGTGCTCGCGGGCCTGCCGTCGCTGCGGCCCGCGGCCGTCGCGCCGGCGCCGACCGCTGCGTCGACATCGTCGACATCGTCGACGTCGTCGACGCCCCGGCTCGCGGGGCGCCTGCGCCCGCGCCCGCTGACCCGCACTGCGGTGTTCGACCGCGACCTGTGGCGCCCGGTGCAGCACGTCACCACCGGCCTGGTGCGCGTCGTCGGGCGCGCCCTGGGCCGCTGAGCGGCGGGCGCGTCACGACGTGTCCCGACGCGAGCTGGTCGTGCTCGGCACGGCGAGCATGGTGCCCACCCGCGCGCGCAACCACAACGGGTACGTCCTGTTCTTCGACGACGCCGCGATCCTGTTCGACCCCGGCGAGGGCACCCAGCGGCAGATGACGCTGGCCGGGGTCTCGGCCACCGACCTCACCCGCATCGCGATCACCCACCTGCACGGCGACCACTCCCTGGGGCTGGCGGGCGTCGCGCAGCGGCTGTCGGGGGACCAGGTGCGCCACACCGTCCCGATCTCCTTCCCCGCCTCGGGCGAGGAGTGGGTGCGCCACCTGCTGCACGCCAGCGCCTACGACCACCACGAGCGCGTCGCCTTCCGGCCGGTGTCCTTCCCGTCGACCGGCCCCGCCCCGGCCACCACGAGCGCTGCGCCCGACGCAGCCTCCGTCGCGGCCCGGGTTGCGACGCTGCCCCGGGTGGAGGGCGAGCGCGGCGCCGGCCCGGGCGCCCCCGTCCTCACGGCGCGGCCGCTGGACCATCGCATCGACGCCGTCGGCTACCGCCTGGACGAGCCCGACGGCGTCCGGATCGACCCGGCGGCGCTCGCGGCCGCAGGGGTCGAGCCGGGTCCGGCGGTGGGACGGCTGCTGCGCGAGGGCAGCCTCACCCTGGCCGACGGCCGCACCGTCCAGCGCGACGCCGTCTCGGTCGCGCGCCCGGGACAGTCGGTGGCGTTCGTCATGGACACGCGCCTGTGCGACGCGGTGCTCGAGCTCGCCGACGGCGTCGACCTGCTGGTGATCGAGTCGACGTTCCTGCACCGCGACGCCGAGCTCGCGGCCCGCTGGGCCCACCTGACGTGCCGGCAGGCCGCCGTGGTCGCCGCCCGCGCCGGCGTGCGACACCTCGTGCTCACGCACTTCTCCCAGCGCTACCGGGTGCCCGACGAGCTCCCCGACGAGTTCGAGCGCGAGGCCCGCGAGGTGTTCGACGGCGGCCTGACCGTCGCCTCCGACCTCGACCGCGTCCCGCTGCCGCCCCGCCGGCACTGACCCTTGCCTCCCCCCGCAGGCGCCGACCGGCAGCCTCCTTCGTCGGGTCTTCCTTCGTCGGCCGGACCTCGCGCGAAGGACAGGTGACAGCGCCGGGAGGGGGAGGTTTCTTGTCGCGAGGCTGGTCGGGCCTGGCGGGAGGAGGCGAGGAACGAGCCTCCGGATGGCGCGCCTCGCGACAAGAAACCTCCCGCCTCCCGGCCCCAGCCCCACGACCGGCAAGGTCAGAGCACGTCGGCGACGTCCACCCGTTCGAGGGAGTGCGCCTCCGCGACGCCGGCGTTGGTGACGCGGCCGCCGTGCACGTTCAGCCCGCCCGCGAGCACGGGGTCACGGCGCAGGGCTTCGCGCCAGCCGTGGTCCGCGAGCGCCACGACGTACGGCAGGGTCACGTTCGTCAGGGCGTAGGTGGAGGTGCGCGGCACGGCGCCGGGCATGTTCGCGACGCAGTAGAACACCGCGTCGTGCACCCGGAACGTGGGGTCGTCGTGCGTGGTGGGGCGCGAGTCCTCGAAGCATCCGCCCTGGTCGATCGCGATGTCGACGAGGACGGCGCCGGGGCGCATGCGCGCCACGAGGTCGTTCGGGACGAGCACGGGGGCCTTCGCGCCGGGCACCAGGACGGCGCCCACGACGAGGTCGGCCTCCAGCACGGCCTCGGCGAGGGTGAGCCGGTTGGACGCGAGGGTCTGCACGCGGCCGCCGAGCTCGCGGTCGGCGGCCTTGAGGGCGTCGGCGTTGGTGTCCAGGAGGGTGACGCGCGCGCCCAGCCCGACGGCGATGCGTGCGGCGTTCATGCCGGAGACGCCGGCGCCGATGACCACGACGTGCCCCGCGGGGACACCGGG
Source organism: Isoptericola sp. NPDC055063 (assembly GCF_053608125.1). Lineage (NCBI taxonomy): Bacteria > Bacillati > Actinomycetota > Actinomycetes > Micrococcales > Promicromonosporaceae > Isoptericola > Isoptericola sp. NPDC055063. Next base: position 83,858 of record NZ_JBSGUW010000014.1, on the reverse strand, counting down.
CACGCCGCCGAGGAGGATGCCGCGCCCGCCGGCGGCGCGCAGCAGGGTGGCGGCGCCGACCTGGGGGGCGAGGCGGCCGGCGACCTCCGACATGGGGGCGAGCAGCGGCAGCCGCCCGTCGGGGGTCTGGACCGTCTCGTAGGCGACGGCGGTGACGTCGCTCGCGAGGAGCTCCTCGGTGAGGGCCTTGTCGGCGGCGAGGTGCAGGTAGGTGAACAGCGTCAGGCCGGGGCGCAGGCGGTGGTACTCCTGCTCGACGGGCTCCTTGACCTTCAGCACGGTCTCGGCGCCGGCCCACACGGTGTCCGCGTTGTCGACGAGGTCCGCGCCCGCGGCGCGGTACTCGTCGTCGGTGATCGCGGAGCCGAGCCCGGCGCCCGCCTGGACGACGACCTGGTGGCCGCGGCCGACGAGCTCGTGCACGCCTGCCGGGGTGATGGCCACCCGGTACTCGTGGTTCTTGACTTCCTTCGGGACGCCGATGCGCATGGGAGCTCGCCTTCGAGGCTCGGTGACCGCGGCCGCGCGGCGGTGGCCGGCGGTCGCGGTCGGTCGGTGGGTCGCGTGGGTGTGTGACCCCGCTCACCTCCCAGTGTGAGGCCGCGATTCGGCACGACACCACGATTGCGAACATCCTTCGGTAGATTCGTCCCATGTCGAACATGGGGCAGTCTCGGCCCGCGGCGCGGGCGTCACGACCGAAGGATGTTCGTCCCGACCCGTCGTGGGGCCTGGACCGGCGCGGCCCCGCTCCGGAGCGCCTCGACGACGTCGACCAGCGCATCCTCGCCGCGCTCGCGCAGGACGCCCGCCTGCCGAACAACGCGCTCGCCGCCCGGGCGGGGGTGGCGCCGTCCACCTGCCTGACGCGGGTGCGCCAGCTGCGCGAGCGGGGCGTGATCCGCGGGTTCCACGCCGACGTGGACCCGGCGCGCACCGGCCACCCGCTGCAGGCGATGATCGCCGTGCAGATGAGGGGCGCCGCACGCACCCGGCTCAGCACCTACCTGGCGCGCCTCGCGGAGCTCCCCGGCGTGCTGAACGTCTTCCTGCTGGGCGGCGTGCACGACTTCTTCGTGCACGTGGCCGCCGCGGACTCCGACGCGCTCAACGAGTTCGTCATCGAGCACCTGTCCACCGACCCGGACGTGGCCCTCACCGAGACCAACCTGATCTTCCAGCACGCGCGCGCGTCCTGGTACTGACCCCGGTCACGCCGGATCACCCGCGCGCGGACAGCCACCGCTGCAGCTCGACGGCGAGCGCGACCGGCGCGTCGAGCTGCACCAGGTGGCCGGCGCTCGGCACGAGGCGCATGTCGGCGCGAGGCAGCGCGTCGGCCAGGCGCCGCGCCCGGTCGGCGGGGATCCACGCGTCCTCGGCGCCCCACAGCACGCGCGTGGGCACCTCCAGCGCGCCGAGCAACGGCTCCAGCTCGGCGGTGTACCGCTCGTCGGCCTGGGCGATCTGCCGGTAGAACGCGGCCTGCCCCTGCGGCCCGGTCCACGGGGCCACGAGCGCGTCCAGGTCCGCGTCGGACAGGGGGCGGTGCGCGGCCGTGCGCACGTAGGCCTCGAGAGCGCCGCGGTGCACGACGGCGGGCGTGCGGGTGAACACGTCGGCGTGCTCGCGCACGAGCGCGAAGTACGGCGAGCCCCAGGGACGCAGCGCGACGACGTCCACCAGGCACAGGGACGCGTACCGGGCGCCGTGCAGCAGCGCGGCGCGCAGGCTCACCGCACCGCCGTAGTCGTGGGCCACGACGTGCGGCACGGGCACGGCACCGGGCGGCACGCCGGGCGCCGACCAGGAGGGGCGCCAGTGCTCCAGCAGAGCGGCGAAGACCTCGCCCTGGACCCCCAGGTCGACGGCGTGATCGGGGTCCATCGACGACGCGCCGTAGCCCGGCATGTCCCACAGGTGCACGGTGAACTCGGCGGCCAGGGCGCGCGCGTACGGCTCCCACAGCCACGACGACCAGGGCGTGCCGTGGCAGAACACGAGCGGCGGGCCGGAGCCGAACGCCGTCCACGCGACCGCACGGCCCCGCCACACGAACCGGCGGTCCAGGAGCACGTCCTGCCCGGCGGGCGCTCGCGGCCCAGGGGCGTCGGCGCCCACGGCGCTCGCGGCGCTCGCCGTGGCGGAGGTCGGTGGGGTGCGGCCGGTGTCGCCCATCCCGCGAGGCTAGGCGGCGGGGCCGACACCCTCGGCGCGCACCGGCCCCGGGAGGGCGTCGCCGTCGCGGCGCAGGTCGAGGCCGAAGAACACGCTGCACGGGTCGAGGGAGTACGCGCCGAACGGCCCGCAGGGGACGAACCCGTGCCGCGCGTACAGCCGTCTCGCGGCCGCGAAGTACTCCTGCGGGCCGGTCTCGAGGCTGACCCGTGCGTACCCGCGCTCGCGCGCCAGGTCGACCAGGCGCCCCAGCACCGCTCCCGCCACGCCCCGGCCACGGGCCGTGCGCGCCGTGCGCATCGACTTCACCTCGCCGTGGCCTCCCGGCCGGCAGCCTGGCCCGCTTGGTCTGCTTGGCCCACCGTCGGGCGCCGCCGGCTCCAGCTCGCTCAGCGCCCCGCAGCCGAGCAGGACGCCGTCGGCGTCGCGCGCCGTCAGGAACGTCACCGTGGGGGCCCGCAGCGCGGCGAGGTCGAGCGCGTGCACCGACTCTGCGGGGGACGTGGCGTGCATGTCGGCCAGGTGCTCGGCCAGCAGGGCGCGCACGTCCGCCCGGCCCGGCACCTCGGGGGCGATGATCACGCCCACATCCTGCCCCGCGCGTGTTTCGCCCAGGTGTCGCCTGCCCAGGTGTCGTCCGCGCTGAGCTGTTGGCCCGCTCAGGCGAGACGCGCGGTCAGGCGAGGTGCCCGGCGAGCAGCGCGTCGCCGAGCGGGGTGCGCGTGTGCACCACGCAGTTGCCCTGCCGCTGGGAGGAGACCAGCCCGGCCTCGCGCAGCACCGTCGCGTGCCGGCTCGCGGTCGCGGGGGTCAGGTCCAGCACCCGGGCGAGCGCCGTGGTCGTGCGGCCCACGTCCAGCACCTCGAGCACGCGGGCTCGGGTCGGGCCGATGAGGTGCGCCACCGGGGGCCGTTCCCCGTCGACGGCGTCGGCGCAGGCCAGCCAGCCGGGCGCCGGGGCCACCGGGTACACCAGCGCCGGGTCCAGGGCCTCGTCCGCGAGCGCCACGGGCGCGAGCACGCAGAACACCGACGGGATCACCGTCAGGGGCCGGCCCCGCAGCGGCAGGGCCCGCGTCACCGGGTACCGGCCGGCCCACGTGCCGTCGTCGACGCGCCGCAGCACCGGGTCGAAGCTTGCCATCAGACCCCGCACGCCGCCGCGCCGCAGGGCCGCGTCGCGGGCCACCTGGTCGGCCGCGACGGCCACGCCCGTCGCCGGCGCGTAGGGGGCCACGGCCACGTCGTGGTAGCGGTGCAGCGCCCCGGCGAGCCAGCGCATCGCCTCCGTCTCCCCGCTCGCGATGCGCCGCACCCACGACGGCGCGCCCGCCGGGAACGTCACCGCGAGCTCGCGCGTCAGCCGCTGCCGCGGCGTGCTCGCCACCCGGTCCACCGCCACCTCGACCGGCGTCGCGGAGCCGCTGCCCAGATCCGTCGGGGTCGGCGTGAGGAAGTCGGGGAAGTAGGACGCCCACGGCGCCAGCCGGGCCAGCGCCGCGACGGTCCGGGCCAGCCCCGCTTCCACGACCCGCGCGCGCACCTGGCTGCGCCACGGGTCGAACGCGATCGCGGCCTGCCGGTTCTGCAGCAGGTGCAGGCTCAGGACGACGTCCCACATCGGGTCGGGGCGGGCGGCCACGCGCAGGCGCGTCAGGTCCTCCGCCGTGAGGTCGATCGTGAGCATGCCGCCACCGCCCTGGTCTCCGCCGTCCCACGCTAGTCGCCCCCGGCACCGGGCACCCGACCTTGCACCCTCGTCGAATGTGCGCCCGGTCCGTGTCACCGCGCCGCGAGTCACCCTCTGGCTCCGTGTACGGCGGCGCCGCACCCCCGGCGCCCCCGGCACCCGGTCACCGACCCAGCGGCCAGCACAGCGGCCACCTGCCTTCCACCCTCGTCCCTCGCACCACCGTCCGCACCACCGTCCGCACCATCGTCGACCGCACCCCCGGGCCGTGTCGTCCACCGGACGGTGGACCCCCGGTCCCCGCCGCCCGAGGCTCCCGCCGGACGGCCAGGCTCGGTGGACGCCGGCGAGGAACGCACCGCAGCACGCACCGAGGAGCACCCCATGGGCCTGCACGTCGACCCCGCCGCCATCTGCCTGCTCATCGCCGTCGCCTTCGCGGCCGGATGGCTCGACGCCGTCGTCGGCGGGGGCGGGCTCGTCCAGGTCCCCGCGCTCATGCTGGCGCTGCCGTCCGTGCCCGTCGCCACCGTGCTCGGCACCAACAAGCTCGTCGCCATCACCGGGACGTCGGGCGCCGCCGTCACCTACGTCACCCGGGTGGGCCTCGACCGCCGGCGCGCGCTCGTGGCCGCCGCCCTGGGGCTGCCCACCGCCCTCGTCGGCGCCGTCACCGCCTCCCACCTGCCACGCGACGTCATCGTGCTCGTCGTCGCGGCGACCCTCGTCGCCGTCGGGGTGTGGGCCGTCGTCGCCCGGCCGGGGGACCGGGCACACCCCGACCCGCGCCCCGACCCTCGGCCTCAACCCTGCGCCGGCACGGCGGTGCCCGCGTGGCGGCCCACCCTCGTGCTCGCCGTCGGGGCCTCGACGGTCGGGTTCTACAGCGGCGTCGTCGGCTCCGGCACGGGGGTGCTGCTCGTCGCCCTGTTCGTCACCGCGCTGGGCACCGACTTCCTGCGCGGGTCTGCGATGGCGAAGGTCGTGAGCATCGGCAGCGACCTGGGCGCGCTCGCCCTGTTCGGCCTCCTCGGGCACGTGCTGTGGCTGCTCGGTGCGGGCATGGCCGTGGCGAACGTCGCGGGCGGCATCGTCGGCGCGCGCACCGCGCTCGCCCGCGGCGCCGGGTTCGTGCGCGCCGTCCTGCTGATCGTCGTCGTCGGCCTCGTCGTCAAGATCGTGCACGACCAGTGGCTCGCCCGCTGACCTCGCCCTCGGGCCCGGGCCACCATGCAGGGCTTCCCGGTCACCCCACGCCGGTCGACGGCGCCGTCAGGGGGCGTGCACCGTCGGGTCGTCGCGCAGCACGTCCAGCAGCAGCGCCTGCACCGCGTCCGGCCGCTCCAGCACGGGCAGGTGCCCCGCCCAGTCCAGCACCGACAGCTCGGCCCCCGGCACCTCGTCGGCCACGTGCCGGGCGCACGCGCGCAGCAGGTCCATGTCGTGCGCCCCCTGGACGACGAACGTCGGCACGTGGATCCCCGGCAGGTCGACCTCCACGCCGTCCGGGCCCGGCTCCGGCGCCCCCGCGGCGCTCGCGGCCGCGTCCGCGGCGAGCTGGACCTCGAACGCCCGCCGCTGCATGGTCGCGAGCGCGTCCCGGGCGGCGTCGTCGGCGTCCGGGCCGAGCCACGTCGCCACGTTGAGCCGTACCGCACCCTCCACGTCGCCGGCCTCGAGCAGGCGCCCCTCCTCGGCGTCGAACGCGTCGGACGTGTCCGTGTCGGGGACGCCGGGCGCCGCCGGGCACAGCAGCACCAGCTCGCGCACCAGCCCGGGGTGTGCCGTGGTCAGCTCGAGGGCGACCTTCCCACCGAACGACGAACCGACGACAGCGGCATCGGCCACGCCGAGCTCGTCCAGCAGGGCGGCCAGGTCGCCCGCGTTCGTGTACCGGTGGGCGGGCTCGCCGTCCGCCGTCGGGCCGGCACCCACCGGCAGCGGCGAGTCGCCGAAGCCGCGCAGGTCGGGGCGGATCACCCGGAACGTACGGGCGAGGGCGGGGACGACGGCGTCCCACATGCGGCGGTCGGCCACGCCGGCGTGCACCAGCAGGACGGCGGGCGCGCCGGGGTCACCGGCGACGTCGTGAGCGAGGGTCATGCGCCCAGGCTAGGGGCGCCGCGGACCCCGCGGCACGGGCAAAAGCACCCGGGATGCCGCCACGCCGTCGCCGCCACACCACCGAGCAGGCGGTCGTGCACCCTCGGAGCGCTCCGAAGGTGCGCCACCACCTGGGCGGAGCGACGTCGCACGGGCGAACAGGGCCGACCACGGCAAGGATCGAGAACGACCGGGAAGCCCCCCGACGCCCAGGAGGTTGACGCCCCCGTGAAGAACCTCGGATTCCTCTCCTTCGGCCACTGGACACCGCACCCGCAGTCCGCCACCCGCTCCGCGTCCGACGCCCTCCTGCAGTCGATCGACCTCGCCGTCGCCGCGGAGGAGCTCGGCGCCGACGGCGCGTACTTCCGCGTGCACCACTTCGCCCGCCAGCTCGCGTCCCCGTTCCCGCTGCTCGCCGCCGTCGGCGCCCGCACCAGCCGCATCGAGATCGGCACCGCCGTCATCGACATGCGCTACGAGAACCCCCTGTACATGGCGGAGGACGCCGGCGCCGCCGACCTCATCTCCGGCGGGCGCCTGCAGCTCGGCATCAGCCGCGGGTCGCCCGAGCAGGTCGTCGACGGGTACCGCCACCTCGGGCACGAGCCCCGGCCGGGGGAGTCCGACGCCGACATGGCCCGCCGCCACACCGCCCGGTTCCTCGAGGTGCTCGAGGGCGAGGGCTTCGCCGAGCCCAACCCGCGCCCCATGTTCCCCAACCCGCCCGGCCTGCTGCGCGTCGAGCCCCACTCCGAGGGGCTGCGCGAGCGCATCTGGTGGGGTGCCGGCACCCGCGCCACCGCCGAACAGGCCGCCGCGCAGGGCATGAACCTCATGAGCTCCACCCTGCTGTCCGAGGACACGGGCGTGCCGTTCCACCGCCTGCAGGCCGAGCAGATCCAGCGCTACCGCGACGCCTGGAAGGCCGCCGGGCACCAGCGCGAGCCCCGCGTCTCCGTCTCGCGCAGCATCTTCCCCCTCACCGACGACCGCGACCGCGCCTACTTCGGCACGGAGACCGCCAGCACCGACCAGGTCGGCCTCCTCGAGGGCGTCCGCTCCCGGTTCGGCAAGACCTACGCCGGCGACCTCGACGCCATCGTCGCCGACCTCGCCACCGACGAAGCCGTCGCCGCCGCCGACACCCTGCTGCTCACCGTGCCCAACCAGCTCGGCGTCGACTACAACGCCCACATCATCGAGAACGTCGTCCAGCACGTCGCGCCCGCCCTCGGCTGGCGCTGACCGCCCGGCCGGTCCGGGACATCGGGATCAAGGGCAGGGTCACACCCCGTCAGGCCTCGACACCGGGGAGCCGCAGCACCTCGCGCACGGCCGCCCACGCGGCCGCGCCGAGCCGCCGGTCCGCCGCCTCCGTGCCGCCCCGGCGCATCGCCATCCCGCCCGCGACCCGGGGCTCGCCCGGCAGCACCACCCGGTGACCCGCCTCGGCATCCGTCACGACCGTCGTCGCCAGCCCGTGCCGGGCCCGGCGCGCCGCAATCGCCTCCGCGTGCGCCGCCGCCGGCCACACCCGGTCGTCGCCACCCGCGACGAGCACCACCTCCGGGACGCGCTCCGCCGCGATCGCGGCCGCGGCGACCCGCCCGGGATCGGCCTCCCTCGACAACCGGTACAGCTCCCGGAACGACGGCGGGTCGTCGGCCGGCACCCACCCGGACACGAGCGCCTCCACACGGCGCACGAACGTCTCCACCGGGATCTCCCACGCGCCGGCGTGCTGCCCAGGGCCCCCGAACCAGCGCACCGACTCCGCCAGCACCCCGTGCCGGGCCAGGAGTCGCGCCCGCCCCTCGTCCACCCGACCGCTCGACCCAGCCAGCACCAGGGCACCCGTCCCGACAGGACGGCCGGGCACGCACCTCACCCCCGGCGGATCCACGAGCCGCACCACACGGGGACCGTCAGGCACGCACACCCCCCGACGCCTCCTCCAGCACCGGCGGAGACACCCGGAAGTCACCCCACCGCGCCCACCGGACCCGCACCCGCAGCACCACGATCCCCGGGTCCGCCAACGACCCCGCGAACTGCGGGAACGCCGCCGCGTACGCCGCCACACACCGCTCCCGGTCCACGCCCGACGGCACGTCCGCCACCCCCTGCACCTGCAACGTCGTCCCACCCGCGCCGCCCACCACCACGGCGACCCGTGCGTCCCGGGCCACGTTCACCACCTTGCGCGACCCCACCCGAGCGTCGAACACCAGCTCACCCGCGTCCGTCACCGCCACCGCCAGGTACGCCGCCTGCGGCCCCCCGTCCGGCCCCAGCGTCGACACCACACCGTCACCCGCCTGCCGCACGTGCGAGACCAGCCGCCCGAGGGCCAACCGCCCAGAGAGCGGACTCCCCGAGGGCGACCCCTCCGACGAAGGCACAGAGCTCCGGGAACTGGCATCGTCCGTCCGCGTCATGACCGGACCCTACGACGGCACGGGGGCACGATGGCAGCATGCCGACCACGCCACCGACGGCCACCCGCCTCCTCGACACCGACCTGCCCCTCGTCGCCGCCCCCATGGCCGGCGGCGCCACCACGCACGACCTCCTCGCCGCCACCACCGACGCCGGCGCCCTCGCCTTCCTCGCCGGCGGCTACCAGACCCCCGACGCCCTCGCCGCACAGGTCCGCGCCGCCCACGCCCACGGACGCCCCTTCGGCGTCAACCTCTTCGTCCCGCCGCCGACCGGCACCCCCACCCTCGACCCCACGGCGCTCGCGGCCTACGCCCGGAGGCTCGCGCCCGAGGCCGCGGCGCTGGGCGTGACCCTCGACCCGGGCGCGGTGCCCGCGGCCGACGACGACGCGTGGGCGGCCAAGGTCGACGTGCTGCGCCGTGACCCGGTGCCCGTCGTGTCGTGCACGTTCGGGCCGCCGCCCGCGGCCGACGTCGCCGCCCTGCAGGCGGTCGGGTCCCTCGTCCTGGTGACGGTCACGACGCCGCAGGAGGCCGCGGCCGCGCAGGAGCTCGGCGCCGACGGGCTCGTCGTGCAGGGACCTCGTGCGGGCGGGCACAGCGGCGCCTGGGACCCCGCCCGGGCCGTGGGCGACGCCGACACGGCGGAGGTCGTCGCGGCGGTGGCGGCGCGCACCCGGCTGCCGCTGGTCGCCGCCGGGGGAGTGGACGGCCCTCGCGCCGCCGCCCGGCTGCTGGCGGCGGGGGCGCAGGCCGTCGCCATGGGCACCCTGCTGCTGCGCACCGACGAGTCGGGGGCGTCGACCACGCACCGCGACGCGCTCGTCGACCCCCGCTTCGACGCCACGACCGTGACCCGCGCCTTCACCGGGCGCCCCGCCCGCGCGCTGCGCAACGGCTTCGTCCGCCGGCACGACGAGGCCGCCCCGCTCGGGTACCCGCAGGTGCACCACCTCACCCGAGAGCTGCGCCGCCGGGCCGCCGCGACCGGCGACGCCGACCGCCTCCACCTGTGGGCCGGCGCCGGCCACCGCGCGGCGCCCACGGGGCCCGCAGCCGACGTCGTGCGCTCCCTCGCCGCCGGCCTCTGAGCGGCCGCGTCCGCGCCGGTCCGGGGGAACCGCGCGCCGCCGCCCGCCGTCCGGCGCCGTTCGCTAGGTTGCCGTCATGAGCGACGCCTGGGACGCCTCGACCGTGCTGCGCGCCGCTGCCGACTGGTCGTGGGTGCCGCCGGACGCCGAGTGCCGCACCACCGACGTCACCCTCACGCGGTGGCCCGCCTGGGCGCACGGGCGGGTGGTGCTGACCGGGTTGGCCTCGCAGCGCACGCCCGCCGAGGTCCTGCGCGGGGCCGTCGACCAGGCCCGGGAGTGGAAGAGCGACACCCTCGGCGTGTGGGTGTCGGCCAGCAGCACCCCCGACGTCACCGCGGAGCTGCTCGCGCGCGGCGCCCGCCTCGAGGACACCGTCGACGTGCTCGCCCGCGCCCTCGACGAGCCGCCCCGCGACGCCGCCGAGCGGGTCGTCGTCCGGCGCGTCACCGACATCGACGGTCTGCGCGACGCCGACCGCGTCGACACCGTCGTGTGGGACCAGCAGCCCATGGACGACGACCGGCTCGCCGAGAACGCGCGCACCCTCCTCGCCGACGGCGGCCACGAGGCCCGCGTCGTCGCCTACCTCGACGACGAGCCCGTCGCCACCGCCGGCCTCACCCTCGCGCCCGGGCCGCGCCCCGACCTCGGCACCGTCGCCCGGCTGTGGGGCGCGGGCACCCTGCCCGACCGGCGCGGGCGCGGCGCGTACCGCGCCGTCCTCGTCGAGCGGCTCCGCATCGCGTACGCCGCCGGCGCCACCCTCGCGCTCGTCAAGGGGCGCGTCAGCACCTCCGCGCGCATCCTCCGCAAGGCGGGTTTCGAGCGGTACGGCGAGGAGCGGTACTACCGCCTCACGCTCTGACGCCCCGTGGGCACGAGAACGCACGGCAGGACCCGGCAGGACACGACTGGACTCGATGAGGAGGAGACCGTGACCCGACGCTTCGAAGGACGCGTGGTGCTCGTCACCGGCGGCGCGCACGGCATCGGCGCCGCCACCGTGCGGCGCCTGCACGACGAGGGCGCCACCCTCGTCGTCGCCGATCTCGACCACGACGCCGCGCGGCACACCGTCGACGACCTCCCGCCCGCCGGGCCCGGGCAGGCCGAAGCCAGCACCGTCCCGTGCGACGTGCGCGACCGTGCGTCCGTCGACGCCGCGGTCGCCGCCGTCCTCGAGCGGCACGGCCGCCTGGACGCGCTCGTCGGCGTCGCAGGCGGCGACACCCCGCACCCGTCGGTGGTCGAGGGGATGGACGACGCCACCTGGGCGGCCGGCCTCGACCTCAACCTCGCCGGACCCGTGCGCTGCGTCCGCGCGGCGGTGCCGCACCTGCCCCGCGGCGGGGCGATCGTGCTCGTCGGATCCGTGAACGGGCTGCAGGCCTTCGGCGGCGACGACTACTCCGCGGCGAAAGCGGGGCTCGTCTCCCTCGCGCGGAACCTCGCCGTCCGCCTCGGGGAACGCGGCGTGCGCATCAACGTCGTCGCGCCCGGCACCGTCCGCACGCGCGTGTGGGACCACCAGGGCGGCCCGGACAAGCTCACCCCGCTGTACCCGCTCGGCCGCGTCGGTGAGCCCGAGGACGTCGCCGCCGCCATCGCGTTCCTCGCCTCCGACGACGCCGGCTGGATCACGGGCGTCACGCTGCCCGTCGACGGAGGCATCACCGTCGGCCCGCTCCTCAGCTTCGAGCGCCTCGGCGGCGTCTGAGTGCGACACCGCACGCGAGGGCCGCACAGGGACGACCTCGCACGACGGCGGGCGTGGGGGAGCACCCCACGCCCGCCGTCGCGTGCGACCTCAGGCCGTCACTTCCCGGGCTTGCCCGACCCGGGAAGGTGCGGCCAGCTCGGGTACCGGTGGCCGAAGCCGAGCGGGAACAGCGTCTGTGTCCCGTCCGCCGTCGGCACCGCGACCGGCAGCTTGCCGAGGGTGTTGATGTCGCCAGCGATCGCCCGCACCACTGCCTGGTAGTTCACGACCGCGTACCCGTAGCTGTTCAGCACGGCGTCCGCGGCCGGGAACACGTTGATGTCGTACGGGTTGCGGGAGGCCACCACGATCACGGGCTTGCCCGTCGCCGCGAGCGCGTCCACCATCGCCTGCTGCGCGGGGTTGCCGCTCGCGTTGTACGAGGTGAAGACGACGGCGTCGACGCCCGCTGCTGCCGCGACCGCGCGGGCCCGGTAGGCCGCCGACGGCGAGCTGCCGTTCTCGAGCTCGGTGGTGACCTCGAACCCGCGTGCGGCGAGCAGCGGGGCCAGCCGCTCGGGCCACCCGGACCCGGCGCCCACCACGAGCACCGAGTCCTCGCCCGGCTGCAGCGGGAGAACCCGGTCCTCGTTGCGCACGTTGGTGATGGACCGGTCCGCGATGGTCGCGGCCGTGGCCAGGTGCGCGGGGGAGCCCACGACCTGCCCGACCTGGGCCGGGTCGGCGTACGGGTCCGCGAGGATGCCGCGCTTCGCCTTCCACTCCAGGATCCGGGTGACGGACTGGTCGAGCCGGGCCTCGGTGATCGCCCCGTCCGCCACGGCCTGCTTCACACCGGCGATGGACGCGTCCACGTCCGGGGAGTTGAGCAGGATGTCGGAGCCGGCCTGGATGGCCTTGACGGACATCTCCTCCTGCGACCAGTTGTCGGTCATCGCTTCCATGTCGAGGGCGTCGGTGGTGATGATCCCGTCGAAGCCCATCTCGTCGCGCAGCAGCCCGGTGAGGACCTTGGGCGACAGGGTGCCCGGCAGGTCGGGGTCGATCGCGTCGACGACGATGTGCGCCGTCATGATCATGTCGATCCCTGCGTCGATCGCGGCGCGGAACGGCTCCAGGTGCTTGTCCAGGGTCGCGCGGTCGTAGGTGACCTCGGGCAGCCCGTAGTGGGAGTCGGTCTCGGTGTCGCCGTGGCCCGGGAAGTGCTTCGCGGTGGCGGTGATGTGCTGCTGGATGCCCTGGATCTGGGCCACCCCGAGCCTGCTCACGGTCGCCGGGTCGGCGCCCATCGACCGCACCCCGATGACGGGGTTGTCGGGGTTGGTGTTGAGGTCGAGCACGGGGGCGAAGTCGACGTTGACGCCCATCGCCTTCAGCTCCGAGCCGAGGATGTCGCCCTGCGCGCGGGCGAGGCCCGCGTCGAAGGTCGCGCCGAGCGCCATGTTGCCCGGCAGCGCCGTGGCCGGCGGCCCGACGCGGGCCACGAGGCCGCCTTCCTGGTCGATGGTGACGGCCAGCGGGATGCCGGGCCCGCCGTCCGCGAGCGCCGCGTCCTGCAGGCCGTTGGACAGCCCGTTGACCTGCTGCGGGTTGTTCGTGTTGCCCGACCAGGCGAAGTAGAGCACGCCGCCGAGGTCGTACTTCTGCACCACCTCGGCCGGGGTGTCCACCCCGTAGCGGGCCTGGTTGCTGGCCGCCATGGACGTGTCGTGCGCGGACGAGCCGTAGACGTGGGTCCACGTCATCTGGCCGATCTTCTGGTCGAGCGTCATGGCGTCGACCATCGCCGCGATGTCGGCGCTCGACGCCGCGGCGGCCGGGCTGCCGGTGGTGCTGGTCGGGGCGGTGGTCTGCGCCTGGGCGGGGGAGACGGCGGCGAGCAGCAGGCCCGCGCCCGCCAGCACCGCCGTCGAGCGCACGAGGCGCCTGGTTCCTAGATCCTTCACGAGGTCCTCCTGTGTCGGACTGGCGCGCGACGGTGCGGGACCGTGGGACGTCGTTGTCCGGGTGCGCCTGACCTGAAAGTTAGGACCGCCCCCGGGCGACGTCAAGACTTGCCCCCGGCACCACCCGGCGGCGAAAGGAACTTTCATGGATGACGACTGGGCGCCCCGGTGGAAGCGTCGCTGGGGCATCGATGTCACCGTTCGTTGACATCTGGACCAATGTTACTTAGCGTTGACATCGCACCAGATGTCGTCTACCGCTGACATCCGTCCGCGGGGCAGGGGAGGGGACCATGATCGTCGCCGACGCCGAGCAGCTCGGCGCGCTGCTGCGCCGCGCCCGCAAGGACAAGGGAATGACGCAGGCCCAGCTCGCGGCCGCCGTCGACGTGTCCCGCCAGTGGGTCATCGCGGCCGAGGCGGGGGCGCCCACCGCGCGGCTCGACCTGGTGCTGGACGCGCTGCGCGCCGTCGACCTCGTCGTCGACGTCGTCCCCGACGAGCCGGACGACGCGCTCGAGACCGTCCTGGGGCGGGCGCGTGGCTGACCGGCTCGACGTCTGGCTCGACGGCGCCCATGCTGGCACGCTGCGGCGCGGGCGGGGCGGCGACGTCACCTTCGCCTACGTGCCCGCCTACCAGACGCTGCGCGCCGCGCCGTCGCTGTCGGTGAGTATGCCCCGGCACGTCACCGAGCACGGCCCGGACGTCGTCATGCCGTGGATCGACAACCTCCTGCCCGACAGCGACACCGTCCGCGCCCGCTGGGCCGCGCAGTTCGACGAGCGGCGCGCGACGGCGTTCGCCCTGCTGCGCCACATGGGCGCCGACTGCGCGGGCGCGGTGCAGGTGGTGCCCGAGGGCGAGGAGCCGCACGACGGCGCCGGCTCGCGCCCCCTGGACGAGGCGGAGGTCGCGGCGCACCTGCGCGAGCTGCGCGCCGACGACAGCTCGTGGGCGTTCGAGCGGCACGGGGGCCGGTTCTCCCTGGGTGGGCAGCAGGGCAAGTTCGCGCTGGCTCGCGCCGCCGACGGCACCTGGCACCAGCCCACCGGGCGCGGCGCCAGCACCCACATCTTCAAGATCGGCGTCGACGGCGTCGCCGACTCCGCCGCGGCCGAGCTCGTGACCATGCGCGCAGCGCGCTCGCTCGGGCTCCCCGTCGCGGGCGTGGAGACGGCCTGGTTCGAGGACCAGGGCGCCGTGGTGGTCGAGAGGTTCGACCGCGTGCCGACGCCCGGCGGCGGCGCGCGCCGGCTGCACCAGGAGGACCTGTGCCAAGCCCTCGGCCTGTGGCGCTCCGCCAAGTACGAGTCCGACGGCGGCCCGGGCGTGCGGGACGTCGCGGCCGTCGTCGCGCGGGCCGTCGACCGGCGCGACCTCGCCCGCTCCCGCGACGACCTGGCACGCTCCGTCGTCCTCAACTGGGTGGTCGCCGGCACCGACGCGCACGCCAAGAACCTCGCCCTGTTGCACGTGGGGGCCCGCACCGTGCTGGCGCCCCTGTACGACCTGGTCAGCGCCGCGCTGCTGTGGCCCGCCGACGAGGTCCGCTTCAAGGCGCGGCTCGCCATGAAGCTCGGCGGTGAGTACCGGCTGCGCGCGCTGGGCGCCCGGAACGTCGAGCGCGCCGCCGGAGAGCTGGGCGTCGACGCGGGCTGGCTCCTGGGCACCGCCGCCGCGTACGCGGCCGCCTGGCCGGACGCCGTGCGCGACGCCGCGGCCGGCGAGCGCGACCTCGTCTCCGCCGACGTCGCCGCACGGTTCGCCGACCGCGCGGCGGCCCGCTCCGCCGACGTCGCGCGAGCCCTCGGCAGGACGCGGGGCGGGGGAGCGGGCACCGGCCCCGCCGCCACCTGGGTTCCGCCCCACGAGCGCGCCGGCCGGCCCGTCGCCGGGCACTGGCGGTCGCACCCCGGCCGCTGACCCGTCGTGGACATGTCGTCGTGGACATCGCTGTCGTCCTGGACCGGTCGACGGCGGCCGGGGGAGCGCGTCGTGGACGAGTTCGAGGCGGTGCTCGAGCCGCTGCCCGGCGCCGCGCCGAACCCGGACACGCTGGACTGGTTCGACACCCAGCCGCCGTCGGTCTGGGCGGCCGCGACCGAGGGCGCGCGCCCGATCCCAGAGGTCATGGCGAAGTTCACCGCCTGGACGAAGACCGTCGGCCCGCGGCGCGTGTTCGCCGCCCGGGCGTCGGCCGCCGCTACCGCGCCGTGGTAGCGGGCCACGACGGACTCCGCCAGCTCGAGCTTCGCGTCTCGGGGGGCCCGAGCCGCTGGCCCAGGGAGTACCGGGGGAGCCGAGCCCCTGTTGGAGCCGCCGCCGAGGCCGACGTCGTATCGTCGAGGCGTGAGTGACGACGTCCGCAACATCTCCGCCGCCCTGTCGAGGGTCCCGGAGCCCTGGCAGCCACACCGGCTCGCGTCCGTGAACGACTACGACGTCAAGGTCGTCAAACTCAAGGGCGAGTTCGTGTGGCACACGCATCCTGACACCGACGAGCTGTTCGTCGTGATCAGCGGGCGGCTGACGATCCAGCTGCGGGACAGGGACGTCGTGCTGGGGCCGCAGGACGTGTTCGTCGTGCCGCGCGGCGTCGAGCACTGTCCGCGCGCCGACGAGGAGACGCACGCGCTGCTGTTCGAGCCGCAGGGCACGGTCAACACCGGCGACGCCGGCGGTGAGATGACGGCCGAGCTGCGCGAGCTGGATTGACGCGTCCCGACGGCGTTCTCGGCGGGAGCGGCCATCCTGAATGCATGGCCGATAATGCACATTATGTCATTACGCGGAGGAGAACGAGGCTCGAGAGCGGCCCCCTCTCGGCGGACAACCCGCCCCGCGTCGACTGCCGGACGTCGCGCCGGATAGGCGTGCCCGGCTGGACGGCGAGCCGCGCCGACCGTGGGTGGCGACGGTGCGTCCCGGCGGCTCGCGCCCACGGCGCACGAGCGGCACGCACGCCGATCGGACGACGATCGGACGACGATCGGACGACGATCGGACGACGATCGGACGACGATCGGACGACGATCGGACGACGATCGGACGACGATCGGACGACGAATCTGACGGGAAACCTCTGGGCGGCGTCGACATCGACCACCTGCGACGTTCTCGCCTCAGATCCGACCTCAGGCCTCGCCACGCGCCACCGTGCGCCGACGGTCATGACTGCGACGCACCCCGCGCGTTCTCCGGCGCCCGCAGGCCGCCCGTGCCGTCGCTCGCGCCTCGCTCGTCATCGCTCCTGACGCGACCTCGTCCCCGCGGTCCCCCGGGTGGCGGTCCGGCGCTGTCCGGCAGACTGCCGGGCCCAGGCCGCGGCGCATCCTGCGGCCATGCCGGGCAACCTGACCTGCCGCCGATCGACCCCTCGCCATCGCCCGCGATCCGCGCTAGGCTAATTCGGACATACGCCTCAAACCATTGTGTATGACACAACACAGTGGTTTTGCCGCAGGAGCGATCCGCGGCTCCCCTGTCACGACTCCGCACGTCGCCTGCCCCGGCGCGGAGGCGGTGTCGGTGCCCGGCCCTACGGTGAACGACATGGCCGCACCCCGCGACGGGCTCGCCTTCTGCATCTTCCCGACGGCGATCGGGCACTGCGCGCTGGTGTGGCGCTCCCCCGGCCGCGTCGTGGGCTCCGCGCTCCCCCAGGGTTCCGCCGAGGGCACGCGCGACGCCGTCCGCCGCTGGTACCCGTCGGCGCGGGAGTCCTCCCCGGACGGTGACCTGGCCGACGCGGTCTCCGCCGTGGCGGGACTCCTCGGGTCCGGGGCCGGGGACCTGTCCGCCATCGACGTCGACATGAGCGGCGTCGCGGACTTCGACCGTCGCGTCTACGAGGTCGTGCGCACCATCCCCGCGGGCGCCACGCTCACCTATGGCGAGGTCGCCTCCCGCCTGGGCAGCCCCGGCGCCGCCCAGGCCGTCGGGCAGGCGCTCGGGCGCAACCCGTTCCCGCCGATCGTCCCGTGCCACCGCGTCCTGGCCGCGGGGCGCCGGGTGGGCGGCTTCTCCGCGCGCGGCGGCCGGCGCACCAAGCTGCGCATGCTCGACGCCGAGGGCGTCCACCTCGAGCAGCCCACCCTGTTCGACCTGTGAGCCTCTTCGGCCGCTGACCGGGTCGCCCCCCGGTCCTTGTCGGTCGGCGCCCCGTCGCCGGACGGGATGTCGGTGCGGCCGCCTACCCTGGGGCCGGGCCGTGCGGTGGGCGTCGCCGCAGGTCACCGGTGCGCGGGTGGTCCGCGCCCGGCCGCCAAGGCACCCAGGAGGACGAGCATGGTCGCCCCGCCCCGGCTGGACCGCGTCGACGTCGCGACCGCGGTCGAGCGGTACCTCGCCACGGTCCGGGTGGAGAGCGTGCGCGGGGTCCTCTCCCCCGCCACCGCGCGCAGCTACGAGCGGGACGTGCGGGAGCTCGGCCGGCTCGTCGGAGGCGATCGCGTCCTCGACGACGTCACGGGCGAGGACGTCGACGACGCCCTCGTGCGCTACCAGGCCACCCCCGATCAGCGGTACAGCGACCCGGCCCGCAAGGGTGGTCCCGGCCGCTCTGTCGCGACCGTGAACCGCTTCCGCCAGTCGGTCAGCCGCTTCTTCGCCCACGCCACCCGGCAGTGCTGGGTGCAGGCCGACCCGATGCAGTGGGCCGCCCCGCCCGCCCGGTCCCGCGACCGGCTGCGGGTGGAGCGCACCGCGCTGTCCGCGACCGCAGCCGGCGCCCTCCTGCAGGCGTCCGCCGCGGCGACGCCCCGCCCGTCCGCCACGCAGGGAGCCCTCGGGTCGCGCGCGCCCCGCACGGATCAGGCCCTCGTGCTGCGCGACCGGCTCGTCGTCGCGCTCCTGCTGGTCCTCGGCCCCCGGGTCTCCGAGCTCGCCCGCGCCGACGTCGCGGACTTCACCCGCGAGCCGGAGGAGACGCGCTGGCGCATCGTCGGCAAGGGCGGCTCGATCCGCACGGTGGCGCTCTCGCCGCCCCTGGCCGCCGCGCTCGAGGACTATCTCGCCGAGCTCCGGCCCCGGCTCGCCGCACGCCGCCCCGACGACCCCGACGCGCAGCGCGCCCTCCTGCTCACCTGGCGGGGCCGCCGGGTCGACACGCAGGCCGTGCGCGCGCTCCTGGCCCGCGCGGTCGAGCGCATGCCCGCGCCCTACCGCCGTCCCGCGACGCCCCACGCCCTGCGGCACACCACCGCGACCCTCCTCGTCGCGGAGGGCTGGGACGTCAAGGTCGTCGCGGAGCTGCTCGGGCACCGCTCCATCGCCACCACCGGGGTGTACCTGGACCGCATCGAGGGCGAGCTCGCCGCGGCGATCCGCTCCCACCCGCTCTCCGCGGACCTCGCCGTCCCCACGGACGTCGGGGCGGAGGCGCCGGAGGCGTCCGGTCCGGCCGAACCGGCCGGGCCGGCCACGTCGCCCGATGCTCGGGAGGCGGGTGACATCACCGACCAACCCGACAGTTCGGCGCGCGCCGACCCGGCCCCCTGGCTACCGTGAGGCTCGTGCCGCCTCGCCTTCCCCGCCTCCGCAAGCCCGTCCGTGTCCAGATCGACTGGCCCTCGCTGCGCCGCTACGCGACTCGCGGGGCGCTCCTCGCGGCCGCCGTCCCGGTGGCCGCGGCCGCGACGGTGATGGGGCTCGAGCGGTTCCGCCGCCACCAGTACCCGCTGGACACCCCGTTCCCCACCGCCCCGCCGTCGTCGACCGAGGTCGAGGACACCACCGCGACCCTCTACACCTACGGCGCGGACCTCTACGAGGCGATGCTCGAGTCGATCCGCGGCGCGCAGCGCGAGATCTTCCTCGAGACGTACATCTGGAAGGACGACGAGGTCGGCCGCCAGTTCAAGCAGGCCCTCGCGGAGGCCGCCGGGCGCGGTGTGGCCGTGTACGTCGTCTACGACGGGTTCGCGAACCTCGTGGTCCCGCGGCGGTTCTACGAGATGCCGGGCGTGCACATGCTCCGCTTCCCCGCGATGCGGCCCGGGCTGCTCATGCTGGACGTGCGGCGCTCTGGCCGCGACCACCGCAAGATCCTCGTGGTCGACGACGACACCGCGTTCGTGGGCGGGTACAACATCGGCTCCCTGTACGCGACGCAGTGGCGCGACACCCACCTGCGCCTCACGGGCCCGTCGGCGTGGGAGCTGCGCAACGCGTTCGTCGACTTCTGGAACCGCTGGCGCAGCCCGCAGCTGCCCGTGCTGCAGGACGTGGGCACGTCGCTGTGGCTGCCGCAGCTGCGGGCGGCGCGCAACGCGCCCTCGGAGCTCGTCTTCCCCATCCGCGGGATCTACCTCGACGCGATGGACCGGGCGTGCTCGCACGTCTACATCACGCAGGCGTACTTCATCCCCGACGAGGACATCCAGGCCGGCCTCCTGGCGGCGGCGGCGCGCGGGGTGGACGTGCGCGTCCTGGTCCCGGAGCGGTCCAACCACGTGGTGGCGGACTGGCTCGCGCGGGGCCACTACTCCACCCTGCTGCGCGGCGGTGTGCGGATCTTCCTGTACCAGGGGGCGATGATCCACGCGAAGACCGCGACGATCGACGGCCGCTGGACCACGGTGGGCACCGCGAACATCGACCGGCTGAGCCTGACCGGGAACTACGAGATCAACCTCGAGGTCGTCGACGAGGGCCTGGCGACCCAGCTCGAGGACGCGTTCCGGATGGACGAGTCCAACTCGCGCGAGCTGACCCTGGACGAGTGGCGGCGA
This sequence comes from Isoptericola sp. NPDC055063, assembly GCF_053608125.1. NCBI lineage: Bacteria > Bacillati > Actinomycetota > Actinomycetes > Micrococcales > Promicromonosporaceae > Isoptericola > Isoptericola sp. NPDC055063. Next base: position 63,949 of record NZ_JBSGUW010000014.1, on the reverse strand, counting down.
CGGCACCCGCTGTCGAAGGTGGCCGAGCGTCTGATGTCGCCCCTGCGCCCGCTGCTCTGATCCAGCTCGACGCGTCCGCCCGCGCACGAGAAGGGCCCGCCGGAGACGGCGGGCCCTTCTCTGCTGTCTGCGGGTGGTGGGTCAGCCCGCGGTGCGCGCGGCACGACGGGCGGCGAGCTCGTCGCCCTCGTGCGGCGCCGGCTCCTCGTCCTCCAGGGACTCCGTGGGCATCGCGGACAGCGTGCCCTCGATGTCGCGCCACACGCGTCCGACGGCGATGCCGAAGACGCCCTGGCCGCCCTGGACGAGATCGACGACCTCGTCGGGCGACGTGCACTCGTACACCGAAGCGCCGTCGCTCATGAGCGTGATCTGCGCGAGGTCCTCGACGCCCCGCTCCCGCAGGTGCGTCACGGCGCTGCGGATCTGGTGCAGGGAGACGCCCGTGTCGAGGAGCCGCTTGACGACCTTGAGCACGAGGATGTCGCGGAAGCTGTAGAGGCGGTGGGTGCCGGATCCCGTCGCGGGACGGATCGACGGCTCCACGAGGCCGGTGCGCGCCCAGTAGTCGAGCTGACGGTAGGTGATCCCGGCGACGCGGCACGCCGTGGTGCCGCGGTACCCGGTGGCGGCGTCCTGCTCCGTGAGGTCCTCGCCGAAGAGCAGGCCCTGGGCGCCGTGCGGCACCGACGCACCCGTGGGGACGCTTGCCTCACCGCTGCTGTTCACTGTGCCTCCTGGTGTTCGACTCCACGCTAGGACGCCCCTGGGGGGTCGTCAACGACGTCGGCGCCTGCGCGACCGCGTGTCGCGCGTCCTCCCCGACGCCCGGGGACCTCACGCCTCACCCTCAACTATCGACTACTGGTTGAAGGTTCGGGTCCTACGGTAGCCGAGCCTGAGGCTCGACCCGAGGTCGAGGGTTGCCCTCGGCGTGGCGCGACGGTGGGAGAACCCTGCGTCGTCGCCGTCTCAGGGTGGTGCGTCGTCGGGCCGCCCTCCCCCGTGGGGGCCGGGCGCGCCGGGGTCCTGGGGACCGCCGGGAGTGGTGAAGTCCTCGGCGGTGACGTGGTCGAGGAAGTCGCGGAACTTCTCGACCTCGCGCTGCTGCTCGACGTCGACGACCTCGACCCCGGCGACGGCCACGACCTCCGCGGAGCAGAACACGGGGCTGGCAGTACGGACGGCCAGCGCGATCGCGTCCGACGCCCGCGAGTCGAGCCGGGTGCCGTTGGACAGGACGAGCTCGGCGAAGAACACGCCGCCGTCGAGGGCGACGACCTCGACCCGCTCGAGCTCCACGCCGACCGCGACGAGGAGGTCGCGCAGCAGGTCGTGGGTCATGGGTCGGGGGGTGACGAGGCCGGCCTGCGCCATCGCGATCGCCGACGCCTCCCGCGCGCCGATCACGATGGGGACGGCGAGGTTGGCCGCGGCGTCGAGCAGCAGCACCACGATCTCCTGGTCGTGCTGCTGCTGGCGCACCCCGAGGACCTCGACCGGGACCATCGGTGCGTCGCTCGCCTCGTCGGGTTCCACCGACCCACGGTACGTCGCGCGGTCGCCGCACGTCGTGCGGGAGGACGTGGCCGTCGGCGGGCGGCCGCCGGTGGCGGGGAACGCCAGGTCAGACGAGGTCGCCGGTGCCCTGCCGCACCCAGGTGGAGTGCAGGCGGGCGAGGAGCTCGCCCACCTCGGCCGCGAGCTCCGCGCCCTGGGCGCGCGCCGACGGGGTCTGCTGGCTGCGGTAGGGGGCGACGAGCTGGTCCACGAGACCCACGTGCCGGTCCGCGGACGCGCGCAGCGACCGCAGGTGCCGCGGCTCGATGCCGTGCTCCGCGAGCCGTGCCGCGATGCGCACGACGTCCGGTGCCCCGGCGTCGAGCCTGCTCCCGGAGCGGGAGTGCAGCACGCCCGACGACACGAGCTCCTGGACGAACGCGGGGGTGGTGCCCGTGGCCTCCGCCACGCTCTCGGCGGTCCAGCGGCGGCGGGTCACCTCCGTCGCGCCGGCGGCCTCGGCGAGGCGCGGGGCCGGCCCGGGGGCGGGCTCCCCCGCGTCCATCTCCGCCAACCGCTCCTTGATGACCTTCAGCGGTAGGTAGGAGTCGCGCTGCTCGGTGAGGACGAACCGCAGCCGCTCGACGTCCGCCGGACTGTACTGCCGGTAGCCCGACGACGTGCGGACGGGGTCGATGAGCCCCTGGTCCTCGAGGAACCGGAGCTTGGAGTGCGACACCGACGGGAACTCCGGGCCGAGCTGGCCCAGCACGTCGGAGATCCGCATCGTCGCCTGGCGGGAGATGCCCCGCGGCCACGGTTCAGGCGCCTGGGGGCCGGCCGGCTCCTCGCCGTGCGCGGCCTGCGCCGCCGTCACGACGCGGGCGCCTGCGGATCCCGCGGCGCCTGCGGGCTGGCGTGGAACGACATGCGGAACTTGCCGATCTGCACCTCGTCACCGGTGGTGAGCGTGGCCGCGTCGATCCGCTCGCGGTTGACGTACGTGCCGTTCAGGGAGCCGATGTCCCGGACGACGAACCGGTCGCCCTCGCGAGCGAACTCCGCATGCTTGCGGGAGACGGTCACGTCGTCGAGGAAGATGTCGGCCTGCTCGCTGCGGCCGGCGACGGCGCGGTCCGAGTCGAGCAGGAAACGCTCCCCGACCGCGCCGGACCCGTACTGCACCACGAGGAGCGCGGAGTGCCGCGGCAGGGCCGCCACGGCGGCCGCCTCCTCCGCGGTCAGCGGGATCCGGAACGACTGCTCCTCCGCGGGCGCGCCCACGCGCCCCAGGTGCGCGGTGGTGTCCGCGGCCGCCTGGTGCGGCGGAAGAGCGCGGGGGTCCGTCATCAGTCCTCCTGTGAGGTCGGGCCGGGTGGGTCGGGCGACGCTGCCGCCGTCGTGGACCCCGGACCGGTGTCCGTCGATGGCTGGCTGTGCGTCCGACGTGCGCCGTCGTCCGACAAACCTACCCCGACGGGGCCGTGACCGGGAACCCCGCTCCCTGTGCCGGCGGCCCGTCGGCGCACGTCAGCCCTGCTCCCGCTCCGGTTGCGCGTACTCCGGCTCCTGCGGCGGGGTCACGGCCGTGATCGTGACCTTGTCCTGCCGGGTGGTGGACGCCTCCGCCCCCGCCGTGCGCACCGTCGCCAGCGCGCCGCCGGGAATCTCCAGGGCGCGGTCCAGCGTCTCGGGGTCGCCGATGACGGTCCACTCGTACGGCGACGTGAGCCGGGTGCCGTCGACGACGATCGCGTCGCCCTTGTCCTCGAACCAGGTGGACGTGACGAGGCGCACATCGTTGAGCTCGACGACCTCCGCCCCCGCGTTGCGCAGCTCCTCGAGCACGTTGAACATCTGCGAGGCGCGCAGCTGGCCGCCCGGGTCCTGGATGGTCACCTCGACGCCCGGGCCCTGCGCGGGCAGCCTGCCGGAGAGGATGCCCTCCGACTCCGCCCGCTGCTGCGCGAGCTCGAGGGCGGACTGCGCCTTGCCGGTACCGGAGCGCAGCTCGTCGCGCGTGGCCTCCAGCCCCGACACCTCGTCGCCGAGCTGCTGCGCCCGGTCCGTCACCTCGTCCAGCAGGCGTACCAGGTCCTCCTGGCGAGCCGAGGAGAGCTGGTCGGACGCGGACTGCTGCACCTGGACGACCAGCGCGAACCCCAGGGCGGCGCACAGCACGCCCGCCAGCACCTGGGAGCGGGTGGCGCGCGGGTGCAGGGCCGAGCCGAGCCGTCGCCATCCGCTCGGGGTGCCGCCCGCCGCGCCCGCCGTCCGTGGCGCGTCGTCAGCGGGGTCAGCGGGGTCAGCGGCGTCAGCGCGCTCCGTGTCGCCGGTGTCGCCGGTGTCGCCGGTGTCGCCGGTGTCGCCGGTGTCGCCGGTGTCGTCGGCGTCGTCGGTGTCGTCCTCCTCGGCCGGCGACACGAGGGGCTCCGGGTCCTGGGCAGGGCCGTCCGTCGATGCGACGGGCGGCACGGCCTCCGTCGGGGCGGCCTCGGCAGGCTCGGGCCCCGGGGCATCACCGGAGACGTCGCCCGTGGGCGGCGCGTCGTCGGGCGCGGTGTCCCCGGCGCTCGCGGCCTCGGCGGCTTCGACACTCTCGGCAGCCTCGCGGTCCTCGTCCCCCGGGGCGTCGGGGCGGTCGCCCGTGCGGTCGCTCATCGGGCCCGTCACGCCTTGAACAGATGGCGGCGGATCGCCGCGGCGTTCGAGAAGATGCGGATGCCGAGCACCACCACGACCGCGGTGGACAGCTGCGCCCCCACGCCGAGCTGGTCGCCCAGGAAGACGATGAACGCCGCCACCAGGACGTTCGACAGGAACGACACCAGGAAGACCTTGTCGTCGAACAGGCCGTCGAGCTTGGCACGCAGGCCCCCGAACAGGGCGTCCAGCGCGGCGACGACGGCGATCGGCAGGTAAGGCTGCAGCGCCACCGGCACGGTCGGCTGCAGCACCAGACCGGCGATCACGCCGATCACGAGCCCGATCGCGGCGATCATGGACGTTCCTCCTCGGTGTCGGACGACGGCGTGCTGGACGACGGAGAGCTGGACCCGGCGCCCGGCCGCGAGGAGTCCCCCGCAGCCGACGGCTCGGCATACCTCAGGGTCTGGCTGCCCACCCCCGGGAGCGACAGGTCGCCCTGCGGTGTGACGGACGAACCGATCCCGTAGCGCGACCCCAAGAGCTGCAGGTACGCGGGCGCGCCGGACCGAGCGTACGCGGTCTGCATCGCATCAGGGTCGCCGATCGCGCGGATGACGTAGGTCGGCCCGGGCAGGGGCACCAGGTCCACCAGGATGGCGTCCCCCGCGTTGCGGATGGCCGACAGGGACGTCAGGCGCTGGTCGTCCACCGAGATCGCCTCGGCCCCCGCCGCCCACAGCGCGTTCACCACCGTCTGCACGTCCGCGTCCCGCACCCGCGCACTCGGATCGGGATCCTGCTCGGACTGGGCTGCGTCGCCGTCCGACAGGCTCACCACCAGGCCCTCACCCGCGACCGCCGCAGAACCGCTCACCACCGCGTCCAGCCGCAGGGTCTGCAACAGCGCGGGGTCCTCGCTCGCCAGCGCGGAGTGCTGCAACGCCTCGATCTCGTCGCTCGCCGCCACCGAGCGGCGCTGCAGCGCATCCACCTCCGCGCGCCGGTCCACGATCTGCGTCTCCAGCACCTCGCGCGCCGCGGCCACGTCCGCCTGCGGCGCTCGCAGCTGCCGCGCCGCCGACACCGTCAGCAGCCCCAGGGCGATCGCGAGCACCACGAGCAGGGCCACACCCGTCCCGCGCCGCCTCGGCGGCTGGCCCGCCCGCTCGGCCTCGGCACGCCGCTGCGCCGCCTCCGCGTACCCCGGGTCCAGAGGCTTCTCCATCACCTCGACCAGCAGCGTCATCGACTCGTCCGGGCGACGCCGCCCCGACGGGCGCACCGGCGCCGTCACGCGCGCTCCTCCTCGGCACCGCCCGCGGCCGAACCGGCGCTCGCGGCCCCGACCAGCTCACGCGCCTGGCGCAGGTACTGCGCGCCGGCCACCCAGTACAGGCCCACGCCCCACCACGTGAAGGCCCACCCCACCACATGGGCGGCCGAGCCGAGCGCGCCGGGCACCGTCGCGAGCAGCAGCAGCGGGAACGCGTACAGCAGGGCGAACGTCCCCGCCTTGCCCACGAAGCTCACCGGCAGCGGCCCGTACCCGTGCCGCGCGAGCACCGGCAGCAGGCACGCCAGCATCAGGTCGCGCGCCAGGATGACCACCAGCAGCCACAGCGGCACCACGTCCCGCCAGGCAAGGCCGGCCAGGGTGACGAAGATGAACAGCCGGTCCGCCGCCGGGTCCAGCATCTGCCCCAGCCGGGTGACCTGGTCGAGGCGGCGTGCCAGCACGCCGTCGAGCCAGTCCGTGAACCCCGAGAACGCCAGCACCGCCAGGGCCCACACGTCCTCGCCCACCACGATGAGCACCGCGAAGACGGGCACCAGTGCCAACCGCAGCAAGCTCACCAGATTCGGGATCGTGAAGACCCGGCTGCTGATCTCCCGGCCCTCGTGCACCCGCACATCCTACGCACGGCACCACCCGCAGTGGCCGAACTCACCGGCCCCCACGAACCGGGGCTCGCCCCCACCCCGTAGACTGGTGACACCTTCGGAGTTCGTCGTGCCTCCCGCGTGTTCGTTGCGCCCCGTCCAAGAGCGGGGCTGGTGTGTGTCCGGGACAGAGCGACCGCGTCGCCAGCTCGGCGACGCAGGACTCCTCCCCCACCACCCACAGAACGGTGACCCCGCCTTGAGCACCCCTGACTCCACGCTGCCCACCGAGCAGAACCCCGAGCAGAACCCCGAGCAGACGCCCGCCGTCGAGGAGACGACCCCCACCGGGCCCACCTTCTCCGACCTCGGCCTCCCCGCCCCGCTGCAGGCCGCCGTCGACGACCTCGGCTTCGTCACGCCGTCGCCCATCCAGGCCCGCGCCATCCCCGAGCTCCTCGCCGGGCGCGACATCACCGGCGTCGCCCAGACCGGTACCGGCAAGACCGCCGCCTTCGGCATCCCGCTGCTCGCCGCGCTCGACCCCGCCGCCGACGTCTCCGGCGGGCACGTGCAGGCCCTCGTCCTCGCCCCCACCCGTGAGCTCGCGCTCCAGGTCGCCGAGGCCGTCGAGTCGTTCGCCACCCACCTGCCCGGCGTGCGCGTCACCTCCGTGTACGGCGGCTCCCCGTACCAGCCCCAGCAGCGCGCGCTGCGCGACGGCGTCCACGTCGTCGTCGGCACCCCCGGGCGCGTCATGGACCACCTCGAGCGCGGCACCCTCTCCCTCGACGGCGTGAAGTTCCTCGTCCTCGACGAGGCCGACGAGATGCTCCGCATGGGCTTCGCCGAGGACGTCGAGACGATCTTCGGCCAGGCCCCCACGAAGCGACAGGTCGCACTCTTCTCCGCGACCATGCCGCCCGCGATCCGCTCCGTCGCCGCCCAGCACCTCAACGACCCCGTCGCGATCGCCGTCTCCCGCCAGTCGTCCACCGTGTCGACCGTCGAGCAGACCTACGCCGTCGTGCCCTTCCGGCACAAGATCGGCTCCCTCGTGCGCGTCCTCGCCACCTCCGACGCCGACGCCGCCATCGTCTTCACCCGCACCCGCAAGGACGCCGAGGAGGTCGGCGCCGCCCTCGTGGAGCGCGGCACCTCCGCCGCCACCATCTCCGGCGACGTCGCCCAGAAGGAACGCGAGAAGATCGTCGAGCGCCTCAAGTCCGGCGCCCTCGACGTCCTCGTCGCCACCGACGTCGCCGCCCGCGGCCTCGACGTCGACCGCATCGGGCTCGTCGTCAACTTCGACATCCCCCGCGAGGCCGAGGCCTACGTGCACCGCATCGGCCGCACCGGCCGCGCCGGCCGCACCGGCCGCGCCCTCTCGTTCGTCACCCCGCACGAGCGCGGCAAGCTCAAGCACATCGAGCGCACCATCCGCGCCCAGCTCGTCGAGGTCGAGATCCCGTCCCCGCGGGACGTCTCCGAGCACCGCGCACGCCGTCTGCTCGACGCCGTCGGCACCCGCATCGAGTCCGGCCGCCTCGAGATGTACACGCGCATGCTCCAGGAGCGGGCCGCCGCCCAGCAGGACGACAGCGAGGCCGAGGGTGGTACCGAGGCAGGTACCGAGGCCCGCGTCGACGTCACCCAGGTCGCGGCCGCCCTCCTGGCGCTCGCGGTCGGCGACGACGGCCCCCAGCAGCGTGCCGCGCAGGAGGAGCACGAGCGGGAGCGCGCCGAGGCGAAGGGCGGTCGCACCCGTGAGACCCACCGTGCCGAGCGCACCGAGCGGGACGGCGACCGGACCGGCCGCCACCCGCGCTCCGACCGGGACGACCGGGGTCGCGGCATCCGCCGCCCGGCCGACGGGACCCGCTACCGGATCTCCGTCGGGCACTCCCACGGCGCGCAGCCGCGCGGCATCGTCGGGGCGCTCACGAACGAGGGCGGGCTGTCCGGCAGCGACATCGGCAAGATCGACATCTTCGGGAACTTCTCGCTGGTGGACATCACCCGGCCGCTCGACGACGCGACCATGACCCGGATCGGCCGCGCGCACGTCGCCGGCAAGGCGCTGCGCATCTCCCTCGACAAGGGTGCGCCGGAGCGTCGCGCACCCCGCACGGAGCGCCCGCGCACCGACCGCCGTCCGGCCCGCACCGCCTGACGACACCGGAACCGCGCACGAACGCCCCCGAGCCTGCTGGCTCGGGGGCGTTCGTCGTCGCGGCGTCCTCGCCGTGCTCAGGTCCGGTCCGGGGCCTCGCCCAGGCTGACGACGAGGCCGCGCAGGCGGCGCGCCTCTGCCATCCCGCGCTCCCCGTCCGCGCGCTGGATGCCCATCACGGCTAGCGTGCCGCCGTCGGCCAGGTCCAGCCGCACCCAGGGGTCGTTCGGCCCCATCCGCACCTCGACGATCTCCGGCCACACCAGGGTCCTCGAACGCAGCAGGTTACGGACGCGCAGACCCTCGGGCGTGGGCACGGCGTGCACTCCGCCGAGCCGCCACAGGAGCCACGTGACGGCGAGGGCGAACGCGACGAACGACGCCTTGTTCACGGCCGCGGCGCCGAGCGGCCCCTTCGCGGAAAGACCCACCACCACGCTGCCCACCCCGGCGACGACCCAGACGAACCACGCGGCGACCTGCCCCCAGAGGGGCCGGAAGGTGCGGAACCTGTCTGGCGCCGACCGGCCTCGGGCGGTGTCGCGGGGCTGCCTGGGGTCCGTCATGCCCACCACGCTGCCACCGTCGTGCCGAGCTCGACAGGTCGGCCGCCGCTCCTGCCGGCGGACGGCACCGGCTCAGAGCCGGCTGGCGTGGATGGAGGTCACGATGATGCCGCGGGCCCCCACCTCGTAGAGCGCGTCCATCACGCGGTTCGTCTCGGCGCGCTTCACCATCGACCGGACCGCGGCCGACTCGCCGTTGTGCAGCGGCGACACCGTGGGCGACTCGAAGCCGGGCGTCACCGCGACGGCGGCGTCGACGAGCTCGATCGGCACGTCGTAGTCCATGAGCACGTACTCGTGCGCCGTGATCACGCCCTGCAGGCGGCGCGTGAGGACGTCCAGCCCGGCCGGCTCCTCCGCGCCGGAGCGGCGGATCAGCAGCGCCTCGGAGCGCAGGATCGGCTCGCCGAAGACCTCCAGGCCGGCGGCGCGCAGCGTCGTGCCCGTCTCCACGACGTCGGCGATGACGTCCGCCACGCCCAGGCGCACGGAGCTCTCCACCGCGCCGTCGAGGTGCACGACCGCCGCGGGCTCGATCCCCCGCTCCTGCAGGTACGCGCGGACCAGCGTGTCGTACGACGACGCGACCCGGCGCCCGGCCACCTGCGCGACGTCGGTCACGGTGCCGGCGGGAGCGGCGAACCGGAACGTCGACGCCGCGAAGCCGAGCGGCAGGTGCTCGACGGCGTCGGCACCCGAGTCCAGCAGCAGGTCGCGCCCGGTGATGCCGACGTCGACGGTGCCGGAGCCCACGTACACCGCGACGTCGCGCGGGCGCAGGAAGAAGAACTCCGCCCCGTTGTCGGGGTCGGCGAGGACGAGCTCACGGGTGTCGCGACGCTGGCGGTAGCCCGCCTCGCGCAGCATGTCGGAGGCCGGGACGGACAGGGACCCCTTGTTGGGGACGGCGATACGGAGCACAGCGGATACCTCGTTCTGATCGGGTCGTGGAGTGTCGGGCGTCTGGGCGCGCGCGACGGACGACGGGGCCGCACCGTGACGGTGCGGCCCCGGTCCGGGCGCTCACAGATGCGTGTACACGTCCTCGAGCGTCAGCCCCTTGGCCAGCATCAGCACCTGCAGGTGGTAGAGCAGCTGGGAGATCTCCTCGGCAGCGGCCTCGTCGGTCTCGTGCTCGGCGGCCATCCAGACCTCGGCGGCCTCCTCCACGATCTTCTTCCCGATCGCATGCACGCCGGCGTCCAGCTCGGCCACGGTCCCCGACCCGGCGGGGCGGGTGGTGGCCTTCTCGGTCAGCTCGGCGAACAGGGAGTCGAACGTCTTCACCCGCCCAGCCTAGACGCCGGGACCCGGCCCTCCCGGCGGGGTTTCGTCCCTCGGGACGGTCCGTCCTTGTTGTTCAGGGCGCTTGGCACACTATTTTTACCTGGAGGCGACGGGGTCGGGGCTGTCCGACCATGCGTCGTGCTGCTCAGTGGGAGTGCCGGGAGGCCAGCTCCCGCAGGGCCGCGATCTCGCCGGGCACGTCCTCGGCGCCGTAGACCGCCGACCCCGCGACGAAGACGTTGGCCCCCGCGTCGGCGGCTCGCTCGATCGTGTCGCGAGACACTCCCCCGTCCACCTGGATCCAGACGTCCAGCCCCGACTCCCCCACCGCCTGGCGCGCCCGGCGGATCTTGGGGAGCGTGCCGTCGATGAACGACTGGCCGCCGAAGCCGGGCTCCACGGTCATCACGAGGATCATGTCGACCTCGCCGAGCAGGTCCAGGAAGGGCTCCACGGGCGTCGCGGGGCGCAGCGCGACTCCGGCCCGCGCCCCGAGGCGCCGCAGCTCGCGCGCGAGGCGCACGGGGGCCGTGGCGGCCTCCGCGTGGAAGGTCACCGACGCCGCCCCCGCCTCCGCGTACGCCGGCGCCCACCGGTCCGGGTCCGCGATCATCAGGTGCGCGTCGAGCGGCACCGGGGAGACCTGCGCGAGCCGCTCGAAGATCGGCAGGCCCAGCGTGAGGTTCGGCACGAAGTGGTTGTCCATGACGTCCACGTGGGCGTAGTCGGCGGTGGCGATGGCCCCCAGGTCGCGCTCGAGGTTCGCGAAGTCGGCCGACAGGATGCTCGGGTTGATCAGCGCAGGCATGCGCCCAGCCTAGGCGCGGCACCCACTACGCTCGCTCCGTGCCACCGCTCCCCTCCCCCGCAGGGCCGCCCTCCCCGGACGTCTCCCCGTCCGCCCCGCCGGTCGTCCGCGCCGCCGAGACCGACGACCTCCAGGCCGTCGCGGCGATCCTCGAGCCGTACGTGAGCGGCACGGCCGTCACGTTCGACGAGCAGCCCCCGGACCTCGCCGTCTGGCGGCAGCGGCTCGCCGACCTCGCCGCCCGCGGGCTGCCCTTCCTCGTCGCCGAGCTCGACGGCGAGGTCGTGGGGTACGCGTACGTCTCCCCCTGGCGCCCCAAGGCCGCGTACCGGTACACCGTGGAGGACACGATCTACCTGGCCCCCGCGGCCCAGGGCCGCGGCGTCGGCACCCGGCTCCTCTCGGCGCTGCTCGACGCCTGCTCGCTCGCCGGGGTGCGGCAGGTCGTCGCCGTCGTGGCCGACGACCCCGCCGCGGCAGGCTCGCTGCCCCTGCACCGCCGGCTGGGGTTCGAGGTCGCGGGCGTGCTGCGTGACGTCGGCGTCAAGCACGGGCGCAGCGTCAGCACGATGTTGCTGCAGCGGTCGCTGGGCTGACGGCCTCGCCGCCCGGCGACGTCGCTACCCGCGGCGGCGCAGCAGCGTGAGGTGCATCGCGTCCGTGCCGTGCACGTGCGGCCACAGCTGCACGTCCAGCCCGCCTGCGCCGCCATCCTGCGCGCCGAGGTCGATGTCGGCGCCCGGCACGAGCGCCCCGCGCACCGCGGCCCGGGCGTCGAGGCGCTCGGCGTCGTCGCGGCGGCGCAGCACGTCGTCCACCACGAGGCGGGTCTCCGCCAGGTGCGGCGAGCACGTCACGTACGCCACGACGCCGCCCGGCCGCACCGCGTCCAGGGCTGAGGTGAGCAGCTCGCGCTGGAGCGCGCTCAGGGTGCCCAGGTCCGCGGGCGTGCGCCGCCACCGCGACTCCGGGCGCCGCCGCAGCGCACCGAGCCCGGTGCAGGGCGCGTCGACCAGCACGCGGTCGTAGGCGCTCGGCTCCTCGTGCCCGACCTCGCGGCCGTCGCCCGTGCGCACGCGCTCGACGACGCCGCCCGGCACCGCCCGCAGGGCGCGCTCCACCAGCCGGGCGCGGTGCGGCTGCAGCTCGTTCGCCACGAGGGTGGCGCCCCGCTCCCCCGCCAGCGCGGCCAGGAGGGCGGCCTTGCCGCCCGGGCCCGCGCAGAGGTCGAGCCAGCGACCGTCGGGCCCGTCCAGCGGCGCGCCGGCGAGGGCGAGGGTGACGAGCTGGGAGCCCTCGTCCTGCACGCCCGCGCGGGCGTCGGCGACGGCGGCCAGCCCGGCCGGGTCGCTGCCGCCCGCGAGCACCAGGGCGGTCGGCGCCCAGCGGCCCGCCTCGAGCCGCACGTCGGCGTCCTCGGCCTGCGCGCGCAGCTCGTCGGGCTCCGTGAGCCCCGGCCGCGCGACCAGGGTGACCCGGGGGGCGGCGTTGTCGGCGTCGAGCAGCGCGCCGAGCTCGTCCGGGTTGCGCCCGTGACCCGCGAGCGCCTCCCGCAGGGCGCGCGTGATCCAGACGGGGTGGGAGCCGGTGGTGGCGAGCCCGGTGACGACGTCGGTGGCCTCGTCGGTCAGTGTGGTGAGCCAGTCGTCGAGCGGGGTGCGTCCGACGGCGCGCAGGACGGCGTTGACCATCTGCGCGGGCCCGGCGCCCACCCGGTCGCGGGTGAGGGCGACGGTCTCGGAGACGGCGGCGTGGGAGGGCACGCGCATGCCGAGGAGCTGGTGGGCTCCGAGCCGCAGGACGTCGAGCACCTCGGGGTCGAGCTGGTCGAGGGGGCGCGAGACGCAGTGGGCGAGGATCGCGTCGTAGCGTCCACGCAGGCGCAGGGTGCCGTAGGCGAGCTCGGTGGCGAAGGCGGCGTCGCGCCCGGAGATGCGCCGCTCGCGCAGCAGGGGCGGGAGGACGAGGTTGGCGTACGCGTCGGAGCCGTCCACCTGCCGCAGGACGTCGTAGGCGGCGGTGCGGGCGGGGTCGGTGCGGCGACGGCGCTCCCCCGGGGCCTGGGCGGAGCGGTGCGTCTCGCCGCGGGAGCGCGCGGCGCCCCGCTGGCGTCCCTTGCTGTCCCGGAAGGAGTCTCGGGAGGACTCGCGGCGATCTCCGCTCCCGCCGGGTCCCCTGGCGCCCCGGCCGGCGGAGCCCCGCTCGGCGCTCATCGGGCGTCCTGCCCAAGGCGCACGTCGGCGTCGCCGGTGAAGAGCCCCCGGGCGCCGCGCGCCCAGTCGGCGGCGGGCATGGGCTTCTTGCCCACGGGCTGCACGTGCCCGAGGGCGACGGCGTGCGTGGCGGTGCCCACGAGGACCTCCTTCTTGCCCACCCGCACCTGGCCGGGGGCGAGGTCGGTGACCTCGGGCCGCGGGGACACGGGGCCGAGGCCGAGGCGGGCGCCGGGGGCGGCGTCCGGGCCGGGGGTGGACGGCAGGGTGGTCCAGGCCCCGGGGGCGGGCGTGACGGCGCGCACGCGGCGGTCGACGGCGAGGGCGGGGTCGTCCCAGCGGACGCGGGCGTCGTCGGTCGTCACCTTGGGGGCGAGGGAGGCGCCGTCGGCGGGCTGGGGCTGCGGGGCGAGGGTCCCGTCCTCCAGGGCGTCAAGGGTGGCGACGAGGAGGTCGGCGCCGCTGACGGCGAGTCGGCCGAGGAGGTCGCCGGAGGTGTCGCGGGGGCGGATGGTCTCGGTCGCGGTGCCGAGCACGGGCCCGGTGTCCATCCCCTCGTCGAGGAGGAAGGTGGTGGCGCCGGTGACCTCGTCGCCGGCGAGCACGGCGTGCTGCACGGGGGCCGCGCCGCGCCAGGCGGGCAGCACGGAGAAGTGCAGGTTCACCCAGCCGAGGCGGGGCACGGCGAGCACGTCGGGGCGCAGCAGGTGCCCGTAGGCGACCACGGGGGCGGCGTCGATCTCGAGCTCGCGCAGCGTCGCGAGGAACTCCTCGCCCCGGGGGCGTTCGGTGAGGACGGGGACGCCGGCCTCCTCGGCCGCCAGGCGGACCGGGCTGGGCACGAGGCGGCGGCCGCGGCCGGCGGGCGCGTCGGCGCGGGTCAGGACGGCGACGACCTCGTGGCGGGACCCCAGGAGGGCACGCAGGGACGGGACGGCGGGTTCGGGGGTTCCGGCGAAGAGCAGGCGCACCACCCGATCGTAGTCGTGCGGATTTGCGCTGCGTCCGCGAGCGCCGGGGCGCTTAGCCTGCGGCGCATGACGGTCGACGGGCGCGGGCGAGGTTCCTCCGGCGGGCAAGGTGGTGGGGTCTCGCCCCCTCCCCGGGAAGGTCTCCTCCTGCGGCGGGAGCGTCCCGGGGACATCACTACGGTGGAGGCGGTGGTGCGGGCGGCGTTCGGTGACGAGGGTGCGCTGGTCGCGCGCCTGGTGCTGGCGCTGCGGGAGTCGCACGCCTGGCGTGACCTGTCGTTCGTGGCGGAGCGGGACGGCGAGGTGGTGGGGCACGTGCTGCTGACGGGGGCGTGGCTCGACGCTCCTCGGCGTCTGGTGGACGTGCTGGTGCTCAGCCCGCTGGCGGTGGTCCCGGCCGCGCAGGGGGCGGGCGTCGGGTCGGCGCTGGTGCGGCACGCGCTGGAGGGCACGGCGGGCCGGGCGGAGCCGCTGGTGTTCCTGGAGGGGCACCCGGGGTTCTACCCGCGGTTCGGGTTCGTGCCGGGCGGGACGCGCGGGTTCCGCCCGCCGTCGGACCGCATCCCGCCCGCCGCGTTCCAGGTGCTGGTCCGCGAGCGCCACGAGCCGTGGATGGCGGGGGCGCTGGTGTACCCGGACGTGTTCTGGCGGATGGACTGCGTGGGGCTGCGCGGGCCGGAGGCCTCTGCCACCTGAGGTGGCTTCCCACGTCCCCTACGGCTGCACGGGGAGCCCGAGGTCGCGCAGCGCGGCGCGCAGGGCGGGGGTGGTGGTGAACCGGACAACGTGGAAGCCGACCCCCTGGGCGGCGGCGACGTTGGCGGGGCTGTCGTCGACGAACACGGCCCGCGCGGGGTCGACGTCGTGGGTGGTGGCGAGGTGGCGGAAGATCGCGGGGTCGGGCTTGGCGAGTCCCACGCGTCCGGAGACGACGACCTGCTCCATGCGGGTGGTGGCGGGCGCGGCGGGGGCGGCGTGGCGGAACAGCTCGGCGGACCAGTTGGTCAGGCCCAGGAGGCGCAGGCCAGCGTCGTGCAGCTCGTCGACGAGCTCGGCGGAGCCGGGGACGGGGCCGGTGAGGGTGCCGGCGAAACGCTCGACGTACTCGTCGAGCAGGGGCTGCAGGTGGGGGCGGTCGGCGAGGGTGGCGCGGGCGTCGGCCCAGCTGCGCCCGGCGTCCTGGGCGAGGTTGAAGGCGGGGAAGTCGATCTCGGCCATCCAGGCGTCCACCTCGGCGCGGGAGCGGCCGGGGAACGCGCCGTAGGGGTCCCAGCCGACCAGGACGTTGCCGAAGTCGAGCACCACGGTGTCGATCTCGGGACCGTCGACCCCGGGGCGGCCATCCTCGGGTCGCGCTGTCTCCGGGCCCGGCCTGCCGGTCGGGACGTCCTGCGTCATCTAGAGCATCTCCTTGGGGTCGATCTGCACGCGGACGCTGCCCCCCTCGCGCCGGGCGGAGCGCACCGCGAGCGAGGCGCGCAGCTGGGCGGCGAGCTCGGCACCTTGGGCGAGGGGGACGCGCAGCACGGTGCGCACCTGGGGCTCGAGGGTGCCGCTGCGGCGCGGGTCGGCGCCGTCGGGCAGCTCGACGGGCCCGAGGACGGTCTCGGGGCCCGCGAGCGCCACCCGGCCCACGAGGGCGTCCACGGCGCCCCGGTCCCCGGTGACGGCGGCGACGCGGACCGACGGCGGGAGCGCGAGCTCGCGGCGCTCGGCGAGCTCGCGGTCGGCGAGGCCGCCGGGGTCGTACCGCACGAGGGCGTTCGTCGGGGCGGGTGCGGCGTCCCCCACGAGGAGCACCTGCCCCCCGGCGCGCGAGGGGTGCACGAGGGCTCCGGCGGCGAGCCAGCGGTGCAGGGCCTCGGTGGCGGTCGCGAGCCCGGTCCCGGCGGTCGACACGGCGGCGTCGAGCAGGAGGGCGGCGGCGTACCCGCCGTCGGCGACCGGCTCCGCCCCGGGGGTCGCGACGACGAGGGCCGGCTGGGCGCCCACGCGGTCGAGGACGCCCCCGGGGGCGTTGGAGGCGGACACCCGCACCGTGGTGCCCGGGAAGGCGCGGCCGAGCTCCTCGGCCGTTCGGTCCGACCCGACGCGCACGGCGCGCACCCGGGTGTCGCCGCACTCGTCGCAGCGCCAGCCGCCGGCGAGCCGCCCGCACCAGGAGCACTGGGGCGCCGACCCGTGGCGGGGCATGCCGAGCGGCCCGTGGCACGCGCCGCAGCGGGCGGCGGTGCGGCAGCGGGCGCAGGCCACGACGGGCAGGTACCCGGTGCGGGGCACTTGGACGAGGACGGGACCCCGGGTCAGTCCGTCGCGCGCGGCCCGCCACGCCGCCGTGGGGAGGCGCGCGGCCGCACCCGGTCCCTCCGACGCGAGCTCCACGGACGTCAGGGCGCGCACGCGCGGGGCACGGGCGCGCACGACGTCGCGCGGTGCGGCGATCTCCCGCGCCCACCCGGCGGCCAGGAGCGCCTGGGCCTGGACGGTGCGCCCGGGCGACGCGAGCAGGTACGCGGCGCCCTCGAGCTCGCTGCGCAGGGCGAGCACGTCGCGGGCGTGCGGGTAGGGGGCGTGCGGCTCGGCGAGGGTGTCCTCCCCGTCGCCCCACAGCACGACGAGCCCCAGGTCGGGCACGGGCGCGAACATGGCGGCGCGGGTGCCGACGACGACGTCGGCGAGGCCGTGCCGGGCGCGCAGGAAGGCGCGGTAGCGGGGGGCGGGACCGTCGTCGGCGAGGAGGCGGACCACGTCGTCGACGCCCGCCTCGGTGAGCGCGGTGACCGTCCGCTCCACGTCGCGGGCGTCGGGCACGACGACCAGGACGCGCCGTCCCCCCGCGAGGGTCGAGCGCGCGGCCTGCGCGACGGCGGCCGCCCAGTGCGGCACGTGCGCGGGCCCGTCGCCCGTCGGCGGCGCGAGTCCCGGCAGCGGCGTCCACACCGCGCGCGGCGCCTGCCCGGCCAGCAGGTGGCGGCAGAACGCCTCCCCGCCCAGGTAGGACTCCCACGCGGCCGTGGAGCCCGCTGTCAGGGCCCGTACCGCCCGAGGAGTCACGAGGCCCGCCGACTCGTCCTCCGCGGCGTCCTGGGGGGCCTCAGACGCGTCCTGCGGGGCACCCTGCGTCAGGGAGGCGAGGACCTCCTTCTCGACGCGCGCGTGCCGCGGCGGCACCGCCAGGCGCAGGACGTCGGCGAGGGTCCCGGCGTACCGGTCGGCCACCGCCCGCGCGAGGCGCAGCACCGGCTCCGACAGGACGGGATCGGCGGACACCAGCCGCTTGAGGGGCACGAGCCGCCCGTCGTGGTCCGACGTCTCCCGACGCTCCACGACGTACCCGGCCACCTCCTGCGGCCCGAACCGGGCACGCACGCGCACGCCGGGCCGGGCGTCGTCGGCCATCGTGGCGGGCACGAGGTAGTCGTAGGGCCGGTCCAGGTGCGCGGGCTGCAGGTCGAGCACGACCCGGGCCACCGGCAGCTCGTCGGCCACGGGCGTGGCACCCAGTGCCGCCTTCCGGCGCTTCGCACCCGTGCCGCCCTTGCCCGCCCTGCCCGTCGTGCGCGGGGCCGGGACGTCGTCGAGCCCGAGCAGCGCGGGCTGCTCGGGCTCGGAGATCTCAGTCACGAGGCCATCCCATCACGCCCCGCCCACGGCACAGCAGGCACCGAACGAACGCCCGACGTCGTGGACGCGAACCGCACCTGACGACGAGCGTGGGGGGGGGGGGGGGGGGGGGGTGGGGGGGGGGGGGGGGGGGGGGGGGGGGGGAAGGGCGGCAAGGGAGAAGGATCGGGA
>NZ_JBSGUW010000014.1:21099-46096 GCF_053608125.1 Isoptericola sp. NPDC055063 | reverse complement strand
TGGTGGGGGGCCTTTCTTTGCATTGGGCCCTCCCTTTTTGTGGGTGGTTTTCTCTCTCTCCCCCCCCCCCCCCCCCCCAACAACCCCCCCCCCCCCCCACGCGTGCGCACCACCGATACACGGGGCATGCGCGCGGCGTAGGGCTCAGACGGCGGCGCGCAAGGCGTCGACGCGGTCCGTGCGCTCCCACGTGAACCCCGGCAGGTCGCGCCCGAAGTGGCCGTAGGCGGCCGTCGCCGCGTACACGGGGCGCAGCAGGTCCAGGTCGCGGATGATCGCTGCGGGGCGCAGGTCGAACACCTCGCCGATGGCGGCGCTGATCCGCTCGGTGGGGACGGTCTCGGTGCCGAACGTCTCGACGTACAGGCCCACGGGGTGCGCCTTGCCGATCGCGTACGCGACCTGCACCTCGCACCGGCGCGCGAGGCCGGCGGCCACGACGTTCTTGGCGACCCAGCGCATCGCGTACGCCGCGGAGCGGTCCACCTTCGACGGGTCCTTGCCGGAGAACGCGCCGCCGCCGTGCCGGGCCATGCCGCCGTAGGTGTCGACGATGATCTTGCGGCCGGTGAGGCCGGCGTCGCCCTGGGGGCCGCCGACGACGAACTTGCCGGTCGGGTTGACGATGAGCCGCGCACCCGCGGTCTCGATGCCGGTCTCGGCGGCCACCTGCGCGAGCACGGGGCCGATGACCTGGTCGGCGACCTCGCGCTGCAGCTTCTCCTGCACGATGTCGGCGTCGTGCTGCGTGGACAGGACCACGGTGTCGACGCGCACGGGGCGGTCGCCGTCGTAGCCGATCGTCACCTGCGTCTTGCCGTCGGGGCGCAGCCCGGGCAGCTCGCCGGAGCGGCGCACGGCCGCGAGCCGCTCGGCGAGGCGGTGCGACGTCCAGATGGGCAGCGGCATGAGGGACGGCGTCTCGTCGGTGGCGTACCCGAACATCAGCCCCTGGTCGCCGGCACCCTGCGCGTCGAGGGGGTCGCGGTCCAGGCCGGGGCCGGACGCGTCGTCGCGGTCCTCGAGGCTCTTGTCGACGCCCTGGGCGATGTCCGGGGACTGCTGCCCGATGGACACGGACACGCCGCACGAGTCGCCGTCGAAGCCGATCGCCGACGACGTGTAGCCGATGCGGCGCACGACCTCGCGCACGATCTGCGGGATCTCGACGTACGCGTCGGTGGTGACCTCGCCGGCGACGTGCACGAGGCCGGTGGTCACCATCGTCTCCACGGCGACGCGGGAGTGCGGGTCCTGCGCGAGCAGCGCGTCCAGGATGGCGTCGGAGATCTGGTCGCACACCTTGTCCGGGTGGCCCTCGGTCACGGACTCGGACGTGAAGAGGCGCAGCGCATCGGTCATGCGGCACAGCCTACGGGCACGAGCCCGCCCGGCCACGTCCCCGAGCAGGAGAAAATCTCACATGCCGGGAACATCTCAGATCGTGGGCAGGGCCTTCGTCACGGCGTCCCAGATCGCGTCGGCCACCTCGCGCTTGGAGCCTGCCGTCTCCGCGACGACCTCGCCACGCCCGTCGAGGACGGTCACGGCGTTCGTCGCGGCGCCGAACCCGCGGCCGCCGCCCACGGCGTTCACGGCGAGCAGGTCGGCCCTCTTGCGCAGGGCCTTGCGCCGCCCGTGCTCGAGGACGGACCCGTCGGCGTCCCCCGTCTCGGCCGCGAAGCCGACCACGAGCTGCCCGGCGCGCAGCCGGTCGCGCGCGAGCTCCGCGAGCACGTCCGGGTTCTCCACGAGGGCGATCGGCGCCGGGCCGGAGCCGGGCACCTTCTTGATCTTGGCGTCGGGCACCTCGGCGGGGCGGAAGTCGGCGACGGCGGCCGCCATCACGATGACGTCCGCGTCCGCGGCGGCCGTCCGCACGGCGTCGCGCAGCTCGGCGGTGGACTCCACGGGGACGACGGCGACGCCCGCTGCCCGCGCGGGGGCACACACCGCGTCGTCGAGGTTGGCGGCCACCAGCGTGACGTCGGCGCCGCGGGCGCGGGCGGCCTCGGCCAGCGCCGCGCCCTGCCGTCCGCTGGAGCGGTTGCCGATGAAGCGCACGGGGTCGATGGCCTCGCGGGTGCCGCCGGCGGAGACGACGACCGCGCGCCCCGCGAGGTCCTGCACCGCCGCCGTGCCGGAGGCGCCTTGCACCGTAGCCAGGGCGACGCGGGCGATCTCCTCCGGCTCGGGCAGGCGACCCGGGCCGGTGTCGGCGCCCGTGAGCCGGCCGCTGGCGGGGTCGATCACCGTGACGCCCCGTTCGCGCAGCGTCGCGACGTTCGCGCGGGTGGCGGGGTGCTCCCACATCTCGGTGTGCATGGCGGGCGCCATCACCACCGGGCAGCGGGCCGTGAGGAGGGTCGAGGTGAGGAGGTCGTCCGCCCGGCCGGTCGCGGCGCGGGCCAGCAGGTCGGCGGTCGCGGGTGCCACGACGACGAGGTCGGCGCCCTGGCCGAGCGCCACGTGCGGCACGTGGGCGACGTCCTCGAACACCTCGTCGGTGACGGGCTCACCCGACAGCGCCTCGAACGTGGGGGCGCCCACGAAACGGAGGGCCGACGCGGTCGGGATCACCCGCACCGCGTGGCCCTCCTCGCGCAGCAGGCGCAGCAGCAGCACCGCTTTGTACGCGGCGATGCCGCCGCTGACGCCCAGCAGGATCCTCATCGCCAGCTACCCGTCCCGACCGCCCGACGGCGACGCGTCAGAAGGTGATCTCGTCGCCGGGCTCGGCGACCTGGTCCGCGGCGTCCTCGGGCTTCTCCTCGACCGGCGTCGAGACGAGCAGGCCCTCGTTGATCTCGCGCATCGCGATGGAGAGCGGCTTCTCCTGGTTGCGGGTCTCGACCAGCGGGCCCACGTTCTCCAACAGGCCCTCGTTGAGCTGCGAGTAGTAGGCGTTGATCTGGCGGGCGCGCTGCGACGCGTACAGCACGAGGCCGTACTTCGAGTCGGTGCGCTCGAGCAGCTCGTCGATGGGCGGGTCGGTGATGCCGATGGGCTGGGCCACGGTTCCGGCCATGGGTCACACTCCAGACAGTCTCAGGAAAGGTCGGGGTTCAGCGGTCCATCCTACCCGCGCACGCGCGGTGGACCGCAGCAGGGCCTACAGCGTGACCTGTGGCGTCGCGGACGTCACACCCATCACGCGCGCGAGCTCGTCGGTGGCGTGCGTGACGTCGTCGTTGACGATCGTCACGTCGAACTCCGCCTCGGCGGCGAGCTCCGTGCGCGCGGTGCTCAGGCGCCGCTCCCGCTCCTCGGCGTCCTCGGTCCCGCGCCCGACGAGGCGCCGCACCAGCTCATCGAAGCTCGGCGGGGACAGGAACACGAAGTGCGCGTCCGGCATGGAGTCCCGCACCTGCCGTGCACCCTGCAGGTCGATCTCCAGCAGCGTGGGCACCCCGGCGGCGAGGTGCTCCTCGACCGGCCCCCGCGGCGTGCCGTACCGGTTGCGCCCGTGC
Source organism: Isoptericola sp. NPDC055063 (assembly GCF_053608125.1). NCBI lineage: Bacteria > Bacillati > Actinomycetota > Actinomycetes > Micrococcales > Promicromonosporaceae > Isoptericola > Isoptericola sp. NPDC055063. Next base: position 42,626 of record NZ_JBSGUW010000014.1, on the reverse strand, counting down.
ACGACCGCCCACTCGAGCATCTGGCCCTCGGCGACCATCCGGTCGAACTCCTCGGGCGAGACGAACAGGTAGTGCACCCCGTGCACCTCGCCGGGGCGCGGGGGCCGCGTCGTCGCCGAGACCGACAGCCACACCTGCGGGTAGCGCGCGCGGATGTCGGCGGAGACTGTGCCCTTGCCCACGGCCGTGGGCCCGGCGAGCACGGTCAGACGGGCCGGCCTCGCGCCCGCGTCCGCCGGGACAGGGGCCTGCTGCGGTGCCGGACTGCCGGCGGGTGGTGCGGAAATGTCAGCCAAACCTCTCGATGAGCGCCGAAGCCTGGTGCGGCCCGAGGCCGCGGACCCGGCGGGTCTCGGCGATCCCGATCTCCTCCATGATCGCCCGGGCCTTCACCTTACCGACCCCGGGGAGCGACTCGAGCAGCGAGACGACCTTGAGCTTGCCCACGACGTCGTCCTTCTGCCCCTGCTCGATCACGTCCTTGAGGGAGCCCTGGGAGTACTTCAACCGGTTCTTGATCTCGGCGCGCACGCGCCGAGCCTCGGCCGCCTTCTCAAGGGCCGCCGCACGCTGTTCCGGGGTGAGAGGGGGGAGAGCCACGCAAGTCACCTACTCTTCTCGAGCCGCTGATGAGGGAACTGCTCACTCGAAAGTAGCCACGACCTGCGGAGGCGGCAATCCGTAGGGCAGTTCGCCCCACCCGCCGACCGGGAGGAAAGCGGCATACGGGTCAGGATATCTCCGCAGGTGGCGCGTGCGGGGGGAAATCCCCTCGTCAGCGCCCCGACCGCCGCCCTAGCGTCGCCGGCATGGCCATCGATCCGCCGCCCTCCGCCCGGGCCCCCGGGACCGCCCCCGACGACGTCGTCCACGGCTCCCCCGAGACCGGTGCCGACGACGGTCCCGACAGCGCGGCCGACGGCTGGTTCCCGGAGAGCGTGGCCGCCCGCTACGACACCTCGTCCGACCCCGAGTTCGACCCCGACGTGGTCGCGCGCACCGTGGACGTGCTGGCCGGGCTCGCCGGCGACGGCGCGGCGCTCGAGCTCGCCGTCGGCACCGGCCGGGTGGCCGCGCCGCTCGCGCTGCGGGGCGTGCCCACCCGCGGCATCGAGCTGTCCCGCGCGATGGCCGCGCGGATCGCGGACAAGCCCGGCGGCGACCGTGTCGAGGTGACGATCGGCGACATGACGAGCGCCCGCGTGCCCGGGGAGTTCGCCGTCGCGTACCTCGTGTTCAACACGATCGGGAACGTCACCACGCAGGAGGGCCAGGTGGACTGCTTCCGCACCGCGGCGGCCCACCTGCGCCCCGGCGGCCACTTCGTCGTCGAGGTGGGGGTGCCGCCCCTGCGGCGCATGCCGCCCGGGCAGGACACCGTGCCGTTCGCCGTCGCCCCCGACGACGCCGGTGGCGGGTACGTGGGCTTCGACCGGATCGACGTGGTGACCCAGCGGTTCACCTCGAACCACGTGACGGTCGGGGCGGACGGCTCCGGACGCTTCCGGTGGCTGCCGTTCCGGTACGTGTGGCCCGCCGAGCTGGACCTCATGGCCCGGATCGCGGGGATGCGGCTCGTGGACCGCTGGGAGGACTGGGACGGCACGCCCTTCACCGCCGAGAGCGAGCGGCACGTGTCGGTCTGGCAGCTCGCTCCGCCGTCCTGAGCACCCCGCCCCGGCCTCCGGAGGACGCGCGACGACGGCCGAGGGCCGCACCCTCGCGGGGTGCGGCCCTCGGCGGTGCTGGTCCCTGCTTCCGGGCGGGCCCGTCAACCCCGCAGCGCGGCGCGTGCGTCGGCGGTCGCCGTGGCGGCCGCGGCGCGCAGCCCGTCGGCGTCGGGGCCTGCGGCGAGGACGCCGCGGGAGGACGACGCCAGCACGCGCCGCCGTGCCGGGCCGAAGACCTGGGCGAGCTCGCGCTCCCCCGCGCCCTGCGCGCCCACGCCAGGGGCGAGCAACGGGCCGTTCACGGCCACCAGGTCCGTGCCGGTCTCGCGGGCCGCGTCGCCGACGGTGGCACCGACGACGAGCCCGACCGAGCCCATCGGCAGCCCCTCGGCGACGGCGCCGGCGTTGAGCACGGCGGCCTGGGCGGCGACGGAGGCCGCGACGCTCACGCCGTCGGGGCCGACCGCGTGCTGCACCTCATGGCCCTCCTTGTTCGAGGTGAGGCACAGCACGAAGATGCCGCGGCCGGTGCGGGCCGCGAGCTCGGCGGCCGGGGCCAGCGAGCCGAACCCCAGGTACGGCGACACGGTCACGGCGTCCCCCGCGAGCGGCGAGCCGTCCGCGAGGAACGCGTCGGCGTACGCGCCCATGGTCGAGCCGATGTCGCCGCGCTTGGCGTCGACGACGGTCAGCGTGCCGACGGCGCGGGACGCGGCGATCACGTCCTCCAGGGCGGCGACGCCGGCCGAGCCGTGCCGCTCGAAGAACGCGGCCTGCGGCTTGAACGCCGCGACTCGTCCGCCGAGCGCGTCGACCACGCGGAGCCCGAACTCGCGGACCCCGGCGGCGTCGTCGCCCAGCCCCCACGCCGCCAGCAGCGACGCGTGCGGGTCGATGCCGACGCACAAGGGCCCGTGGGCGTCCATCGCCGCGGCGAGCCGTGCGCCGAACGGCACGGTCGCGGCGCTCACGCCGACACCCCGGCCACGACGTCTTCCCCCGCGAGCCGGGCCGCCGTGGCGGCCGTGTGCTCCTGGAGGCTGGCCACGTCGAACGGGCCGCCGCGGACCGCCTCGATGCCCTGCACCGCCGCCGCGAGCTGGTCCACCGTGGTGATCATCGGCTTGTCCGCGGCCGTCGTGGCGGCGCGGATCTCGTAGCCGTCGGCGCGCGCGCCCTGGCCGGACGGGGAGTTGACCACGAGGTCGACGCTACCGTCGGTGATGAGGTCGACGATGGTCGGCTCGCCGTCGGCGCCGCGACCCTCGGAGAACTTCCGCACGACGGTGCTCCCGATGCCGTTGCGGCGCAGCACCTGGGCGGTGCCCGAGGTCGCGAGCACCTCGAAGCCCAGCTCCTCCAGCCGCTTCACCGGGAACACGATCGAACGCTTGTCGCGGTCGGCGACCGAGACGAACACCCGGCCCGCCGTGGGCAGCCCGCCGAACGCGGCGGCCTGCGACTTCGCGAACGCGTGCGGGAAGTCCTTGTCGAAGCCCATGACCTCGCCCGTGGAGCGCATCTCCGGGCCGAGCACCGTGTCGACGACCTGGCCCTCCGCGGTGCGGAACCGCTTGAACGGAAGCACGGCCTCCTTGACCGCGAGCGGCGCCCCGAGGTCAAGCGTGCCGCCGTCGCCCTCGGCGGGCAGCACGCCCGCCGCGCGCAGCTCGGCGATCGACTCGCCGACCATGACGCGGGCCGCGGCCTTGGCCATCGAGGTGCCGGTGGCCTTGGAGACGAACGGCACGGTGCGCGACGCGCGCGGGTTGGCCTCGAGCACGTACAGGACGTCCGAGACCAGCGCGTACTGCACGTTGAGCAGGCCGCGCACCCCCACGCCGCGGGCGATCGCCTCGGTGGAGCGGCGGATGCGCTCGATCTCGGCCGTCGAGAGGGACACGGGCGGCAGCACGCAGGCCGAGTCGCCCGAGTGGATGCCGGCCTCCTCGATGTGCTCCATGACGCCGCCGAGGAACATCTCCTCGCCGTCGTACAGGGCGTCGACGTCGATCTCCATCGCGTCGTCGAGGAAGCGGTCGATGAGCAGCGGCGCGGGCAGGAGCCCGCCGGCCGTGCGCTCGTCCGCGGCGGCGGCCGCGAGCGCCCGCTCGACGTACTCGGCGAGCTGGTCGACGGAGTACACGATCTCCATGCCGCGGCCGCCGAGCACGTACGACGGGCGCACGAGCACCGGGTAGCCGATGGTCTCGGCGACCTCGCGGGCCTGGCCGAGGGACCGGGCCGTGCCGAACGCCGGGGCGGGGAGACCGGCGTCGAGCAGGACCTGGCCGAAGATGCCGCGGTCCTCGGCGGCGTCGATGGCCTCGGGCGAGGTGCCGAGGATCGGCACGCCGGCGTCGGCGAGGCGCTGGGCGAGGGCCAGCGGCGTCTGCCCGCCGAGCTGCACGATGACGCCCTTGACGGGGCCGGCGGCGAGCTCGGCCTCGTAGACCTCGAGGACGTCCTCGAAGGTGAGGGGCTCGAAGTACAGGCGGTCGGAGGTGTCGTAGTCCGTCGAGACGGTCTCCGGGTTGCAGTTGACCATGATGGTGTCGTACCGCTCCGACAGGGTCAGGGCGGCGTGCACGCAGGAGTAGTCGAACTCGATGCCCTGGCCGATGCGGTTGGGGCCGGAGCCGAGGATGATGACGGCCTCGCGCTCGCGGGGCGCCACCTCGGACTCCTCGTCGTAGGTCGAGTAGTGGTAGGGCGTGGTCGCGGCGAACTCGGCGGCGCAGGTGTCGACCGTCTTGTAGACGGGGCGGACGCCGAGGGCGCGCCGCACCTCGCGGACGGTGGCCTCCCCCGAGGCGCCCATGCCACGCAGGCGGGCGACCTGCACGTCGGACAGGCCGTGCCGCTTGGCGCGGCGCAGCACGTCCTCGGTGAGGGTGACGCTGGTGGCGACCTCGGCGGCGACCTCGTTCATGAGGAGGATCTGATCGAGGAACCAGGGGTCGATCTTGGTGGCCTCGAACACGGCCTCGAGGGTCGTATGCCCGGCGACGACGGCGCGCAGCGCCTGCTGCACGCCGACCATGCGGTGCTCGGTGGGCCGCACGATCTCGGCGAGGAGCTGGTCGAGGTCCGCGCCCGACGGCGCGGCGCCGTCCCAGTGGAAGGAGACGCCGCCCTTGTCGATGGAGCGCAGAGCCTTGCCGAGGGCCTCGGTGAAGTTTCGGCCCAGCGCCATGGCCTCGCCCACCGACTTCATGGTGGTGGTGAGCGTCGGGTCGGCGGCCGGGAACTTCTCGAACGCGAACCGGGGCACCTTGACGACCACGTAGTCGAGCGTGGGCTCGAAGCTGGCCGGGGTGACGCGGGTGATGTCGTTCGGGATCTCGTCGAGGGTGTAGCCGACGGCGAGCTTGGCGGCGATCTTCGCGATCGGGAAGCCGGTGGCCTTGGAGGCCAGGGCCGAGGAGCGCGAGACGCGCGGGTTCATCTCGATGACGATGATGCGCCCGGTGTCGGGGTCGACGGCGAACTGGATGTTGCAGCCGCCGGTGTCGACGCCGACCTCGCGGATGACGGCGATGCCGATGTCGCGCAGCTTCTGGTACTCGCGGTCGGTGAGCGTCATCGCGGGGGCGACGGTGACGGAGTCGCCGGTGTGCACGCCGACGGGGTCGACGTTCTCGATGGAGCAGACGACCACGACGTTGTCGTCCTTGTCGCGCATGAGCTCGAGCTCGTACTCCTTCCAGCCGAGGATGGACTCCTCCAGGAGCACCTCGGTGGTCGGCGAGTAGTGCAGGCCCTGTCCGACGATGCGGCGCAGCTCCGCCTCGTCGTAGGCGAAGCCGGAGCCGAGGCCGCCCATGGTGAAGGACGGGCGCACGACCATCGGGTAGCCCAGGTCGCCGGCCGCGGCGACGGCCTCCTCCACGGTGTGCACGATGACGGAGCGGGCGGACTCGCCGCCGCACTTGGCCACGACGTCCTTGAACTGCTGGCGGTCCTCGCCCTTCTGGATGGCGGGGATGTTCGCGCCGATGAGCTCGACGTCGTACTGCTCCAGGACGCCGGCCTCGTCGAGGGCGATGGCGGCGTTGAGCGCCGTCTGGCCGCCCAGGGTGGGCAGGAGGGCGTCGGGGCGCTCCTTGGCGATGATCGAGGTGAGGACGTCGGTGGTGATCGGCTCGACGTAGGTGGCGTCGGCGAACTCCGGGTCGGTCATGATCGTGGCCGGGTTGGAGTTCACGAGGACGACGCGCAGGCCCTCCTCCTTGAGCACGCGGCAGGCCTGCGTGCCGGAGTAGTCGAACTCGCAGGCCTGACCGATGACGATCGGGCCGGAGCCGATGACGAGGACGGACGAGAGGTCGGAACGGCGGGGCATCAGTTCTCCTTCTCGCCGGCGGCGGGAGTGGACGAGAGGGCGGCGAGCGCCTCGGCGGGGACGGTCACGGGCCGGCGCGTGGTCATGAGCTCCACGAAGCGGTCGAACAGGTAGGCGCTGTCGTGCGGACCTGCGGCGGCCTCGGGGTGGTACTGCACGGAGAAGGCGGGGATGTCGAGCGCGGTCAGGCCCTCGACCACCTGGTCGTTGAGGCCGACGTGGGAGACGATCACGCGCCCGTAGGCGGGGCCGTCGGTGCGCTCGGCGTCGTGCGGGGCGGTGCTCACGGCGTCCAGCGGCGCGTCGACGGCGAACCCGTGGTTGTGCGCGGTGACCTCGACCTTGCCGGTGGTGCGGTCCATGACGGGCTGGTTGATGCCGCGGTGGCCGTACCCGAGCTTGTAGGTGCCGTACCCGAGCGCGCGGCCGAGCAGCTGGTTGCCGAAGCAGATGCCGAAGAACGGGATGCCCCGGTCCAGGACGCCGCGCAGCAGCTCGATCTCGTGGGTGGCCGACGACGGGTCGCCGGGACCGTTGGAGAAGAACACACCGGACGGCGAGCCGTCGGTGGGCAGGAGGGCCTCGACGTCGGCGATGGTGGCCGACTGGGGCACGACGTGCACGCGCACGCCCCGCTGGGCGAGGCGCGCCGGGGTCATCGCCTTGATACCGAGGTCGACGGCGACGACGGTCGCCAGCGGCTCCTGCCCCGCGAAGTCGCCCGACGGCTCGACGACGTACGGGTGGGCGGTCGTGACCTCCGGGGAGAGGTTGGCGCCCGCCATCTGCGGGGAGGCCTGCACCTCGGCGACCAGCTCGGGGACGGACCGCTCGACGAGCGTGCCGCCCGCGACCTCGCGCACGAGGGCGTCGCCGGAGAAGATGCCGGCGCGCATCACGCCGAGCTCGCGCAGGTGGCGGGTCAGCTTGCGGGTGTCGACCTCGCTGATGCCCACGACGCCCTGCGCGGCGAGCTCCTCCTCGAGCGAGCGGTCCGCACGCCAGGACGAGACGCGACGGGCGGGGTCGCGCAGCACGTAGCCAGCCACCCAGATCTTGCCGGACTCCGGGTCCTCGTCGTTGATGCCGGTGTTCCCGACGTGCGGGGCCGTCATCACGACGATCTGCCGGTGGTAGGACGGGTCGGTGAGGGTCTCCTGGTAGCCGGTCATGCCGGTGGAGAAGACGATCTCGCCGAAGGTGGCACCGCGGGCGCCGTACGCGCGGCCGCGGGCGACCGTGCCGTCCTCGAGGACGAGCAGGGCCGCGTGGGCCGCGGGCGCCGTGCTGGTCGCGGGGTTGGTCAGGGAGCTGGAGGTCACTGCTCGTCCTTCGGTGCGGGGGCGGAGGTCATGAGGTGGCGCACGGCGTCGACCAGGCGGGAGCGGTCGGGTTCGTGGCGCGTGCGCAGGCCGGTGTCGAGGGCGACCGCGGGCACGCCGCCCGCCTCCGGGTCCTCCCAGGTCACGACGACCAGGCCGTCGGCGCCGACGTACTTGCCGGCCATGCCGGGCGCGAGGCCGACGCCGCGCAGCGCCGCCGTGGGGGCGAACACGTCAGGGGCGCCGTCGCGCTCGACCAGGACGCCGGCGTCGTGCACCGTGACGTGGGCGGTGGAGCGGTCGCCGAGGTGGTGCGCCCCGACGCGGGCGAGCCAGTCGCCCGCGAGCGTCGAGGACACGTAGGTGGCGTCCAGCGGGCCGAGGCGCAGCGCGCCGAGGTCCTCGGGCGCCACCGGCGGCACCGGGACCGTGTCGCGGGTGCGGGCCGCGAGGCGCCGCCGGCCGGTGAGGACCACCAGCAGCAGCAGGACGCCGATCACGACCCAGATGCCGACGGCGACGGGCATGGGGAGGTTCATCGCGCCCCTCCCCGCGTGGCGGCGGCGTGCTCCACGGGTGCGCCGTCCAGGACGGTGGCGCGCCCGCGCAGGAAGGTCGCCACCACCCGCCCGGGCAGCTCGCGCCCGGCGAACGGGGTGTTGCCGCTCGCGGAGGCCTGGGCGGCGCCGTCGACGACGCGGGTCGCGGCCGGGTCCACCAGCGTGAGGTTGGCAGGCTCGCCCACCGCGACGGGACGGCCGTGGGCGTCGTCGATCCGCCCGATGCGCGCGGGGTTCGCCGACAGGACGCGGGCGACGTCGGCCCAGCCCAGCCGGCCCGTGTCGACCATCGTGGCCTGCACGACCGACAGGGCCGTCTCCAGCCCGGTCATGCCGAACGCCGCGGCGCCCCACTCGCAGTCCTTGTCCTCGCGGGTGTGCGGGGCGTGGTCGGTGGCGACGATGTCGATGGTGCCGTCGGCCAGGCCCTGGCGCACCGCCTCGACGTCCTCGGCCGTGCGCAGCGGCGGGTTCACCTTGTAGGTCGGGTCGTACGTGCGGGCCAGCTCGTCGGTGAGGATCAGGTGGTGCGGCGTCACCTCGGCGGTCACGTCGATGCCGCGGCCCTTGGCCCACCGGACGATCTCGACGGACCCGGCGGTGGACAGGTGGCACACGTGCAGGCGCGAGCCGACGTGCTCGGCGAGCAGCACGTCGCGGGCGATGATCGCCTCCTCCGCCACGGCGGGCCAGCCGGCCAGGCCGATCTCCGCGGAGACGACGCCCTCGTTCATCTGGGCGCCCTCGGTGAGGCGCGGCTCCTGCGCGTGCTGGGCGACGACGCCGTCGAACGCCTTGACGTACTCCAGGGCGCGGCGCATGAGGATCGGGTCGTGCACGCACTTGCCGTCGTCGGAGAAGACGCGGACGCGGGCGGCCGAGTCGGCCATGGCGCCCAGCTCGGCGAGGCGCTCGCCGCCCAGGCCCACGGTGACGGCCCCGACCGGGTGCACGTCGACCCAGCCGGCCTCCTGGCCGAGGCGCCACACCTGCTCGACGACGCCCGCGGTGTCCGCGACCGGCGACGTGTTCGCCATGGCGTGCACGGCGGTGAAGCCGCCCGCCGCCGCGGCGCGGGTGCCCGACGCGACGGTCTCGGCGTCCTCGCGGCCCGGCTCGCGCAGGTGCGTGTGCAGGTCGACCAGGCCGGACAGCAGGACGTGCCCGTCGGCCGCGATCTCCACGACGTCGTCCCCGGCGGGGACCTCCGCGGCGCCGGGGGCCGCGACCTGGGTGATCACGCCGTCGGACAGGACGACGTCGGCGGGCTCGCCGCCGAGGGGCCGGGCCCCGCGCAGCACGTAGGTGGTGGTCACAGGGCGGTCCCTTCGGTGGTGCTCGAGACAGGGGCGGACGAGGAGGTGCCGGACAGCAGCAGGTAGAGCGAGGCCATGCGCACGGCGACGCCGTTGGCGACCTGCTCCACGATGACCGCGCGGTCGGAGTCCGCCGCCTCGGCGGAGATCTCCAGACCGCGGTTCATCGGCCCGGGGTGCATGACGATGGAGTGCGCCGGCAGCAGCGCCAGGCGGCGCGCGTCGAGGCCGAAGTAGCGGGTGTATTCCAGCGGGCTCGGGAAGAACGCACCCGCGCCGCCGGACATCCGCTCGCGCTGCACGCGCAGCATCATCACGGCGTCCGGCTGCCATTCCGCGAGCGTCGCGTCCAGGTCGTAGGACGTGCGGCAGGGCCAGGCCTCGACCCCGACGGGCAGCAGCGTGGGCGGCGCGACGAGCGTCACCTCGGCGCCGAGGGTGCGCAGCAGCCACACGTTCGCCCGCGCGACGCGCGAGTGCAGCACGTCGCCGACGATCGCGACGCGCACGCCGGCCAGGTCCGCATCGACGCCGTCGTCCCCGCCGCGGCGCAGGCCGCCGCCGTGGCCGCCGAGGTGCCGGCGGATCGTGTACGCGTCCAGCAGCGCCTGCGTGGGGTGCATGTGGGTGCCGTCGCCGGCGTTGAGCACGGCGGCGTCCAGCCAGCCGGCGTGCGCCAGCTGGTACGGCGCGCCCGACGCCCAGTGCCGGACCACCACGGCGTCCGCCCCCATGGCGTGCAGCGTGAGCGCGGTGTCCTTGAGCGACTCGCCCTTGGACACGCTCGACCCCTTGGCCGAGAAGTTGATGACGTCTGCGGACAGCCGCTTGGCCGCCGTCTCGAACGAGATCCGCGTGCGGGTGGAGTCCTCGAAGAACAGGTTCACCACCGTGCGGCCCCGCAGCGTCGGGAGCTTCTTGATCGCCCGGGACTGCGTGGCCGCCATCTGCGCGGCGGTGTCGAGCAGCTCGATCGCCTCGTCCTTGGCCAGGTCCGCGGTGGACAGCAGGTGCCTCATCGCGCACCCCCCTCGGCCGCGGGATCGGCGGACGGGGCGCCGGCGCCGGGCTCGCGCCCGCTGATCACCACGGCGTCCGTGCCGTCCACCTCGGCGAGAAGCACGCGCACGCGCTCCGTCTGCGCCGTGGGGAGGTTCTTGCCGACGAAGTCGGGCCGGATCGGCAGCTCGCGGTGCCCGCGGTCCACGAGGCACGCGAGGCGCACGGCCTGCGGGCGCCCGAGGTCGCCGATGGCGTCGAGGGCCGCGCGGATGGTGCGGCCGGAGAAGAGCACGTCGTCGACCAGGACGACCGTCTTGCCCTCGATCCCCGACGCGGGCAGGCGGGTGACGCCGACCGCGCGGGTGGGCTGGCGACGCAGGTCGTCGCGGTACATCGTGACGTCGAGCTCGCCGAGGTCGCCCTCCGGGTCGAAGGCCGGGTCGATGCTCGCGAGCCGTTGCGCGAGGCGCGCGGCGAGGGTCACGCCGCGGGTGGGGATACCGAGCAGGACGACGTCCTCGGCACCCTTGGCGCGCTCGACGATCTCGTGCGCGATCCGGGTGAGGGCGCGGGCGACGTCGCTCGCGCCGAGCACGACGGTCCCCTCGGGGACGTCACGCGGTTCGGGTGTTCCGGGCATGCCGGTGCCAGCAGTCACTGGCGACCTCCTTCTCCGCCTCACGGGACGGTGTTAAAGGGTGTCGTTCTGACGGTCTCCACCTTATCCCGTCGCCTCCGGGGCGCCCGTGAGCGTGCCCACGATGCGGGCGCGGCGTGCGTCACACCGGCTCGGGACGCTGCGCCCGGAACTCTGCGCCCGGAACGCCGAACAGGCGGTTGCTCCCGGTATCGCGGCGCTCGGGGCCGCATTCCGGGAGCAACCGCCTGTTCGGCGATGCAGGCCGCTCAGATGAGCAGCGTCGGCTTGATGTCGACGAGCCGGCCGAGGAGGCCGTTGACGAACGACGGCGAGTCGTCGGTCGAGAGCTGGCCGGCCAGGTCGACCGCCTCGTCCACCGCGACGGCGTCCGGGACGTCGTCGTTGTAGAGCAGCTCCCACGTGCCGATCCGCAGCAGCGCCCGGTCGACCGCGGGCATGCGCTCCACGGTCCACCCCTGGGAGTAGGTGGCCAGCAGCTCGTCGATGCGCTCGAGGTGGGCGACCACGCCCTCGACGAGGTCCACCGTGTACTGCGGCACCGCCGCCTCGGTGTGCGGCTCGATCACGCGGTCCGCGACGAGCACCTGCGGGTCCAGCCCGCGCTGCTCGGCCTCGAAGAGGATGTCGACGGCGCGCTTGCGCGCCTTGGTGCGTGCACCCATGTCAGCAGGCGCCCGTCAGTCGTTCACGCGGCCGAGGTACGACCCGTCACGCGTGTCGACCTTCACCTTGGTGCCCTGCTCGAGGAACAGCGGGACCTGGATCTCCGCGCCCGTCTCGAGGGTGGCCGGCTTGGTGCCGCCGGTGGAGCGGTCGCCCTGCAGGCCCGGCTCCGTGTAGGTGATCTCCAGGACCACGGACGACGGCAGCTCGACGTACAGCGGGGTGCCGTCGTTGGAGGCGACCATGATGTTCATGCCCTCGAGCATGTAGTTGCTCGCGTCGCCGACGGTGGCGGCCGGCACGGTGATCTGGTCGTACGTGTCGGTATCCATGAACACGTAGTCGGCGCCGTCCATGTACAGGTACTGGAAGTCGCGGCGGTCCACGTTCGCGGTCTCGATCTTGATGCCCGCGTTGAAGGTCTTGTCGACGACCTTGCCGGAGAGGACGTTCTTCATCTTCGTCCGGACGAACGCGCCACCCTTGCCCGGCTTGACGTGCTGGAACTCGATGATCGACCAGAGCTGACCGTCGATGCGGAGCACGGTGCCGTTCTTGATGTCGTTGGAGGTAGCCACGTTCTTGATCGTCCTCGGGGTCGGGGTACGGAGCAGATGTCGACGTTCGGTGGGCCGCAAAGGGCCCAGAGCATTCTACAGCGCCACGAGCACGGCGTGTCCGGCGATGCCGAGCGCCGCCGACCAGGCCAGAGAGGCGAGCGTGCCGACGACGAACCTCTCGCTGGCCACCGGGTGCTCCCGCAGCTCGGAGAACCGGCCGAGGCCCTTCACCGCGACGACCACCGCGACTCCCTCCGGGTAGCCGGCGAGCAGCGAGCCGGTGACGGCCAGGCGCTCCAGGAGACCGATCCACGTGCCGCCCCGCAGCACGGCGACCGCCTCCGCGGCCGCCTGCGGCTCGCCCTCGGCGTGCCGCAGCACCCACGGCACCAGCCACGCGCCGCCACCCACGCTCGCCCCGAGCGCGACGACCCACACCGCGACGCCCGTGGCCACCATCGCGAAGCTCACCGTCCGCGCACCTCCTCCGTGTCCAGCGCCGTGTCCTGCGCCGGGCCCTCGTCCGGCCCGCCGTCCTCGCCCCCGCCGTCGGCCGGGTCCGCCCCCGCCGCGCGCAGGAGGCGCGCCGCCAGCGGCCGGGCCGCCTCGTCCTCGGCCCACAGCGCCGCCCGCAGCCGCTGGCTCACCGCCTGCTCGCTCACGCCCAGCGCCGCGGCGGACGCGCGCTGCGGCGCGGGGCCCCGCTGCGCGAGGAGCGTATCGACCGCCTCCCACCCGGCGGCGGAGCGGCGCGCGACGACCGCTCCCAGGAGGTGAAGCAGCGCCTGCGCGTCCCGGGCGATGGTGGCGTGCGGCTCCGCGTCGTCGCCCACGACCGCGAGGGGCACGCTCCCCCGGCCGCGCCGCTTCGCGCGCTCGACCGCCTCCCGCGCGCGGACGAACGCCGGCCCTGACGCGGCGCGCGACGCGGCGGGCAGCGGCCGGCCGACGGCGCCCAGCCCGACGCCCACGGACCAGCCGCCGTCGCGGACGAGGTCGAGGACGACGTCGACGGCCAGCGCGGACCCGTCGTCGTCGGCCTCGAGGAGTCCCTGGATCTCGTCGCCCACGGTGCGGTCGAAGGGCAGGACGACGCCGGGCCGCCTGGCGACCCGGGAGGCCACGAGCTCCAGCACCTCGGGCACGCGGTCACCCGCCCCGGTGCTGCCCCGCTGGTCCGCCGTCACCACGATCATGGATCAAGGCTAAGACGTTGATTCCGCCCGCACAAGAGTGGAATCTTGTTCCCGCCCAAGTTCAGACCCTTGAGCCCAAGCGCTTCAGCCTTGAAGCTTGTGCGTCAGGGCCGACAACGCGAGCCGGTAGGAGTCGAACCCGAAGCCCGCGACCGTGCCCGTCGCGATCCCCGCGACCACGGAGTAGTGGCGGAACGACTCGCGCGACGCGGGGTTCGACAGGTGCACCTCGACCAGCAGCAGGCCCGACGACGTCACCTGCGCCGCGGCGTCGCGCAGCGCGTAGCTGTAGTGGGTGAACGCCGCCGGGTTGAGCACGACGTGCGCGCGCACGTCGACGGCCTCGTGCAGCCAACCCACGAGCTCGGACTCGTCGTCCGTCTGCCGCACGTCGACGGTCACCCCGAGCTCACTCCCCCACACCTCCGCCTCGCGCTCGAGGTCGGCCATGGACGCGTGGCCGTAGATCTCCGGCTCGCGCACGCCGAGCCGACCGAGGTTGGGACCGTTGAGGACGAGGACGTGTGTCATGGCCCGAGGGTACGGCGGCGCCCGGACCCGCGTCCCGGTCGTCCGTCGGGTCAGCGCCGCGCGCGCGGCACGTCCGTGCCCGGGTCGTCCGCGACGCCGCCGGTGAGCAGCCGCCGCGGTCCCGGCCCGTCGTCGCCGAGGGCGTCGTGCGGGTTGGCCAGCACGCACCGGCTGAGGGACAGGCAGCCGCACCCGATGCAGTCGGTGAGGTCGTCGCGCAGGTGCTCGAGCTGCGCGATGCGGGCGTCGAGATCGCTGCGCCACGCCGTCGACAGCCGTGCCCAGTCGCGGACGTTCGGGGCGCGGTCGGCGGGCAGCGTGTCGAGCGCCGCACCGATGCGCGCCAGGGGGATGCCGACGCGCTGCGACACCCGGATGAAGGCGACGCGGCGCAGCACGTCGCGGCGGTAGCGCCGCTGGTTGCCCGCCGTCCGACGGCTCGCGATGAGGCCGCGCCGCTCGTAGAAGTGCAGCGCGGACACCGCCACCCCGCTCCGGGCGGACAGCTCCCCGACGGTCAGCTCCACGTGGTCCCACGGGACCTTCTCGGCGACCTGCTCCGGCACCCTCGCACCTCCGTCGCTCTCCCCTACCGCACTCCTTGCCGCGCCCTGTTGACCTCAACCATAGTTCAGGTCCGAGCATGGGCGCATGGACGCCATCCGCCACCACACCTACGGCCCGCCCGAGACGCTCGTCCTGGAGCAGGTCCCCGACCCGGTCCCCGGGCAAGGCCAGGTCCTCGTCGCCGCCCGGGCCCACGGCGTGCACCTCCTGGACGCCACCCTGCGCCGCGGCGAGGCCGCCGGTCCGCTCCCCCTGCCCCGCCTGCCCGCGATCCCGGGGCGGGAGGTGGCGGGCACCGTCGTCGCCGTCGGCCCGGGCGTCGACGACTCCTGGCTCGAGGCCCGCGTGGCGGCACACCTCGGCGCCACTCCCGACGGCGGCGGGTACGCACGCCTCGCCGTCGCACCCGAGGCCGCCTTGCACCGCCTGCCCGACCGGCTCGGCGTCGCCGAGGCGATCGCCATGATCGGCACGGGGCGGATGGCGCTCATGACGCTCGAGGTCGCGGGGATCGGGGCCGAGGACGTCGTGGTCGTCACCGGCGCGGCCGGAGGGCTCGGCTCGCTGTTCGTGCAGTCCGCGGTGGCGGCCGGGGCCCGCGTCGTCGCCCTGGCCGGCGGCGCCCGCAAGGTCCGCGCCGTGCGCGGCCTCGTGCCCGACGGCGGCCGGCACGTCGCCGTCCTCGACGTCCTCGACCCCGCCTGGCCCGACCACGCGCGCGCCGCCCTCGCCCGGTTCGGGGTCCCCGCCGCGACCGTCGTCCTCGACGGCGTCGGTGGCGACACCGCCCGCGACGCGTCCGCCCTCCTGTCGTCCGGCGGGCGGCTCGTGGTGCTCGGCTGGGCCTCGGGGCGGCCCAACCCGGTGGCCGCGAGCGCCGTCACCCCCACCGGCGACAGGGTCGAGGTGCGCCCCGTCGTCGGGCCGGGGGCCCCGGCGTTCGGCGACCTGCGGGCCTACCAGCAGCGCGCGCTCGAGCGGGCGGCGTCGGGCGAGTGGCGCGTGCTGACCCACCGGGTGGCGTTCGCGGAGGCCGCGCGGGCGCACCGCGAGCTGGCGGAGCGCCGCACCGTGGGCAAGGTCGTGCTCGGGTGAGCGCCGCGCACCTGGGGCCGCGCGCGCAGCGGACGGTCCTGGCCGGGATGGTGGCGTACGTGGCGCTCGGGGCGTTCGAGGCGCTCGCCGTGGCCACCGCGATGCCCACGGTGGCCGCCGAGCTCGACGGGCTGCGGCTGTACACCCTCGCCTTCGCGGCGGGCTCGGCCGCGGGCGTCGTGGGGATGCTCGTCGCGGGCCGCTGGACGGACCGGCGGGGACCGACGCCGCCGCTGCTTGCCGGCATCTCCCTGTTCCTCGCCGGGCTGCTCGTCGCAGGACTGGCGCCGAGCATGCCGGTGCTCCTGGTCGGCCGCGCCCTGCAGGGCGTGGGCAGCGGCATCGAGGGGGTCGCGATCTTCGTGCTGGTGGCGCGCGTCTTCCCCGAGGAGCGCCGGGCGAAGGTCTTCGCGTGGTTCGCCGCCGCGTGGGTGGTGCCGGGGGTGGTGGGGCCGCTGCTCGCCGGGGCTGTCACGCAGTACCTCGGGTGGCGGTGGGTGTTCCTCGCCGTGCCCGTGCTGGCCGTGCCGGCCCTGCTGGCGCTGCGGCCCGCCCTCGCGGCCGGGCGCCGGTCCGGGCCGGCCACGCCGTCCTCCCCGCCTGCCGGGCCGCCCGCCGCCGAGAGCGGGGAGGCGGCGGCGTGGCGGGACGTCGTGGGGCAGGTGCTGCGTGGCGACCGCGGCCTGGGCTCGGTCGTGCTCGTGCGGGCGCTCGTCGCCGCCGCGTTCGTGGGTGCCCAGGTGCTGCTGCCGCTGGCGCTCACGCGCGAGCGCGGTCTGGCCCCGGCGTTCGCCGGCGCGGTCCTCACGCTGCACGTCCTCGGGTGGTCGGCCGGGTCGTGGGCGCGCGGGCGCGGGCTGGGTGGGATGTCGCACGCGGGGTTCCTCCGCCTCGGCGGCGCGTCCCTCGCGCTGGGCACCGCGGGCGTCGCGCTCCTCGTCCTGCCGAGCGTGCCCCTGGTCGCCGCGGCGGCGCCCTGGGTGCTGAGCGGGCTCGGCATGGGCCTGATGTTCCCCACCCTCAACCTGCTCGTCCTCGAGCTCGCGCCCCCGGCCGCGCAGGGCGTGTCCATGTCGGTGCTCCAGGTGGCCGACGCGGCCGCGTCCGCCCTCGCGCTCACCGGCACGGGCGCCTTGCTGTGGGCCCTGCACGACCGGGTCGGCGCGGCGGCCTACGCCGTCTGTCTGGCGCTCGCGGCCGTGCTCGCGCTCGTGGCGACGGCGCTGGCCGGGCGCACGCGGCCCGCCCCGTCCCGTGCACCCGACAGTGCGCCGCGTCGTGCGCCGGAGGATGCCGTCACGAATTCCCTCGCCACCCCGTCAGGTCTGGGGGATGCTGCCCGATGAGGATCACGCGCGCGCACGGTCACCACCCTGCACGCCCGTCGCGCGACCGCCGGCACGACCCGTTGGCGGTCGCGGACAGCACGACCGTCGGCACCACCCCGCACGTCCGCAGCACCGGGCCGCCGCGGCGACCCGGACACCCACCGTCTGCCCGGGAGACCTGATGTCCACGCCCTCGATTCCCCCCACGTCCCCCGCCGGCCTGTCCGCCGACGATCTCCGCGCCGCCCTGGGCGGCGATGCAGTCGTGGTCGCGCCCCACGACGACGGGTACGCCGCCGCCCGGGCGATCGAGCCCGGCGGGGTGGAGCACCGTCCGGCCGCGATCGTGCGGCCCTCCGACACGGCTGCCGTCGCCGCCGCCGTGCGGTTCGCGCGCGACGCCGGCGCAGAGGTGTCGGTTCGCTCCGGCGGTCACTCCGTGTACGGCCTCGGCACGGGCGACGGCGCCCTCACCCTCGACCTGCGGGCCCTGGACGGCCTCGAGCTGGACGTCGAGGGCCGCACCGCGTGGGCGGGCGGCGGGATCACCGCCGGCGCTTACTCGGGCGCCGCGGGCGAGCACGGCCTCGCCACCCCGTTCGGCGACACCGGGACGGTGGGCGTCGGCGGGATCACCCTCGGCGGCGGCGTCGGGCTGCTGTCCCGCTCCCTCGGCATGACGATCGACAGCCTGCTGGGCGCCGAGGTCGTGACCGCCGACGGCGAGGTGGTCCGCACCGACGCCGAGCACGAGCCCGACCTCTTCTGGGCGCTGCGCGGCGGCGGCGGCAACTTCGGCGTCGTGACGCGGTTCCGGTTCGCGCTGCACGAGGTGTCGCAGGTGGTGGGCGGCGTCATGCTCCTGCCCGCCACGCCCGGGAGCGTCGCCGGGGTGCTCGCGGCCGCCGACGCCGCCCCGGCCGGGCTGACCGCGATCGTCATGGTGATGCCCGCGCCGCCGATGCCCATGATCCCCGCCGAGTGGCACGGGCGGCTGGTCGTGATGGCGAACGTCTGCTGGTCGGGGGCGCCCGAGGACGCCGACGCCGCGCTGGCCCCCCTGCGCGACGTCGCCGCGCGGGCCGGCGGCGCGCTGCTCGACGGCGTGCGGCCGGCGGCCTACCCCAGCTTGCTCGAGGGTGGGCCGGCGGGCGGCCCCGTCGTCGCGACCGGGCGCACGTTCTTCGCCGACGGCGTCGACGAGGCCGCGGCCGCGCACCTGCTCGGCGAGCTCCAGGACTCCGACGCCCTGATGCGCGCCGCGCAGCTGCGGGTGCTCGGCGGCGCCGTGTCCGACGTGCCCACCGACGCCACCGCGTTCGCACACCGCCAGGCGCGGCTGGTCGGCAACGTCGCCGCCGTCGCCCCCGACGCGGCCACCGCCGCCGGGTACACGCCGTGGGTCGACGCGCTCGCCGACCGTCTGCGCCAGGCGGACGGCGCCTACGTGAACTTCGCGCTCGACGGCGGCCTCGACACCGCGCGTGCCGCCTACCCGGGTGCCACGTGGGACCGGCTGCGGGACGTCAAGCGGCGCTACGACCCGCAGAACCTGTTCCGCGGCAACGTCAACGTGCCCCCGGCCTGAGCCAGGGGGCTCAGCGGGCCCGAGCGGCGTCGATCTCGTCCCGCCGGGCGAGCACGAGGCGGTCGACCACGTCGTCCGGAAGCGGCGCGTCCGGCTGGAAGGAGATCGAGCCCTTGGTGCTACGGAACCCGCGCAGGTCGCC
Source organism: Isoptericola sp. NPDC055063 (assembly GCF_053608125.1). Lineage (NCBI taxonomy): Bacteria > Bacillati > Actinomycetota > Actinomycetes > Micrococcales > Promicromonosporaceae > Isoptericola > Isoptericola sp. NPDC055063. The sequence goes on along the minus strand of NZ_JBSGUW010000014.1, from coordinate 24,080 downwards.
CGCGAGCGCCGCGACCACGTCCGGGCTGAACGGGTACAGGCCGACGTGCGTGCGCGTGACCATGGCGCTGACGAGCGGGCTGCCGCGGTAGCGCAGCGCCGGCATGCCGTAGCTGCGGCCCTCCTCGACGTCGGGCACGAGCGCGCGGGCCCGCTCGTACACCCGGGCCACGGCCTCGCGCTCCGGGCCGGACAGCGTGGTCAGGTAGTCCTCGACGTCTCCCATGGGCCCATGCTGGGGCGCGCGGCGCGCCGCCGCACCCGGTCGCGGGCCGGGTCTCGGGCCCTGACTCCGGGGTGGCGTGTCACGTCGGGCGGCGCCGCGCCGTCGACCCTGCGGGGACGGAACGACCGTCCCGGGAAGGATGGGCGGCATGCCCCGCACGGACAGCTCCCCGCGACGACGCACCGGACGCCCCGCCACCGCCCCGGCGGACCTGGAGGACCTGCGGCGGGTCGCGTTCGGCGCCGCGTACCGGATGCTCGGCAGCGTGACGGAGGCCGAGGACGTGGCGCAGGAGGCCCTGCTGCGCGTCGCGCCCGCGGGCACCGTCGACGACGAGGTGCTCAACCCCGCCGCGTACACGACCACGGTGGCGACGCGGATCGCGCTGGACGTGCTGCGCTCGGCGCGGGTGCGGCGCGAGTCGTACGTGGGCGAGTGGGTGCCCGAGCCGCTCGTGGGCGACGTCGTGGCCGCCGGCTCGGCCGGGCGGGAGGCCGCCGCGCACGCGGAGCTCGCCGACGACCTGTCCACCGCATTCCTGGTGCTCCTGGAGACCCTCACCCCGGCCGAGCGGGCCGCCTTCCTGCTGCACGACGTCTTCGGCTACCCGCACCGCGAGTCCGCGCAGGTGATCGGCACCACCGAGCTCGCCGCGAGGCAGCTCGCGTCGCGGGCGCGGCGTCGCGTCGCGGCCCGGCAGGACGACGTCCCCGAGGGACGCGCCGGCCGGCCGGACCCGCACGCCGAGGAGCTGGTGCGGCGGTTCATCGCGGCGACCGAGCTGGGCGACGTGGACGCCCTCGTGGAGCTGCTCGCCGACGACGTGGCGCTTACCGGCGACGGCGGCGGCAAGGTGCCCACGGGGCTCGCCGTCTCGCGCCCGGTGTCGGGGAACGTCGCCGTGGCGCGGCTGCTGTCCGGCTTCGCCAGGCGGGGCGCGCCGGCGCGCCTGGAGATGGCCGTCGTCAACGGCGGCCCGGGGATGGTCGCCTACGCCGACGACACGGTGGGCGGCGGCGTCATCGGCGTCTACGCGCTCCAGGTCTCCGACGGCCGCATCACGACGATCCACGGCGTGATCAACCCCGAGAAGCTGCGCCACCTGGCGCCCCTGGCCGACCTGGACGCCGTGGCCGCCGAGATCAGGAGCGCGTCGGCGCGGCGGCGGGCGGCGCAGGCTCCCGACGGCCCACCGTCACCTTGAGCATGAGCACCAGCCCGACGAGGATCACCAGGACGATGCCGAGCGTGCCCCAGATGGTCGCGCCGGTGATCGCGATGAGGATCGTCCACATCGACGGGGCGAGGAACGACACGGCGCGCCCCGTCGTGGCGTAGAGCCCGAAGATCTCCGACTCCCGGCCGGCGGGGGCCACGCGGGCCAGCAGCGAGCGGGACGCGGCCTGCGCCGGCCCGACGAAGCAGGTCAGCGCCAGGCCGGCCACCCAGAACACCACGGCGCCGGCCGGGTGCAGGGCGACGACCAGGAGACCGCACACGACGAGCCCCGTGAGGGAGCCGATGATCACTGCGCGCGGCCCGAACCGGTCGTCGAGGCGCCCGGACGCGATGGTGCTGAGCCCGGCGAGCAGGTTGGCGGCGATGCCGAACGCGATCACGGCGTCGTCGCTGAAGCGGAACGAGACGGCGGCGATGATCGCGCCGAACGTGAACACGGCGGACAGCCCGTCGCGGTAGACGGCGCTGGCGAGCAGGAACCAGAAGGTCGGCCGCTCGTGGCGGTACAGGGCCTGCACGTCGCGCACCAGCACGACGTAGCCGGCGAAGAAGCCCACGCGGGGGCGGTCGTCCGCGGGCGGCGCCTCGGGCACGTAGCGGAACAGCGGCCAGGCGAAGGCCACCGCCCACACGGCGCAGCCGAGCGCGATGACCCGGTAGGCGAGGCCGTCGCCGGTGGGCATGCCCCACCAGTCGAACGTCTTCGCCACCACCACGAGGACGAGCGCCACGATGCCGCCCAGGTACCCGAGCCCCCACCCGAGGCCGGAGACCCGGCCCACGGTGGCGCGCGTGGAGACCTGCACGAGCATCGCGTTGTAGTTCACCCCGGCGATCTCGCTCGCGACGCTGCCGAGGGACACGAGCGCGGCGCCGAGCACGAACCACACCGGGTCGGCGCGGACGGCGAACAGCGCGGCCATGCTCAGCACCATCACCAGCGTCGCGCCGCCGACCCACGCCTTGCGCCGCCCCTCGACGTCCGCGCGCCTGCCCAGCACCGGGGCCAGCAGCGCGACGAGGATCCCGCCGATCGTGATCCACAGCCCGAGCCCGCTGCTGAGCCCCGCGAGCGCCCGCTCGCGCACCGGGTCGCCATCGGGCAGCGCTGCCACCTCCGGCCGCAGGAACGCGTCGCTCGTGAGGTACAGCGCCGTGAAGACGAACGTGACGATCACCGTGTTGAAGGGCTGGGTCGCCCAGTCCCACATCGCCCACGACACCACCTGCCGTCGCGGGACGGGCGCCGCGGCGACGGGCGGTATCGCGACGGGCGGCACGGTCTGCGCGTGCAGGTCGCCGTGCGGGGGCTCGTGCGGAGCACGGCCGGTGACGTCGCTGGTCCCGGGCTTCGGCGCGGCGGGCTGGTCGCTCATGAGGCGCAGTCTGCCGGACGCGGGCGCCCCGCGGGAGGGGGCGCCACCGGCCGTCGTGCCGAACAGGTGGTTGTGTGGGTTTTTGGGGTCCCCCACACGCCCCACCCCCCTCTCCCCCCCCCGCCCCCCTCCCCCCCCCCC
>NZ_JBSGUW010000014.1:0-21089 GCF_053608125.1 Isoptericola sp. NPDC055063 | reverse complement strand
GCAGGACGGGGGCTCCCGGGGGGGGGGGGCCCCGTGGGCGGTCGGACGGAAAGGGGGGTTGTGCATGTTCGGGGCGTGGAGAGTGTGCGCAACCACCTGTTCGACGACGCGCGCGTGCACGCCCGCGGCTACGATCGCGCCGTGCACGCCGCCTCGGAGCCCCGCCGGAACCCGCCACGGGACACGGGCCGGGACATGAGCCGGGACATGATCCGGGACACGGCACGCGACCACCGCGCCGACCTCGACTGGCGGACCGACCGGCTGCTCGGCGCACCGTTCGAGGAAGCACCGCTCGGCCCCGCGACGCTCGTGCGCTCCCTCGCCCGCCCGGCCGCACCGCGCGCCGTCGTGCTGCACGTGCACGGCTACAACGACTACTTCTTCCAGGCCCACCTCGCCCGGGCGTTCGAGGACGCGGGCCTCGCGTTGTTCGCCGTCGACCTCCGGCGTGCGGGGCGCTCGCTGCTCGACGGCGCGCCCGATGGCGCCGGTGAAGCCGTCGCGCCGCCGCACTACGCGGCGTCCCTGCGCGAGCCCGGCGCCGACCTCACGGCCGCCGCGAGCGCCGTGCGCGCGCTCGAGCCCGGCCACCCGCTGGTGGTGCACGCGCACTCCACCGGGGGCCTCACCGCGGCGCTGTGGACCCACGCCGTGCGCGACGACCCCGACGACGGGCCGGACCTGCTCGTGCTGGACTCGCCGTTCTTCTCCCTGGGCGGCACCCGCCTGCAGGACGCCGGCCGCGCGACCGTGCTCGAGGTCCTCGGCCGGCGGCGGCCGCTGGCCGTGGTCAGCGCCCACCCGTCGATCTACGCGGAGCGCCAGCACGTCGACCACGGCGGGCGGTGGGACTTCGACACCTCCCTCAAACGGCCCGAGGGGCTCCCGGTGCGCGCGGGCTGGCTGCGCACCGTCAGCCGCGCCCAGGCGCGGCTGACCCGCGGCCTCGCCGTGCCCTGCCCGGTCCTCGTGGCGCGCAGCGACGCCTCCGGCCCCGACCGCCGGGACAACCCGCGCCTGGACGCGCAGGACACCGTGCTCGACGTCGCGCGGATCGCCGCCCTCACCCCGCGGGTCGGCCCCGACGTCCGCGCGCTCGTCGTGCCCGGCGGCGTGCACGACCTCGCCCTCTCCGCCGACGGGCCGCGGCAGGCCTACCTCGACGGCGTGCTGAGCTGGATCGAGGCCCGCCGGCCCGACGTCCACCGCCCCGACGTCCACCGCCCCGACCCGGAGGAGTGCCCGTGAGACCCGCGTCCCCGCACCCGTACCTGGACCCGCGCGGGCCGGACGGCTCCCCCGTGCCCGTGCTCGCGCTCGCGCACCGGGGCTTCTCGCACGGCCAGGAGAACCTGGAGAACTCGCTCGCGGCGTTCGCCGCCGCAGTCGACCTCGGCTTCCGGTACGTCGAGACGGACGCGCACGGCACCGCCGACGGCGTCGCCGTGGCGCTGCACGACGCCTCCCTCGACCGCACCACCGACGCCGTCGGGCGCGTGGCCGACCTGCCCTGGTCCGTCGTGCGCCGGGCCCGCATCGGCGGCACCGAGCCCGTGCCGCAGCTCGACGACGTGCTGGGCACGTGGCCCGACCTGCGCGTCAACATCGACGTCAAGGAGGACTCCGGCATCGCGCCGACCGCCGCGGCCATCGAGCGCACGGCCTCCCACGACCGGGTGTGCGTGACGTCGTTCGACGCAGGACGCCGCCGCGCGACGCTCGCCCGTCTCTCACGGCCCGTGGCGACGTCCGCCGGCCGCCGCGAGGTCATCGGCTTCCTCGCGGGCGCGCGGCTGCGGGTGGACCCGCTGGTGCGGCGGGCGCTGCGCGACGTGCACGCCCTGCAGGTCCCCGTCGCGGAGGGGCGGGTGCCCGTGATCGACGCGCGGACCGTCGCGGCAGCCCACCGCGCGGGCCGGCAGGTGCACGTCTGGACCATCAACACGCCCGCCGAGATGCACCGCCTCCTGGACCTGGGCGTCGACGGCCTGGTCACCGACCGCGCCGACCTCCTGCGCGGCGTCCTCGTCCAGCGCGGGCAGTGGGCCTGAGGCGGGGCGGCCGTCAGGCGCGGCCCGACCCGGCGCCCGCCGTCGCGACCCCCGCGCTGCCCGCCGTCGCGAGGTCGAGACCCCACGCGTCGCGCACCAGGCCCTGCCCGCTCCCGGTGAGCCGCAGCCCGCGGCCGCTCGACCGGGCCACCCACCCCGCGTCGAGGAACCGTGCGCCGACGGCCGCGCCCAGCGCGCCGGCCAGGTGCACCCGCCGTTCCGTCCAGTCGAGGCAGGCCCGAGTCGTCGGCCGCCGGGCGGCCACCGCGCCGTCCACGTCCACGCCGAGGCGCCGCAGCCCGTCGGCCCCGGTTCCGGTGAGCGCGAGCACCTCGGGGCCGTCGAGCCAGCCCGCGCCCACCCACGCCTCCGCGAGGCCCACGCCGAGCCGGCCCGCGAGGTGGTCGTAGCAGAACCGTGCGCCCGCCAGGCGCTCCGCCTCCCTGCTGCGGCGGTACCCCGAGACCGGGGCCGGTGCCGCCAGGGCGCCGAGGGCCTCGAGCGCGTCGGCCACGTGCGGGCCGGCGAGCGCGTAGTAGCGGTGCCGGCCCTGCGCGCGGCTCACGACCAGCCCGGCGTCGACGAGCACGGCCAGGTGCTCGGAGGCGGTGGGCGCGCCGACGCCGGCCGCGCGGGCCAGCTCGCCCGCCGGGCGGGCCGTGCCGTCCATGAGCAGGCCGACCATCACCGATCGCGCGGGCGCGGCGAGCGCCCTGCCCACGCCGGTGAAGTCGCGATCCCTGCCCGTGGCGCCGTCCATACCCGCGACCCTACGGCGACGACGGTTCGGCGGTCGCCGAACCGTCGCGGGGCTACCGTCGCGGCATGAGCACCCCGGCACACGGCATCCCCGCACCCGGCGCCCCGGCACCCGGCATCCCGTCGCACGTCCGCGCCCCGCAGGACCTCGAGGTGGCCCTGCCCGACCGGCCCGACGCGCTGGCGGAGCTCGGCGAGGCGCTCGGGCGCGGCGGCATCAGCCTGGAGGGCGGCGGCGTGACCACGGTGAGCGGCCGGGCGGTGGCGCACTTCCTCGTCGACGACGGGCCCCGGGCGCTCGAGGCGCTCGCCCGCACGGGGCTAGGTGGCACGGGGCTCGGTGCCGCCGTCGTCCGCGACGTCGTGACGACGCGCCTGGCGCAGGACGTCCCCGGGCAGATGGGCGCGTTCGCGCGGCGCCTCGCCGGGGCGGGCGTCACGGTGCAGCACCTGTACAGCGACCACGACGGCCGCCTGGTGCTGCTGGTCGCGGACGACGACCTCCCGGCGTGCCGGGAGGTCGTGCGCGCGTGGGACGCCGCGCGGGCCGGAACCGCGGGCTAGAGGCCCAGCTGGACCGTCACGCCCGGGCGGCCGCTCGGCGGCTCCTTCGACACCTCCGCGTACGCGGCGGCGAGCAGCGTCGGGTCCGGGCCCTCGAGGCGCGTCGGCTTCGCGACGTCGTCCAGCACGATGAAGCGCAGCAGGGTCCCGCGCGTCTTCTTGTCCCGCTGCATGGCCGCGAGGAGCTTGTCCCAGCGGTCCCCGCGGTAGGTGGTGGGCAGGCCGAGGGAGGTGAGGATCTCGCGGTGCCGGTCGACGACGGCGTCGTCGAGCTTGCCGCCCAGGCGGGCGAGCTCGGCCGCGAAGACCATGCCGACGGCGACCGCCGCGCCGTGCCGCAGCTGGTAGCGCTCGGTGAGCTCGATCGCGTGTCCCAGGGTGTGCCCGTAGTTGAGGATCTCCCGCAGGCCCTGCTCGGTGAGGTCCTCCCCCACGACGCGGGCCTTGACGCGCACCGACCGCTCGATGAGCTCGGTCAGCACGGCCCAGGTCTCCTCGGTCGCGTCGGCGCCCTTCCACTCCCGGAGCTCGTCGGCGTGCTCCTCGACGAGCTCGAGGATCCGCGGGTCGGCGATGAAGCCGGTCTTGACGACCTCCGCCATGCCCGCCACGAGGTCCCACCTGTCGAGCGACTCGAGCGCCGCCAGGTCGCACAGCACGCCGGCCGGCGGGTGGAACGCGCCCACGAGGTTCTTGCCCTCGGCGGTGTTGATGCCGGTCTTGCCGCCGACGGCGGCGTCCACCATCGCGAGCAGCGTGGTGGGCACGTGCACGACCTTGATGCCCCGCAGCCACGTGGCGGCGACGAACCCGGCGAGGTCCGTCGTCGCGCCGCCGCCCACGGAGACGATCGCGTCGGACCGGGTGAAGTCGGCCTGACCCAGCACCTGCCAGCAGAACGCGGCGACCTGGGCGGTCTTCTGCTCCTCGGCGTCCGGCAGCTCGACCGCGAACGCCTCGTAGCCCTGGGCCACGAGGTCCTCGCGGACCGCCTCGCCGGTCGCCTGCAGGGACGCCGGGTGCATGACGAGCACCCGGCGGACGTCGCCGCCGAGCATCGTCGGCAGCTCGCCGAGCAGGTGTCGCCCGACGACGACGTCGTAGGGCGTGTCGCCCTGCACCGTCACGCGGACCGTCATGACTGGACCTCCTGTGCCGAAGTGACGCCCGCGTGCACCTGTGCCGCGACCTCCTGCGGAGGCCGGTCGTCCGAGACGACGTGCACGGTCGCGAGGCGCTCGTACGTGGGCCGCCGCTGCGCCATCAGCTCGACCCACCGCGCGCGGGGGTTGCCGACCAGCAGCGGGCGGGACTGGTTGAAGCCGACGCGGGGCGCGGCGTGCGCGAGCGCGACGTCGAGGAAGACGACCACGCCGCCGCCCGCGGCGTACCCCTCGAGGGCGCTCTGGGTGTGCTCGTCCATGACGGCGCCGCCGCCCAGCGCGAGGACGCCCGGGTGGCAGGCGAGCGCGGTGGTGACGGCCTCGCGCTCCAGGTCGCGGAAGTGCGGCTCTCCGTCGTCGACGAAGATGTCGGCGACGGCCTTGCCCGCGGCCTCCTCGACGTCCGCGTCGGTGTCGCGGAACGCGACGCCCAGGCGCTGCGCGAGCAGCCGGCCGATCGTGGTCTTGCCGCTCCCGGGCGGGCCGATGAGGACCGCAGCCGGGCTGGATCCGTGGCCCCCGGCGCTCATCGCAGCAGCTCGGGGATCGAGGCGAGGTACGCCTCGGCGTTGCGCCGTACCTCGGCGACCGAGTCGCCGCCGAACTTCTCGACGACGGCCTGCGCGAGCTCGAGCGCCACCATCGCCTCCGCGACCACGGCCGCGGGCGGGACGGCGCAGACGTCGGAGCGCTGGTGGTGGGCCGTGACGGCCTCGCCGGTGGCGACGTCGACCGTGGCGAGCGCGCGCGGCACCGTGGAGATCGGCTTCATCGCGGCACGCACCCGCAGGACCTCGCCGTTGGACATGCCGCCCTCGATGCCGCCCGCGCGGTTGGAGCGCCGGTGGATGTGGCCGTCGTCGCCGCGCTCGATCTCGTCGTGGGCGGCGGACCCTCGGCGGCGCGCGGTGCGGAAGCCGTCCCCGACCTCCACGCCCTTGATCGCCTGGATGCCCATGAGGGCGCCGGCGAGGCGCGCGTCGAGGCGGCGGTCGCCCTGCACGTAGCTTCCGAGGCCGGTGGGCACGTCGTAGGCGAGCACCTCGACGACGCCGCCGAGCGTGTCGCCGTCCTTGCGGCACTCGTCGATCTCCGCGACCATCGCCGCGCTCGTCGTGGCGTCGAAGCAGCGCACGGGGTCGGCGTCCAGCGCGGCGACGTCGCCCGGCGCGGGCAGCGCGGCGCCCTCGGGCACCTCGACGGGACCGATCGCCACGACGTGCGACACGAGCCGCACCCCGACCGCCTGCTCCAGGAACCTCGCCGCGACGACGCCGAGCGCGACCCGGGTCGCGGTCTCGCGAGCCGAGGCACGCTCCAGCACGGGGCGCGCGTCGTCGAAGCCGTACTTGCGCATCCCGACCAGGTCCGCGTGGCCCGGGCGCGGGCGCGTGAGGGGGCGGTTGCGCGCGATCTCGCGCTCGTCGCCCGTGCCGGCGTCCACCAGGAGCGCCTCGCGGTCCACGGGGTCGGGCGACATCACGTCGGTCCACTTGGGCCACTCGGTGTTGCCGATCTCGAACGCGAGCGGACCGCCCTGCGAGACGCCGTGGCGCAGCCCGCCGAGCACGCGGACCTCGTCCTGCTCGAACTTCATGCGGGCGCCGCGGCCGTACCCGAGCCGCCGACGGGCCAGGGCCGCCTGGATGTCCGCGGTGACGAGCTCGACGCCCGCCGGCAGACCTTCCAGCACCCCGACGAGTGACGGACCGTGCGACTCCCCCGACGTCATCCAGCGCAGCATGCCTGCGATTCTTCCACGCCCGCGGCGGGGGTCGGTGCGGTGGTCAGGGTGCGGACGCGGGCGCGGACAGCGCCCCGGCGAGGGCGGCGGCCATCGCGGCGACCGGGGCCGTGCGGCCCGTCATGAGGCGCACCTGCTCCACCGCCTGGTGCAGCAGCATCCGCTCGCCACCCACCACGGTGCCGCCCGCGGCGGACCAGGCCGCCGAGAGCGCGGTGGGCCGCGGGTCGTAGACGACGTCGAGCAGCACGCCCGACGGAGCGCCACCCCGGGCCGAGAGCGCGGCCGCGACCGGGTCGGCCGCGTAGGCCGGCATCGTCGAGACGACGACGTCCGCCTCGCGCAGCGCCCCGAGCGACGCCTGCGGGTCGAGCACCTCGAAGCGCGGCGTCACGCCCATCCGCGCGGCCGCCTCCTGCAGCGCGGCCGCGCGGCCGAGGGAGCGCACCAGCACGCGCGGGGACGTGCAGCCGAGCTCGCCGAGGGCGGCCAACGTGGAGGCCGCCGTCGCGCCACCGCCCAGGACGACGGCGCTCGCCGCGCCCGCCCCGGGGCCGCGGCCCTGGGCCGCGAGGCCCTCGCGCAGCGCGGTGACCAGGCCGTAGACGTCCGTGTTGGTGCCGGTGAGCGTCACGCCGCACTGCGCCGGCCCGACCAGCACGGTGTTCACGGCGCCGACGGCGACCGCGAGCGGGTCCACGTGGTCGACCAGGTCCATCACCGCGTGCTTGAGCGGCATCGTGACGCTCAGGCCCGCCCAGCCGAGGTCCAGCCCGCGCACCAGCGCGGGCAGGTCCTCGACCGTCGTGTCGATCGCGGTGTACTCCCAGCCCTCCAGGCCGAGGGCGTCGTAGGCGGCGGTGTGCAGCACGGGCGAGAGCGAGTGCGCGACGGGGTGGCCCAGCACCGCCGCTCGTCGGGAGACGGTCATGTCAGCCGGCGTTCTCCGCTTGCCACTTCTTCAGCTCGGCCTTGTACTTCTCGTGCTGCGCGTTCGTCGAGGAGAACTTCGTCTCACCCGTGTCGAGGTTCACCGTCACCCAGAACAGCCAGTCGCCGTCCGCCGGGTGCCCCACCGCCTCGATCGACGCCGCGCCCGGGTTCGAGATCGGCGTCGGCGGCAGGCCCACGTGGGCGTAGGTGGAGTACGGGTCGTCAGGATCGTGGATGTCGTTGTAGGTCAGCTCGGTGCCGGACTTCTTCAGCCCGTACGCGCTGGTCGCGTCGATCTGGAGGGGCATGCCCTGGTCGATGCGGTTCTCGATCGCGCGCGCCATCTTCGGGCGGTCCTCGTCGTGCTTCGCCTCGCGCTCGACCAGCGACGCCTTGATCAGCGTGGACTCCCAGTCGGACTGGTCGACGCCCGCCTGCTCGAGCTCCTTCGTGGTCTGCTTCACCATCGCCGTCAGGAGCGTCGTGGCGTCGTCGCCCGGCTGCACCGTGTAGGTCTTCGGGAACAGCCAGCCCTCGGCGTTGCCGTCGGCCGACTTCGGGAGCCCGAACGACTTGGGCTTCTTCAGCGCCTTCTCGAGGTCGTCCTTGGTGATCGTCGTGACGGACGCGACGCGCTCGACGATCTGGTCGACCGTGTACCCCTCGGGGATGGTGACGTTGGTCTGCAGCTTCTCGTTCTTCACCAGTGCGGCGACGGCGTCGGACGCCTTCATCTCGGCCTGCAGCTGGTAGGTGCCCGGCTGGATGCCCGCGGCGGCGGGGTTCTGGCTGAACGCGTCGCTGAACGCCCCGACGCTCGCCACCACGCCGGCGTCGAGCAGCACGGCGCCCATCTTGCCGCCCGTGGCGCCCTCGGGGATGACGACCTCGACCGGGTCACCGCCCGGCCCCGGGTAGTCCTCGTTCTGCGAGCCGATGAAGGGGAGGTCGCCGACGAGGGAGTCCATCCGGTCCCACAGCAGGTAGGCGCCGGCGCCCACGAACGCGAGCACGACCACCAGGATCACGGCGGTGCGCTGGCGGCGGCGGCGCTTGCGCTTGGCGGCGGCCCGTCGGCCGGCGGCCGAGCGGCGCCGCGTGGGTGCCGCGGGCGCCTCCTGCAGGGCGGGATGCTCGAAGAGGTCCGTCACGCCGGGAACTTCTTTCTGACTGGGCCTGGGGTGGGCACGTGGGTCTGCTGTCCGGGCTGCTCAGGCGCCCGGCGTCCGCCGCTCGACGAGCTCGCCGGCTCGCCCCCCGGCCGACCGCTCCGCGTCGAGTGCAGATTGCAGAATGATAACGGCTGCGGCCTGGTCGACGACAGACCGGTGTGTCTTGGTGCGTCGCCCGGCGGAGCGCAGCTGCGCGTGCGCGGTCACCGTGGTCATCCGCTCGTCGACCAGCCGCACCTCGGCGGGCGCGACGGCGGCGGCGAGCCGTGCCGCGAACTCCCGCGCGTCGGCGGTCGCGGCGCCCTCCGCGCCCGACAGGTGCCGGGGCAGACCGACGTACACGACCGCCGCGAACCGGTCCTCGGCCTCCGCGGCGATCCGGGCGACGTCCGGGGTCCTCGCGGGCGTGCCGTCGGCGCCGCGCGGCACCTCCAGCACCCGCGGCACGGTCTCGACGGGCGTGGCGACCAGCCCGTCGGGGTCGCTGGAGGCGAGGCCGATGCGGGCCTTGCCGACGTCGACGCCGAGGCGCGCGCCCCGCGGGAGCCCGCGGGGCACGTCCTGCCCGGGCGACGCCGGAACCGTCACGCGGTGGCCTGGGCCGCGCGGACGCCCTCGGACACCCCGGCGAGGGCGCCCGGCAGCGCGGACGGGTCGGTGCCGCCGCCCTGGGCGAGGTCCGGCTTGCCGCCGCCGCCGCCGCCGAGCGTGGCCGCCGCGGCCTTGACGAAGTCGCCGGCGCGCAGGCCGGCCTCGCGGGCGCCCGCGTTCGTGGCGACGACCACCAGGGGCCTGCCGCCCGCGACGCCGCCGACGGCGACGAGCACCGGCTGGGCGTCGCCGAGCCGTCCGCGCACGTCGAGGGCGAGCGCGCGCAGGTCGTCGGCCGAGGCGACCTCGCCGGCGTCGTGCGCGACGACCCGCACCTCGCCGACGCGCTCCGCCTGCCCGGCCAGCGTGCCCGCCGCGGCGAGGAGGCGGTCCTGGCGCAGCCCGGCGAGCTCCTTCTCCGTCTCCTTGAGGCGGGTCAGGAGCGAGCCCACGCGGTCGGTCAGCTCGTCCGGGCGCGCGCCCAGCAGACCGGTGAGCTGGCCCACCAGGGCGTGCTCCTTGGCCTGGAAGCCGTACGCACCGTCGCCGACCAGGGCGTCGACGCGCCGCACGCCGGAGCCGATGGACGCCTCGCCGAGCAGCGCGACGCGGCCCACCTCGCCGGTGGCCTTCACGTGCGTGCCGCCGCAGAGCTCGCGCGACCAGTCGCCGCCGATGGACACCACGCGCACCGTGTCGCCGTACTTCTCGCCGAACAGCGCCATGGCGCCCAGCTCGCGGGCGCGCGCGATCGGCATCGTCGCGTCGGTGACCTCGAGGTTCTCGGTCAGGCGCGTGTTCACGCGCTCCTCGATCTCGCCGAGCGCGTCCGACGGCACCGGCGTCGGGGACCGGAAGTCGAAGCGCACGCGGCTCGGGGCGTTCTCGGACCCGGCCTGGGTGCGGTCCGGGCCGACCATCTCGTGCAGCGCCTTGTGGATCATGTGCGTGGCCGAGTGGGCGCGGCTGATCGCGACGCGGCGCGTCACGTCGATCGTCGCGAGGCCCGGGTCGCCGAGCGCGACCGTGCCCTCGACCAGGCGGCCGCGGTGCACCGACAGCCCCTTGACCGGGCGCTGCACGTCGTCGACCTCGATGGTCGCGCCGCCGTCGAGCACGATGGTGCCCTGGTCGGCGAGCTGGCCGCCGGCCTCGGCGTAGAACGGGGTGCGGTCGAGCACGACCTCGACGTCGGCGGGGGCGGTCGCGGCGGGCGCGGGGACGCCGTCGACGAGCAGGCCCGCCACGGTCACGGAGGCCTCGGTGTCGGTGTAGCCGAGGAACTCGACCGGCGCGGCAAGCTCCTTGTTCAGCGTCTCGTAGGAGCGCAGGTCGGCGTGGCCGGTCTTCTTCGCGAGCGCGTCCGCGCGGGCGCGCTGCTTCTGCTCCGCCATGAGGTCGCGGAACGCCTTCTCGTCCACCTGGACGCCCTGCTCGGCCGCCATCTCGAGGGTGAGGTCGATCGGGAAGCCGTACGTGTCGTGCAGCTGGAACGCCTCGGCGCCGCCGAGCACGGGAGTGGTCCCGTCCGCAGACGACTTCGCACGACCCACGGCCGTGTCGAGGATGGTCGTGCCCTGCGCCAGCGTGCGGCGGAAGGCGTCCTCCTCCGCGTACGCGACGTCGCTGATGCGGCCGAACTCCGCCTCCAGCTCCGGGTAGGAGGCCTTCATGGCGTCCTTCGAGACCGGCAGCAGCGAGGGCAGCGCGACCTCGTCGACGCCGAGCAGGCGCACCGCGCGCACGGCGCGGCGGATGAGGCGGCGCAGCACGTAGCCGCGGCCCTCGTTCGAGGGGCGCACGCCGTCGCCGATCACCATGAGGGAGGAACGGACGTGGTCCGCGACCACGCGCATCCGCACGTCGTCCTCGGGGTCGGCGCCGTAGCGCTTGCCGGTCAGCTCCTCCACGCGGGAGATGACGGGGAAGACCTCGTCGATCTCGTAGAGGTTCTCCTTGCCCTGCAGGAGGTACGCGATGCGCTCCAGGCCCGCGCCCGTGTCGATGCTCTTGTGCTCGAGCTCGCCCAGCAGCGGGTAGTTCTTGCCCTGGCCCTCGCCGCGCACGAACTCGTCGAAGACGAGGTTCCAGATCTCCAGGTAGCGGTCGCCGCCCGGGTCCACGGTGCCGCCCACGGCGTCCGGGCCGTACGCGGGCCCGCGGTCGTAGTGCCACTCGGCGCAGGGGCCGGCCGGGCCGGGCTGGCCCGTGTCCCAGAAGTTCTCCTCGCGCGGCAGCCGCACGACGTGCTTCGGGTCCAGCCCGACGCCCTTCGTCAGCGCCTCGTACGCCTCGGCGTCCTGCTCCCAGATCGTGACCCACAGCCGGTCGCCGTCGAGCCCGTAGCCGCCCTTGTCCTGCCCGGACGTGAGCAGCTCCCACGCGAAGTCGATCGCCTCGCGCTTGAAGTAGTCCCCGAACGAGAAGTTGCCGTTCATCTGGAAGAACGTGCCGTGCCGCGTGGTGCGGCCCACGTTCTCGATGTCGTTGGTGCGGATGCACTTCTGCACGCTGGCCACGCGGGGCCACGGCGCCGGCTCGGTGCCGAGGATGTACGGGATGAACGGCACCATGCCGGCGATCGTGAACAGGATCGACGGGTCCGGCGAGACCAGGGGGGCGCTCGGCACGATGGCGTGCCCCTGGGACTCGAAGTAGTCGAGCCAACGCTTGCGGATCTCGGCGGTGCGCATGGTGTCCTTCGAAGGTGTGTCGAGCCGGTGACGGCTGGTGACGGTCGTGGTGGCGGGTGTCGCGCCCGCCCTCGCGGGCGGGCCGTCCCCTATTGTCCCGCGCGACGCCGGGTGGTCGGAACGGGATTTCTCCGGGCGGGGCCGGGGCGGGCGGTGCGGGTCTGTGCTCGAGTCGATGCTCGGGTCGGGGTGCGGGTCAGAACGAGTAGCCGAGGTCGGCCTCGTCGGCGGCGATCTCCGCGTCCGGGTCGGCGGCCGCGTGCCGGGCCCGCCCCGGGGCGCCGCCACGCAGGTCCGCGGGGCGCAGCCCGCTGGCGCGCACGTCGTCCGGGTCCGGCTGCCCCTCGGCGAGCAGCGCCGCCGTGAGCTCGGCCTCGCGCGCGGTGCGCGCCTGCGTGAACTCGCGGCGGAACGTCGCGACGAACGTCTCCGCCCGCTGCCCGGCGTCCTGCGCGGCCCGCTCGGCGCGGTCCACGACCGCCTCCGGGGTGTACCGCACGATCAGCTTGCGGCCCTGGCGGACGACGACGACCGTGACGACGACGCCGACCCCGACCCAGAACAGCCGGCGCATCAGCGGTCCGCCTTCGACGAGCCGCGGCTCGCCCGGGACGCGCCCGCGAACGCCTGGCGCACGCCGTAGGAGAACGCCGCGACCTTCACCAGCGGGCGGCCCAGCGTGGAGGCGTACAGGCCGGCCAGCGCCGACACGTTCTCGCTCACCTGCGCGGCCGACGTCGTGATCGTGTCCACCTTGACCAGCTGGTCGTTGGTCGAGGCCACCGTGGTGGCCGCCTCGTCGAGGATCGGCACGGAGTGCTCGGTGACCTCGCGGATGGAGCGCGTCGCCTCGTCGAGCACGCGCCCCAGCTTCACCAGCGGGATCGCGAGCAGCCCCACGAGCAGCACGAACGCGACGGCCGCGATGAGCCCGGCCACGTCACCCATCGACATCAGATCTCTCCTCGCACAGGCGTCATTCGGTCGGTCGTCACCCTATCCCGGGCGACCGCTCGAGAACGGCGGACGCCCCGCCCCCCGCGACGGCGGGTGACGGGGCGTCCTGCGCTGCAGCGCTCTCGGCTGCGCTGCGCGAGCAGCGCACGCGAAAGATCAGCGCGCGTAGAACTCGACCACGAGCTGGACCTCGCAGGTCACGGGGACCTCGGCGCGCTTCGGCTTGCGGGTCAGCGTGGCCGACAGCTTCTCGAGGTTCACGTCGAGGTAGCCCGGGACGGCCGGCAGCACGTCGCGGTGGGCACCGGCGGCGGCGACCTGGAACGGCGTCGTGGTCTGCGACTTCGGCTTGACCTGGATGGTCTGGCCCGGCTTCACACGGAACGACGGACGGTCGACGATCTTGCCGTCCACCAGGATGTGACGGTGCGTCACGGCCTGGCGGGCCTGCAGGATGGTGCGGCCGAAGCCGGCACGCAGCACGAGGGCGTCGAGACGCGTCTCGAGGTCCTCGACCATGACCTCACCGGTCAGGCCCGGGTGCTTGCGGGCGGTCTCGTAGACCTTGACGAGCTGCTTCTCGCGCAGCGCGTACTGGGCGCGCAGGCGCTGCTTCTCGCGGAGGCGGACCGCGTAGTCCGACTCGGTACGGCGGCGGGCGCGGCCGTGCTCGCCCGGGGGGTAGGGGCGCTTCTCGAAGTGGCGGACGGCCTTCGGGGTCAGCGCGAGGCCGAGCTTGCGGCTCAGGCGGACCTGGCGGCGCGACTTGGTGACAGCGGTCACTGGTTGCTTCCTGTCCTGTGGTGATGGATGAGGTCACACCCGCGTCCCCGCGAGGGGAAGGTCGGGTGCGGGACCAGCCGATGGAACGCCCTGCGCGGTGGCGCGAAGCTCGCGATGACGAGAAGTCCGCGGTGGCGGGGTGCTCACGGGGCCGAGGTCCCAGGCGGTCGCCGAATCGGCAACCGCAGCATCTTATCGCATCCGCGGCCGGGGTCTTGCCGCCGTGGGCCGGTGACGGTTGACTGTGCCCGCCCGGCGCGAACGCCGGCGACACCGCCCGAAGGAGTCCCCCCGATGACCGTCCCCACCGCGCTCTCCTCCCGCTCCGCCGAGGTCGTCCGCTCCACCCTGCCCGTGGTCGAGGAGTCGATCGACGAGATCACGACCGTCTTCTACCGCACGCTGCTGGAGGAGCACCCGGGGCTGCTCGGTGCGATGTTCTCCCCCGAGCGCCTCGCCGACGGCACCCAGCAGCGCGCCCTCGCGGCGGCCATCGCGTCGTGCGCGGCCCTCCTCGTCGCCGACGAGGAGGCCGACCCCCGCGAGGTGCTCGCTCCCGTCGCCCGCCGACACCGCGCGGTGGGCGTGGAGCCGGCGCAGTACGAGGTCGTGCACGAGCACCTGTTCGCCGCGATCGTCCACGTGCTGGGCGACGCGGTGACCCCCGAGGTCGCGGCCGCGTGGGACGAGGTCTACCGGACGATGGCGGACACCCTCATCGAGCTCGAGGCGGCGTGACGCCGGCCTGACACGGGCCTGAACACGCGGTCGCCGGCCGGTCAGGCGCCGTCGAGGATCTCCCGGATCCGCGCCAGCCGGTCGGTGACCTGCTTCTCGAAGCCGCGGTCGCTCGGCGCGTAGTAGCGCCGCCCCGCGAGCTCGTCCGGGAGGTACTGCTGCGCCGCGACGGCGTGCGGCGCGTCGTGCGCGTACCGGTAGCCCTTGCCGTGGCCGAGGCCCTCGGCGCCCGCGTAGTGCGCGTCGCGCAGGTGCGGCGGGACCACGCCGGCCTTGCCCGCCCGGACGTCCGCGAGCGCCGCGTCGACGCCGAGGTACGCGGCGTTCGACTTGGGCGCGGTCGCGAGGTGCACGACGGCCTCCGCCAGGACGATGCGCCCCTCGGGCATCCCGATGAGCTGGACGGCCTGCGCGGCGGCCACGGCGGTCTGCAGGGCGGAGGGGTCGGCCATGCCGACGTCCTCGGCGGCCGAGATGACCAGCCGGCGGGCGATGAACCGCGGGTCCTCCCCCGCGGCGACCATCCGGGCCAGGTAGTGCAGGGAGGCGTCGACATCGGACCCGCGGATGGACTTGATGAACGCGGAGACGACGTCGTAGTGCTGGTCGCCGTCGCGGTCGTAACGCACGGCGGCGACGTCGACGGCGCGCTCGACGGTGTCCAGGTCGACGGGGACGGCGGCGTCCGCGGCGCGGGCCGGGTCCGCGTCGGCCAGGGCCGCTCCGGCGGCCGCCTCGAGGATGGTGAGCGCCTTGCGCGCGTCGCCGCCCGCCATCCGCACGAGCTGGTCCTCGGCGTCGGCCGCGAGGGCGACCGCGCCGCCGAGGCCGCGCTCGTCCTCGACGGCGCGGCGCACGAGGGCGCGCACGTCGTCCGCGGTCAGCGGCTTGAGGGTGAGCAGCAGGGAGCGGCTCAGCAGCGGGGAGTTCACGGAGAACGACGGGTTCTCCGTGGTGGCGGCGACCAGCGTGACCCAGCGGTTCTCGACGCTGGGCAGCAGCGCGTCCTGCTGGGTCTTGGAGAAGCGGTGCACCTCGTCGATGAAGAGCACTGTCTCCTCGCCACCCGTGGCGAGTCGGCGGCGGGCGTCCTCGACGACCTGCCGCACCTCCTTGACGCCCGCGGTGACGGCCGACAGCTCGACGAAGCGGCGGCCGGACGACGTCGCGACCAGGTACGCCAGGGTGGTCTTGCCGACCCCCGGCGGGCCCCACAGGATCACCGACCCGGGCGCGGCGCGGCGCGCCGACTCGTCGTCGGGCTCCACGAGCCGGCGCAGCGGCGAGCCCGCCACGAGGAGGTGCCCCTGGCCCGCGACCTCGTCGAGCGTGGCGGGCCGCATCCGCACGGCCAAGGGGGCGCTCGGGCCGGTGCGCCCGGTCGCCGGCGTGCCGCGGGTGCCGGTGAGCGCGGCGTCGAACAGGTCCATGCCCCCAGCCTACGGAGCCTCACCCACGCCCCCGTCCGCGGGTGGCCTCGTGCCTAGGGTGGAGGCATGACGGTCGACGACGGCACCGGGCCGGAGACGGACGGGGCGGACGTGGTCGTCGTCGGGGCGGGGCCGACCGGCCTCCTCCTGGCGGGCGACCTCGCCGTCGCAGGAGTGCGGGTGACCGTGCTCGAGAAGCGACCGGCGGGGCTGAGCAACCTCACCCGCGCGTTCGCGGTGCACGCGCGCAGCCTCGAGGCACTGGACGCGCGCGGGCTGGTCGACGAGCTCCTGACCACCGGCCGGGTGGTGCGCGGGCTGCGCGTCTTCGGCCGGGTGGACGTCCGCCTTGACGCCCTCCCGGGCCGGTTCCCGTTCGTCCTCGTCACGCCGCAGTACGAGGTGGAGCGCCTGCTGCGCCGGCGCGCGGAGGCCGCGGGGGTCCGCTTCCGGCATGACGTGGAGGTCACCGGCCTCGCCCAGGACGACGACGGCGTCACCCTCGCCGCAACGGGCCCGGACGGCCCGACGACCGTGCGCGCGCCGTGGGTGGTCGGCACGGACGGCGTGCGCTCGACGGTGCGCCGGGCCGCGGGCATCGCGTTCCCCGGGGAGACGGTGATCCGCGCCATGGTGCTGGCGGACGTCCGCGTGGCGCGCCCGCCCCACGACGTCCTCACCGTCGCCTCCGCGGGCGGCTCCCTGGGCTTCCTCGCGCCCTTCGGCGGCGGCTGGTACCGGTTCATCGGCTGGGACGAGGAGCTCGACCCGAGCGACACCGGCGGTGGCGTGGGTGGCGACGTCGGCCTGGACGAGGTCCGCGCCGTCGCGCGCGCGACCCTCGGGGACGACCTCGGGATGCACGAGCTGCGCTTCGCCACCCGGTTCGCGGCCGACGAGCGCCAGGCCACCCGGTACCGCGCCGACCGCGTCCTGCTGGCGGGCGACGCCGCCCACTGCCACAGCCCCGCCGGCGGGCTCGGCATGAACACCGGCCTGCAGGACGCCGCGAACCTGTCGTGGCGGCTCGCCGCCGTGGTGCGCGGCGTCGACCCGCAGGTGCTCGACGGCTACACCGACGAGCGGTACCCGGTGGGCAGGCAGGTGCTGACCACGAGCGGCGCCCTGCTGCGCCTGGCCACGCGGCCCGGGCCTGCGGCGGCCGCGGCGCGCGCGGTCCTGGCGACGGCGCTCGCGCGCGTGGCACCCGCCCGCCGACGTGCGGCGGCCACCGTCTCGGCGCTCGGGGTCAGGTACCCGGCCCCTGCGGGCGCCCACCCCGCGGCGGGCCGCCGGGTGCCCGACCTCCCACTGGCTCCCGGGCCCGCCGGGACACGCCTGGCGGAGGCGCTGCGCGCGGGCAGGTTCGTCCTCGTGGGCCCGGCGAGCGGCGCGCCGGCCGCCCTCCCGCCCGCTCCGGGCGAGGTCGACCCGGGCGAGCGCGTCGTCGTGCGGCGTGACGACGGCCGGCCCGCGACGCTGCTGGTGCGCCCCGACGGCTACCTCGCCGACGCCGCCGAGCGGGCGCCTGCCGGCCTCGCAACCGCCGGGCCCGGGGCTCCGCCGTCGAGCAGGGCCTGACGCAGCGCGTCGGGGAGGTCGGGCGGCACGTCCGGCGGCACGGCGAGCGCCTGCAGCGAGCGCGAGTAGTAGTTGCGCAGCCCGGCGGCCAGGGCCACGTCGACGATCTGCCGGTCCGTGAGGCCCGCGTCGCGCAGCCGCCGCGTCTCGGCCTCGGTGACCGCCACCGCGTCGGTGCTCAGGCGCGCGGCGAGGTCCATGGCCGCGACCTCGGCGTCCGTCAGCCCGGCGTCGTGGTGGTCGCGCGCGATCCGTGCGAGCTGGGCGTCGTCGAACAGCTGACGGCTGCGGCGACCGTGCGCCAGGAGGCAGGCCTCGGACCGCAGCGCCTTGGCGGCCGCCAGGGTCACCAGCTCGTACAGCCGCGGTCCGAGGCCGCGGGCGACGGCGCGCGCGAGCCCTTCGAAGGCCAGGTAGGCCTCCAGGTCCACGGCCATGACGCGCGTGTGGCTCGGCACGTAGCCGAGCGCCGCGACGTCCTCGGCGTAGACCTCCGCCAGGGCGCCGGTGGCGTCGTCCGGCTCCACGGTCCTGATGATGGTCATGGTCGCCCCCGAGCGGTCGCCTCCGCGGACCGGCGCCGGCCGTCGGCCTCGGGCTCCGGCGGCGGCCCGCCTCGTCCATGCTCCTCCCCGCCGGGCCCAGGCGCACCGGCCCGCGGGGGTGAACCTGGCCGGCGTATCAGGGCCGGGAGCTCTCGAACTCCTGGACGAGGTCGAAGCCCAGCCGCAGGTAGAGCCGCCGCGCGGCGGCGTTGTGGGCGTAGACGCCGAGGGTGACCATCGGGGACTCGGCGAGCCCGGCCCGGGTGGCGGCGCCCGTGACCGCGGCCGCGATCCCCCGCCCGCGCCACGCGGGGTCGGTCCCGATCGACCCGAGGGTCCAGGGACGGCCCGGGACGCGGCGCGACGCGCCCGCGACGCCCCGCACCACGCCGTCGTCGTCGCGCCAGCCCCACCAGCGGGAGCGAGGTTCGTCGACGGGAAGCTCGCCGCCGGGGTTCGCGACCGCCAGGCACGCGGCCGCCTCGGCCCGCTCCTCGGCGCTCGTCAGCTCGGCGACGCGGTCCTCGCCGGGCTGCGCCGGAGGCGGGGCCGGAGGCGGGGCCGTCGCGCACATCCAGTCCCAGGCGTCGAACGGGGCGCGGTCGAACGGCGGCGGCACCGCCCCGCCGTGGCCGGACAGCGCGGCGTGCGTGCCGCGCGGCATCGACGCCCGCACCACCGGGCCCAGCCCGCCGACGGCGGCCAGCTCCGCCTCCGCGGCCAGCACGAGGCGCGCCGCGCCGGCGGGGTCGCCCACGCCCAGGACGCTCACGCCCGTGGGCGCATGGTCGACGGCGAACGGGCGGCCGCCGTCGATCCGCTCGCGCCAGCGCAGGCGGACCAGGAGGGCGTCGCCGTCGGACCAGGAGTGGCTGGCGTCCCACCCGCCGTGGGCGGCCTCGGCGACGACGACGGGGTGCTGCGCCCAGCGCGCAGGCAGGCTCGCCCCGGCCACCTCCGTGACCGGGGCGAGCGCGTGCCCGTCGAGGGTGCTGGTCACTCCCCCGCGGCCGGCGGCTCGTCCTGCGGGGCGGCGTCCACGCCGGCCTCCTTGCGCTGCTCCGGCGTGATCGGGGCCGGGGCGTCGGTCAGCGGGTCGTAGCCCCCGCCCGACTTCGGGAACGCGATGACGTCGCGGATCGACGGCGACTTCGTCAGCAGGGCGACGATGCGGTCCCAGCCGAACGCGATCCCGCCGTGCGGCGGGGCGCCGAACTTGAACGCGTCGAGCAGGAAGCCGAACTTCTCCTGCGCCTCGGCCGGGCCGATGCCCATGACGTCGAAGACCCGCTCCTGCACGTCGCGGCGGTGGATACGGATCGAGCCGCCGCCGATCTCGTTGCCGTTGCAGACGATGTCGTAGGCGTAGGCCAGGGCGTTGCCCGGGTCCTGCTCGAACGTGTCGATCCACTCGGGCTTCGGCGACGTGAACGCGTGGTGCACGGCGGTCCAGGCGGAGTGGCCGAGGTCGACGTCGTCGTCCTCACCGGTCGGCTTGAACAGCGGCGCGTCCACGACCCAGACGAACGCCCACGCGTCCTCGTCGACCTGGCCGGTGCGGTGCGCGATCTCGATGCGGGCGGCGCCGAGCAGCGCGCGGGCCTCCGAGGTCTTGCCGGCCGCGAAGAACACGGCGTCGCCCGGCTGCGCGCCGGTGGCGGCGGCGAGGCCCTCACGCTCGGCGTCGGACAGGTTCTTGGCGACCGGGCCGCCCAGAGTGCCGTCCTCGCCGTACGTGACGTACGCGAGGCCCTTGGCGCCACGCTGCTTGGCCCACTCCTGCCAGGCGTCGAACTGGCGGCGCGGCTGCGAGGCGCCCCCGGCCATGACGACGGCGCCCACGTACTCCGCCTGGAAGACGCGGAACGGCGTGGCGGCGAAGTAGTCCGTGAGCTCGACGAGCGGGTTGCCGAAACGCAGGTCGGGCTTGTCCGTGCCGTACAGGCGCATGGCGTCGGCGAACGTCATACGGGCGATCGGCGTCGGGATCTCGACGTCGATCAGCTTCCACAGCGCGACGAGGATCTGCTCAGCCAGCGCGATGACGTCGTCCTGGTCGACGAAGCTCAGCTCGACGTCCAGCTGGGTGAACTCGGGCTGGCGGTCGGCGCGGAAGTCCTCGTCGCGGTAGCAGCGGGCGATCTGGTAGTAGCGCTCGAGGCCGCCGACCATGAGGAGCTGCTTGAACAGCTGCGGGCTCTGCGGGAGGGCGTACCAGCTCCCCGGCGCGAGGCGGGCCGGGACGAGGAAGTCGCGGGCACCCTCGGGCGTCGAACGGGTCAGGGTGGGCGTCTCCACCTCGACGAAGTCGTGCTCGTCGAGCACGCGGCGGGCCGCCTGGTTCGCCTTCGACCGCAGCCGCAGGGCGTGCGCCTGGCTCGGGCGGCGGATGTCGAGGTAGCGGTGCTTGAGACGCGCCTCCTCGCCGATCGTCTCCGTGTCGGCCAGGGCCGTGGAGACCTGGAACGGCAGCGCGGCCGACTCGTTGAGGACCACGACCTCCTTGGCCACGACCTCGATCTCGCCCGTGGCGAGGTTCGGGTTCGCGTTGCCCTCGGGGCGGCGGCCGACCTCACCGGTCACCTGCAGCACGAACTCGGAGCGCAGCGGGTGGGCCACGGACTCGTCCCGGATGACGACCTGGGAGATGCCCGAGGCGTCGCGCAGGTCGATGAAGGCCACTCCTCCGTGATCCCGGCGGCGATCGACCCACCCCGTGAGGGTGACGGTCTGGCCGATGTGCTCGGCCCGCAGTGAGCCGGCCGTGTGGGTGCGGAGCACGGAGGGGTCCTTTCGTGACGGGTGGTGGGCGGGTGGTGCCGCCGTCCCGGTGCCCGGCCGGGGCGGCCGTCGCGCCCTCTCAGGGCGACGTGGCGAGTTTAGTCGCTGCACCCCCGGCCCCGTCCGCCGTTTTCCGGCGGCCGACGGCGCGTCGGGCGCCGGGGTGTGTTGCCGTGGTCACAAACCGCCCCCCTCGTTACTCTCTTCCGGGGCAAGACAGGGTGAGAACCGGTGGCTGACCTGCGGGGGGACCTGGACGTGTACCTGGACATGGGCCTGGACGTGCGACGGCACGTCGTCGCGGGCGAGGTGGCCCGGTGAGGCCGGCGGACTGGTCACCGGTCGGCCTGGACGCCGACCCCACGCCCGGGGACCCGGTACTCGTCCTCTCCGGGGGGCAGGACTACCTCGAGGTCGCCGGCTCGATCGACGACGCGGCCGGCGCGATGTCCCGGTTGGACGTCGCCGGGACGATCTCCCAGGCCGTGGACGCGTTGATGGAGACCAAGGAAGACACCATCAGCGAGATCCGCCGCGCCCACTCCCGGTATCAGGCCACGGGCGAGGCGCTGGTGGACTACGCCCGCACCCTGGACCGGGT
>NZ_JBSGUW010000013.1:0-170584 GCF_053608125.1 Isoptericola sp. NPDC055063 | reverse complement strand
CCCTCGAGAGGGGGTGGGAGAGTAGGACGCCGCCGGACACCCATTCACGAAAGGCCCACCCCCGCACCGGGGTGGGCCTTTCGCATACCCCCACAAGAACACGCCACCCACCCGGTGACGCAACCGCTCAAGCGCCTGCCACGCGGAGACGTACCCCTCCCCACCGCGCCGTCACGTGCACCACCACCGGCCCGACACCCGCACACACCCGCCGGGCCGCGAGCCGGGCGCGCGCAGCTCGGGCCCGGCGAGAACGCGGCCCGGCGAGAGGGGGACCACGTCGAAAACTGACCCGCGTCGGCAGGGGGACCGCGTCGCCAACGGGACTACGTCGACGGCGGGACCACCGGAAGCGGGACGGCGGAGGCCGCCGGCACTGACGGCGGCCGTACAGGCTCGGGCCCTGCGCTCGAGCGCACCCAAGCTGCCGGCCAGGCTGAAATGCATGTTCTGGTCGGCTATGCCGCGCCCAACCACCTGTTCGGCATGCGCGCCCGCGCAGCGCTGGGCGGGCACGAAGGTGTTCGCGCGCGGCGCTCGACGGGACCACCTGACGGCGCTGTCATCCGGGAGTCCGCGGGCCCGCTAGGCTCGTCCGGTGACCGGATCTCCACTTCTTCCTGCCAGCGGTCCCGACGCGTCATGGCGGGCCGCCCACTTCCTCAGCCTGTTGGACTTCGCGCGCCCGTCTCTCGGCGCGGAGGGCACGGGAGGGTGGCTCGACGACGACGGTGCCGTCGACTCGACCCAGCCCGCGCACCTGTGGATCACGTGTCGGATGACGCACACCTTCGGTCTGGGGCACCTGCTCGGGGTCGAGGGCGCGGACTCCCTGCTCCGGCGTGGCCTGGACGGGGTCTCGGTGTCCCTGGCGGACGCCGAGCACGGCGGCTGGCTCGCCTCGCGGGGCCCGGGCGCCGGTGAGGTGAACGGGCTCAAGCAGGCCTACGGTCACGCGTTCGTCGTCCTCGCAGGCTCCACCGGCGTCGTGGCCGGGGCTCCCGGGGCGGAGGCGCTGCTGGAGTCGGCGCTGGGCGTGCTCGACGAGCGCTTCTGGGAGGCGGAGCACCAGCTGCACCTGGACGAGCGGTCGCGCGACTGGTCCGTCATCGACCCGTACCGCGGGGTCAACGCGAACATGCACGGCGTCGAGGCTCTGCTCGCGGCGCACGACGCCACGGGTGAGCGGCGCTGGCTCGAACGCGCCGCGGCGATCGCGGACCGCGTGATCTCCTGGGCCGGTGGCAACGACTGGCGGATCCCCGAGCACTTCGACTCGGCGTGGGCGCCGCAGCTCGAGTACAACGCGGACCGCCCCCACGACCCGTTCAAGCCCTACGGGGCCACGCCGGGTCACGGCCTCGAGTGGGCGCGGCTGCTGTTGCAGGTCGACGTCGCCGGCGGCACCGCAGGGCAGCGCACGGAGGCGGCCAGGAAGCTGTTCGACCGCGCCGTCGAGGACGGTTGGGACGGCCCGCGGGGCGGGTTCGTCTACACGACGGACTGGTCGGGCACGCCGGTGGAGGCGCGCCGCTTCCACTGGGTGGCTGCCGAGGCGGCCGCCGCGGCGGACGTCCTGCACCGCGCGACGGGCGAGGAACGGTACGCAGAGCTGGCCGGCGGATGGTGGCGCTGGATCGACGACCACCTGGTGGACCACGAGCGCGGCTCCTGGTTCCACGAGCTCGACACCGACAACGTGCCCTCCGGGCGCACCTGGGTGGGGAAGCCCGACGTCTACCACGCGGCGCAGGCCGTCATCCTGCCGGACCTCCCGCTCACGGGCTCCTTCGCAGCCTCGGCCCGTGCCGCCGGGCGCATCCTGGAGGGCGCGCGGCTCGCGGCCCCGGCGGGGACGCCGGAGCGATGAGGATCTCGGCGAAGGCGGACTACGCCGTCCGCGCGGCCGCCGAGCTGGCCGCCGCGGCGGACAGCGGCCCGGTGCCCGCCGAGTCGCTCGCCCGCGCCCAGGGGGTGCCGCACCGGTTCCTGGAGGCGATCCTCAGCGACCTCCGGCGCGAGGGGATCGTCGCGAGCCGGCGCGGCGCCGGCGGCGGGTACGTCCTCGCGCGTCCCGCCGACCGGGTCACCGTCGCGGACGTCGTGCGCGCCGTGGACGGTCCGCTGGTCTTCGTGCGCGACGCCCGCCCGTCGGACCTCGAGTACACCGGCGCGGCGGCGTCGCTGCTGCACGTGTGGGTCGCGCTCCGCGTCAACGTACGGGCCGTGCTCGAGCAGGTGAGCCTCGCCGACCTCGCCGCCGGGAACGTCCCCGACGCGGTCCGGCGGCTCACCGACGACGAGGCGGCCTGGCACAGCCCGTGACGGCCCTCGTCGCCTGACGGGCGCACGGCACGACGCGGCGTGGCGCGGCCCCTGAGGGCCTTCGTCGCTTCACGGCGCTCGGCTCGGCTCGGCTCGGCACGGTACGGCACGACGCGGCGTGGCACGGTCCGTGACGGCCTTCGTCGCTTCACGGCGCACGGTACGGCTCGGTACGGCTCGGTACGGCTCGGCCCGCGACGGCATCTCGTCGCCGGCGGGCGCAGGGTACGGCTTGGTACGTCTCCCGTCCGCGATCGCCGTCGTCTCAGCATGCGACCCGTCGGCGGATACCATTGAATCCGATAGGACCGATCGGGTAACTTCGGTCTGTCGCGGCAGACCGGCTGCCGCCTCGACGGAGGGAACACCCCGTGCGGACTCTCGTCCTCCTCGCCCTCGTGGGCCTCAGTGCGCAGCTCGTCGACGGCAGCCTGGGGATGGCCTACGGCGTGACCTCGACGACGTTGCTGCTGGCGATCGGCACCAACCCCGCGGCGGCGTCCGCGACCGTCCACCTGGCGGAGGTCGGCACGACGCTCGCGTCGGGCGTCTCTCACTGGAAGTTCGGGAACGTGGACTGGAAGGTCGTCACCAAGATCGGCATCCCCGGTGCCGTGGGCGCCTTCGCCGGCGCGACGTTCCTCTCGTGGCTCTCCACCGAGATCGCCAAGCCGCTGATGTCCATCCTGCTGCTCGGCCTCGGCCTCTACGTGCTGCTGCGGTTCACGCTGCGCGGCCTCCGCACCGACCGCCTGGGGCAGCCGCTCCGCAAGCGCTTCCTCACGCCGCTCGGCCTCGTGGCGGGCTTCATGGACGCCACGGGCGGCGGCGGCTGGGGCCCGGTCGGCACCCCGGCCATCCTGGCGAGCGGCCGGATGGAGCCGCGCAAGGTGATCGGCTCGATCGACACGAGCGAGTTCTTCGTGGCCGTGGCCGCGAGCCTCGGCTTCCTGTTCGGCCTCGGGACCGCGGGCATCAACCCGTCCTGGGCGCTGGCGCTGCTGATCGGCGGCCTCATCGCCGCGCCGATCGCGGCGTGGCTCGTGCGCCTCGTCCCCCCGCGGGTCCTCGGCTCCGCCGTCGGCGGCATCATCGTGCTCACCAACGTGCGCACCCTGCTGAGCCTCGACGAGTTCCCCGTCGCCCCGGGCGTGCGCTCGCTCGTCCTGGGGATCATCGCGGTGGGCTGGGCTGTCGCCGTCGCCTACGCGTTCCGCCAGCACCGCAAGGCCCTCGTGGAGGAGAAGACCGAGGGCGACGTTCCCGCCGCGGCGGCTCCCGCGCCGACGCCCGCCGCCTGACACCGCTCGACCCGGCGGGCCGACGCTCCGCGGCGGCCGGTCCACGACGTCGACCGTGCACGACGTCGACCCGCACGACGTCGACCCGCACGACGTCGACCCGCACGACGTCGACCCGCACGACGTCGGCCCCGCACCGCCGCCCCCACCTCCGGGGCCGCGACGGCGGGGCCGTCGTCACGGGGGAAGGGGACGCCCCCGCGATTCCACCCGCGGAGCCGAGACGCGAGGGGTGGCGCCGTCGCGCCGTCCCGGTACCGTGTGAAGCCAGGAGATCTGCCTGCCAGACCCCGCTGCACGGCACTGGGAGGTGAGCCATGTCGATGCCCAGCACGTCGAACGACCATCAGCGACGCGAGCTCGTCGCGCTCGCGGAGCTGCTCGGCGCGGGGAGCCAGCTGCTCGTGGGCCAGTACCGCGTCGAGGTCGCCACGGGGTCGTGGTGGTGGTCGGACGAGGTCTACCGGATCTTCGGGCGCGAGCCCGGTGCCATCGAGCCCGGCCCGGAGGTGCTGCGCGCCCACCTGCACCCCGACGACCGCGAGCGGCTCTCCCGCACCGCGACGGTGGCGCTCGCGACCGGGCGCCCCTTCGCCGGCGGGCACCGCGTCGTCGACGACCACGGGCGCACGCATTCGGTGGTGGTGACCGGGCAGGCCCGGCACGGCGCCGACGGCACGTCGTCGCAGCTGGTCGGCTACGTCATCGACACCAGCCCGGTGGTACGCGACGCGCTGGAGCGCGAGGCCCACCGCGCCGTCTCGCGCGCGTTCGTCGCCGCCGCGGCGGCGGAGCAGGCCAAGGGCGCGATCATGGCGGTGTGCGGCGTGGACGAGTCGGTCGCCACGGAGGTGCTGTCGGACGTCGGCGCGCAGGTGGGCGTCTCCGCCCAGTCCGCGGGGGAGCAGGTCATGAAGGAGCTCGCACGGCCGGTCGGCGAGCGCGACACCGCGCTCACCGCCGCCGAGGTCGTCCGGGCGGCGCCGCCCGCGAAGGACGCCGCCGACCGGCTGAGCCGCGCGCTCGCCGGCGTAGGGCCGGTGGACCGGCCGCACGGGCACGACGCGCAGCTCGCCCGACGCCGCCCTCGCGCGAGCCGCTGACGCCGCGCGAGCCGCTGACGCCGTCGCGGCCCCGGGCGCGCCGGGCACTCGAGGGCTCGGACCCGCCCTGACCCGGACAGTGGGCCGGGACACAGATGGGCCCGGACGCGCGTCGGCCCGGGCCCGCGCGATGCGAGCCCGGGCCGACGGCGCTCAGTAGCCGATGATGCTCAACGGCGGGTGATGCTCAGTGGCTGGGGATGAAGCGGGCGGCCGCGCGCACGGCGCCCCGACGCGCGAGGCGCTTCGCGAGGACGGCGACGCCCCCGGAGACGGCCGCGAAGGTCACGGCCTGGACGATGGAGATCTCGTCGTCGTCCACGTTGGTGGGGGCGACGTTGCCGGTCGCCTTCTCCCACACCACCCCGATCAGCTTCTGTGCGACCCATCCGGCGGCGATCGTCAGCACCACCGTGCCGACCTTCACGCCCAGCGGCTGCTCGGTGTCCGTCACGTGCTCTCCCTCGGTCGGTCCCCGGCATGGCCGGTGCGTCGTCGCGTGCGTGCCCACGAGCGTCGTGGCACGTCAGGCATGTCACACCAGGGCGCCGCGGACGGGACCACGGTAGCGCGGCGCCGGTGTGTAGGCTCGTGGTGATACGACAGGGGAGCGCCCGCCGGCGCTGAGAGTGCGGAACGCCGCAGACCCTCGAACCTGACCCGGTTAGCACCGGTGGAGGAAGTCGGGAATCTCGTTCCCTGCGGGACGGCCGCACCACGACGGTGCCGGGTGCTCGCAGGACCCCCTTCTCGCACCCTGAGGAGGACAGCATGACCCGCAGGACCACGCAGCACCCGACCAGGCGCCGCCGGGCGACGGCCGCGGCGGGCGTCGCCGTCGTCGCCGTCGTCGCCGCCGTCGCCCTGCTGCCGCTGCTGGCGGCGTGCGGAGACGGGAGCGCGCCGGACGACGCGGCGAGCGCGTCGGACGCCGTCACGCTCGTCACGCACGACTCGTTCGCCGTCTCCGACGACGTGCTGGCCGCGTTCGAGAAGGAGTCCGGCCTCACCGTGAAGCAGGTGGCCCCCGGCGACGCGGGCACGCTGGTGAACCAGCTCGTGCTCACCAAGGACGCGCCGCTGGGCGACGTCGTCTTCGGCGTGGACAACACGTACGCGTCGCGGGCCGTGGACGCGGGGGTCTTCGAGCCGTACCAGCCCGCCGACCTGGACCCGCGGGTGGCGGCGTACGCGCCGGACGACCTCGACGGCACGCTGACGCCCGTCGACGTGGGCGACGTGTGCATGAACCTCGACGACGGCTGGTTCGAGAAGCACGACGTCACGCCGCCGGCCACGCTGGAGGATCTCGCGAAGCCGGCGTACAAGGACCTGACCGTCGTGACCAACCCCGCGACGTCGTCGCCGGGCCTCGCGTTCCTGCTCGCGACGATCGGGGCGTTCGGCGACGACGGCTGGCAGGGCTACTGGTCCGACCTGCGCGCCAACGGCGTCAAGGTGGCCGAGTCGTGGGAGGACGCGTACTACGTGGACTTCTCCGGCGCGGGCGAGGGCGGCGAGCGGCCGATCGCGCTCTCGTACGCGACGTCCCCGGCGTTCACGGTGAGCGACGACGGGAAGACCTCCACCACGAGCGCGATGCTCGACACCTGCTTCCGGCAGGTCGAGTACGCGGGCGTGCTCACGGGCGCCGCGAACCCCGAGGGCGCGCAGAAGCTCGTCGACTTCCTCACCTCGGAGGCCTTCCAGGCGGACGTGCCCGGGCAGATGTACATGTACCCGGCCGACCCGGACGTGGAGCTGCCCGCGGACTGGCAGAAGTTCGCCCCGCTGGCCGACAAGCCCTTCGAGGTGGCTCCCGCCGACGTGGCCGCGCACCGTGACGAGTGGATCGAGCAGTGGACGGCGACGGTCGTCGGTTGACGCGCCCCGTGCTCCGAGCCGCCCGCCCCACCGCCAGCCCGGCCCCCGGGGCGGCGCGGTCGCGTGCGGATCGATGGCGCGCGGATCGATGGCGCGCGGACCGCTGGGGCGCCTGGTTGGGGTGGGGTGCCGCCGTCGTGCTCCCGCTGGGCTTCCTCGCGATCTTCTTCGCCTGGCCGGTGACTTCGCTCGTCGTGCAGGGTTTCTTCACCGACACCCCCGCGGGCCGGGAGCTCGACCTGTCCGGGTTCGCGGAGGTGCTGTCCCAGCCGCGCACGTGGCGGATCGTCGGGCAGACGCTGGCGCAGGCCGTCACCGGCACGGTGCTGTCCGTGCTGCTCGGCCTGCCCGGCGCGTACGTGCTGTACCGGTGCCGGTTCCCCGGCCGCACGCTGGTGCGGGGGCTGGTGACGGTGCCGTTCGTGCTGCCCAGCGTGGTCGTGGGCGTCGCGTTCCGTGCGCTGTTCGCGCCCGGCGGCCTGCTCGGCTGGGCGCACCTGGAGGAGAGCTTCGCCGGCATCGTGCTGGCGCTGGTGTTCTTCAACTACGCCGTCGTGGTGCGCACCGTCGGCGGCATGTGGGAGCGCCTGGACCCGCGCGCCGAGCAGGCGGCCCGGGCGCTGGGCGCCACGCCCTGGCGCGCCTTCCGCACCGTGACGCTGCCCGCCCTCGGGCCGGCGATCGCGTCGGCAGCCGCGGTCGTTTTCCTGTTCTGCGCGACGGCGTTCGGCGTCGTCCTCGTCCTGGGCGGCCTGCGCTACGGCACCATCGAGACGGAGATCTGGACCCGCACCACCCAGTTCCTGGACCTGCGCTCCGCGGCCGTGCTGTCGGTGCTGCAGCTCGTCGTGGTGGGGGCCGCCCTGGCGGTCAGCTCCCGCGCCCGGGCCCGCCGGGAGCGCGCGCTGCACCTCACCAGCGACCGCGTCTCCACGCACCGGATGCGCCTGCGCGCGGGCGCCGACGGCTCGGACGTCGTGCCCGCGCTCGTGACGCTCGTCGTGGTGGCGGGCCTGCTCGTGCTGCCGATGGCCGGCCTGGTCACCCGCTCCCTGCACGCCCCCGACGGGTCCTGGAGCCTCGCCAACTACGCGGCGCTCGGCACCACCGGCGGGCGCAACGCCCTCACGGTCACGGTGTGGGAGGCGCTCGGGAACTCGCTGCGCACCGCCGCCTGGGCCGCCGCGATCGCCGTCGTCGTGGGAGGGCTCGTGGCCCTCGTCGTGTCCCGGCGGCCACGCCGGGCGGGCCTGCGGCGGGCCGTCGGGGTGCTCGACGCCGCGTTCATGCTGCCGCTCGGCGTGTCCGC
This sequence comes from Isoptericola sp. NPDC055063, assembly GCF_053608125.1. Taxonomy (NCBI): domain Bacteria; kingdom Bacillati; phylum Actinomycetota; class Actinomycetes; order Micrococcales; family Promicromonosporaceae; genus Isoptericola; species Isoptericola sp. NPDC055063. The sequence continues at coordinate 162,662 of NZ_JBSGUW010000013.1, read as the reverse complement.
CGTGACCGTCGGGTTCGGCTTCCTCATCACGCTGGACCGGCCGCTGGGCCTCGACGTCGACCTGCGCACCTCCGGCGCGCTCGTGCCGATCGCGCAGGCCGTCGTGGCGATCCCGCTCGTGGTGCGCACGATCCTGCCGGTGCTGCGCGCCGTCGACCCGCGCCTGCGCGAGGCCGCGGCCGCGCTGGGCGCCGCCCCCGGTCGGGTGCTGCGCACCGTCGACGGGCCGCTGGGCGCGCGGTCGCTCGGGCTCGCGATCGGGTTCGCGTTCGCCGTCTCGCTGGGGGAGTTCGGCGCGACGTCGTTCCTCGCCCGCCCCGACACGGCCACGCTGCCGGTGGTGATCTTCCGGCTGATCGGGCGGCCCGGGGCCGAGAACTACGGGATGGCGCTCGCGGCGTCCGTGGTGCTGGCCGTGCTCACCGCGACCGTCATGATGGTGGCCGAGCGCCTGCGGGGCGACCGGCCGGGAGGGGAGTTCTGATGGGGCACGACCGCCAGGAGGGGCTCGCCGTCACGGACGCCGTCGTCCGGTACGGGGCCACGCGCCGCCGGCCGGGATCGGTGGCCGTCGACGGCGTCACCATCGACGTCGCGGCCGGCGAGATCGTGGCGTTGCTGGGGCCGAGCGGCTGCGGCAAGTCGTCGCTGCTGCGCGCCGTCGCCGGGCTGGAGCCGCTGGCCGGCGGCACCGTCGCCTTCGACGGCGCCGACCTCGCGGGCGTCCCCGTGCACCGCCGCGGCTTCGGCCTGCTCTTCCAGGACGGGCAGCTCTTCCCGCACCGCGACGTGGGCCGCAACGTGGCCTACGGGCTCGAGACGCAGAGCCTGCCGCGGGCCGAGCGTGCCGCCCGGGTGGCCGAGCTGCTCGACGACGTCGGGCTCGCCGGCTACGCGCGACGGTCCGTGGCGACGCTGTCCGGCGGGGAGAAGCAACGCGTCGCGCTCGCCCGCGCGCTGGCCCCGCGGCCGCGGCTGCTGCTGCTCGACGAGCCGCTGTCGGCCCTGGACCGCCGGCTGCGCGAGCGGCTCGCCGTCGACGTCCGCGACACCCTGAAGTCCACCGGCACTACCGCCGTGTTCGTCACGCACGACCACGACGAGGCGTTCACCGTCGCCGACCGCGTGGCCGTCATGGACGCCGGCCGGCTGCTGCAGGTGGACGCGCCGGACGTGCTGCTGCGCGCGCCCGCCAGCACGCGGGTGGCGGAGTTCCTCGGCCTCGCGCCCGACGACGCGCCAGGCTCCCCGGACACGCCCGGTGCGGCCGGTGCAAGGACCGCCACGGTGACGACATCATCGGGGCATGACGTGGTCTGACTCCCCGCGAGGGCGCCGCGCGGTGGCGTGGTGCGTGCCGTGCCTCGCGCTGCTGGGCGCGTGCGGCCCGGGGAACGGCGAGGACGCCTTCGCCGCCCGCGAGCCGCTCCCGTCGTGTGGCGAGGTGACCGCACGCCCCGACCTCGGGGAGGGCGAGCCGAAGGCGGAGCTGACCGAGGCGTTCGCCTGCCTCGACGCGGCGTCGGCACGCGGCGAGGGGGCCGAGCTCCTCGTGCGGTCCCTGACGGTCGAGGGGGACCCGATCGTGGAGTACCACCGCGTCGGGCCGGGGATCGACGGGCTCGAGATCTACGTCGACGGCACGCAGGACACGTTCGGCGAGCGGATCTGGACCTACCGGTCGTGCCCGGACACGGTGACGGCGGCGGAGCCGCTCGGCTGCCCGGGCGAGGCGGTGCCCGCCGCCGGCTGAGCCCTACGCCTCGCCGGCGTCGTGCACGAGCAGGGCGACCTGCGTGCGGTTCTCCAGCCCGAGCTTCTCCAGCACGCTCGACACGTGCGCCTTCACCGTGGGGACGCTGAGGTACAGGCGCGCCGCGATGTCGGCGTTCGACGCGCCGCGGCCGAGCTCGACGGCGACGTCCCGCTCGCGAGCGGTGAGCGCGTCCAGCGCGGCGCGGGCGCGGTCGCGCGCGCCGTCCGACCCGGCGACGGCCTGCATGAGCCGCCGCGCGACGTCGGGCGCCAGCACCGGCTCGCCCGCCGCGGCCGCGCGCACGGCCGCGGCGATGCGGGCGGGCGGCATGTCCTTGAGCAGGTAGCCCGCGGCCCCCGCGCGCAGCGCGCCACCCACCTCCTCGGCGGTGTCGAACGTGGTCAGCACGACGACGGCCGGCGGCGACGGGCGGGCCCGCACCCGGCGGGTCGCGGTGACGCCGTCGACGCCCGGCATGCGCAGGTCCATGAGGACGACGTCGGCCGGGTGCGCGTCCAGGACGCCGGGCACGTCCGCCCCGTCGGCGGCCTCCGCCACCACGCGCATGCCGTGCGCGCCGTCGAGCATGAGCCGCAGGCCCGCCCGCACCAGCGCGTCGTCGTCCACGAGCACGAGCCGGACGACCGTCCCCGGGTCGTCGGTGCCGGTGGGGTCGGTGCCGGCAGGGTCGGTGCTGGCAGGGTCGGTGCCGGCGGGTTCGGTGCCGGGGAGCGTCGTCACGCGTCCCACGGTAGCCATGCCTCCACCGCGAAGCCGCGCGACCCGTCGGGACCCGTGGAGAGCGTGCCGCCCAGCAGCGTGGCCCGCTCGCGCAGCCCGACGAGCCCGGTGCCCGTCCCCTCGCCCACCGGGGGCGTGCTGCCCGGCCGGGCGCCGTCGTCGGCCACGCGGACCCGCACCTCGCCGGGCGCCGTCGCGACCGTCACCCGCACGGCCGAGCCGGGCGCGTGCCGGCGGGCGTTGGTGAGCCCCTCCTGCACCACGCGGAACACGGCCGTCGCGACGGCGGCGGGCGGCGCGTCGTCGGGCGCGGTGGAACCCGTGCGCTCGAAGGCGACCGTGGTGCCGGCGGCGCGGGAGTCCTCGACGAGCCGCCGGACGTCGTCGAGGCCGGGCACGGGCCCGAGGTCGTCGGGGCCGGCCCGCAGCAGCCGGATCACCTGCCGCAGGTCCTCCAGGGCGTCGCTCACGCCCGCCCGCACGCGGCCCGCGGCCGCCGCGAGCTGCGCCGGGTCGGCGTCGGGCCGGTACTCCATCGCGCCGGCCGTGGCGGCCAGGAGGGACAGGCGGTGCGCGAGGGTGTCGTGCATCTCGCGGGCGATGCGGGTGCGCTCGGCGGTCCGTGCCTCGGCGACGCGCTGCTCCTGCGCCGCCTCGGCCCGGCGCGCCCGATCGCGCAGGGACCACAGGACGAGGGCGCGCTCGCGCCCGTACGCGCCCCACCCGAACAGCGCGGCGTGCACCGCGACGTCGCACAGCAGCCACCAGCCGAGCGGCAGGCCCACCGGCCGCCACAGCGCCTGGACGGCGTGCCCCAGGACCCCCGCGCCGGCCACCCACGCCGCCGTCCGGACCGGGTACCAGCGCGCCACCTGCAGCGTGCCGACGGTCGAGGCGGGTGTCGCCGCCCCCGAGACCGCGGCGAGCACGGCGAGCGCGACGGCGGCCACCACGCTGCGGCGCGTGAAGAGCAGCGGGACCAGCGCGATCGCAGCGACCCCGACGGCGACGTCCACGCCGGCCGGCACGAGGATCGAGGCCGTCCCGTCGTGCGCTGGTGCCGCGCCCGCGACGGCGAAGGTGGCGAACGCCGTCAGCACGGCGACGAGCGCCCACGCCGCCACGAGGATCCCGCGCGGGGCGGGCGGCGGGCCCTGGTCGGACGGCGCCCACGGGTCGTACTCCGCCCAGCCGCCGGGCCGGGCCGGGGCGGGGTGCGGGGTGGTGCCGGTGCTGGTCATGACCGGGACGCTACGGCCCACGGCCCCCGGGCGACACCGACGAAAGTCGGGGGTGGTCCCGTCGGACGGCGCGACGACGACCGACGACGGCAGGGCGCGCGCGGGGCCCGCCCCGCGGGACGGTCGTCGTACCGGCAGGGAGCCGGCACCGAGGAGGGGACGACATGGACACGACGACGCACCAGACGACCTTCACGACCACGAGCAGCGTCACCGGCAACACCGACGGACCGGCCGGGCCGGCGGGCGGCCGCGCGGTGCAGGGCCGGAACCCCGGCGGTCCGGCCGGGCGCTCGTGGCGCGACCGGGCCTGGTGGAACCGCCCGCGGTCCGTGATCGTGGGGGCGGTGCTCGCCGGCGCGGTGGTCTTCCTGGCCGGCACGCCGGCCGGCGTCGACCCGCAGGTGCGGGCCGGCTCGGGGACCCTCGAGGTCACGATCTCGATGGTCATCGCCACGAGCCTCACCGCGGCGCTCGGCGGGTGGGGGGTCCGCGCGCTCCTGCTCCGCCGCCCGGGCGGAGGCCGCCGCGCCTGGCTCCTGGTGAGCGGGGCGGTGCTGCTGGTCTCGCTGCTGGGCCCGCTGGGGGCGGCGAACGCCGGCGCGGTCGTGCTGCTCCAGCTGGAGCACCTCGTCGTGGGCGGCGTGATCATGCTCGGCCTCAGCGGGGCGGCGCCTCGGGCAGGAGCGGGCCGAAAGCCTGCCGCGCCGCGAGCATGAGCACGAGGAGCGGCTCGCGCCGTAGCTCGAACGCCGGTCGGTCGACGAGCCCGCGCTCCGCGCGACGGTGCAGCATGGCGAGCTCGGTGGCCGCCTGCTGGTAGTCGCGCAGGGCGCGGGCCGGGCCCGGCCCGCCGGCGGCGCGCACCCGGTCGCGGGCGCGACGCCGGGCGGGCAGCGACGCGAGCATGGCGACGTCCGCCCCGGTCACGACCCCCGCCGCCCGGTACGGCGGCAGGTACCGGCCGATCGACGCCACGGTGCGGGCCCGGTCGGCACGCACGACGACGAGCAGGCCCACCAGGACGACGAGGCCCACCGCGTAGACGGCCACGGTGGCGCCCGCGGGGAGGGTCGCGGCCCCGTTCCACAGCGCGTGGTACGTGACGGCGCCGAGCAGGCCGAGCAGCACGGGGACCGCCCGCCGCAGGCCGGGGGCGGCGAGGGCCGCCGTCGCGACCCCGATGCCGGTCAGGGACGAGCACAACGGGTGCACCAGGGGGGTCGCGATCCCGCGGGCGACGAACGTCGCGGCCAGGGCGTCCGGGCCGGCGACCGTGTAGTAGTGGATGTTCTCCACGGTGGCGAAGCCGAGGCCCACCATCGAGCCGTAGATGATGCCGTCGGTCGGGCCGTCGATCTCGTGCCGGCGGAACCACAGCATCCCCACCAGGACGAGGCCCTTGAGCGTCTCCTCGACGAACGGCGCCCCGAGCACCGCCGTCACGACGAACCCCTCCTCGGGCCCCAGCAGCGGCGCCCACAGCAGGGTGAGCCCGGCCGTGTTGAGCACCATCGCCAGCAGCACTGCGACGCCGGCGCCCCACAGGAACGACAGGACGAGGGCGTCGGGCGGCTCCGGCTCGAGCCGGTCGAGGGAGAGCACGCCCGCGAGCAGCAGGGGCAGCGGGAGCAGGGCGAGCAGCAGCCCCTGCGCGAACGTCGGCCCCTCGGCGGCCGTCACCGCGAGGACCACGAGCAGGCACAGCGACGACACCGCGATCACGACGATGGCGCCCACCGGCGGGCGACCGGGCCGCCGACCGGCGAGGATGGCCTTCGGGTCGAGGGCTGCCATGGCCCTCGATCCTAGAACCCGCCCCGAGGAGGTCGTGCCGTGACCACGGTCGTGTCCACCCTGTTCATCTCGCTCGACGGGGTCGCGGAGATCGACCCCGCCTGGCACTTCCCGTACTTCGACGACCACATGGCCGCCGCCGTCGACGACGACTACCAGGGCACGGACGTGCTCCTGGTCGGGCGGGTCACCTACGACAGCTTCGCCGGGGCGTGGCCCGGGCGGGAGGAGGCCGGCGAGGCCGACGCGTCGTTCGCGAAGCGGCTCGGCGACATGCGCAAGGTGGTCGCCACCCGCGGCGACGCCGACCTCGGCTGGCGGAACGTGGAGCGGCTGGAGGGCGACCTGCCGGCCGCCGTCGAGGCGCTGAAGGCCGAGGACGGCGTCGAGAAGGTCCTCGTGCCGGGCTCGCTGTCGGTCGTCCGCCAGCTCCTGGCCGCCGGACTGCTCGACGAGCTGCGCCTGCTGGTGCACCCCGTCGCCGCCCGCCGCGGCGAGCGGCTCTTCGACGAGGGCGAGCCGATCTACCCGCTCACCCTGCTGCGCTCGGAGGCGCTGCCGACCGGCGTCGTCCGGCTGATCTACGCGCCGAGCGAGCTGCCGAACCACGCCGGCTACGAGGACGTCAAGGACAAGGTGCCCGGCGGCGAGTAGTCCGCCGGGCACCTTCTGGTGAGGCGAGGGTCAGGCGCGGTGCTCGCGGTAGTAGCGGATGAGCGCCTGGGTGGAGGAGTCCTGCGCGGCGAGCGCGGCGTCGTCGCCCGAGACGGCCGGCGCGATCTCGAGGGCGAGCTTCTTGCCCAGCTCCACGCCCCACTGGTCGAAGCTGTCGATGCCCCACACCACGCCCTGCACGAACGTGATGTGCTCGTACAGCGCGACGAGCTGGCCCAGCACGGACGGCGTGAGCGCGGGCGCCACGATCGACGTCGTGGGCCGGTTCCCGGAGAAGACGCGCGCGGCGACGATCTCCTCGGGCGTGCCCTCGGCGCGCACCTCGTCCGCCGTCTTGCCGAAGGCGAGGGCCTTGGTCTGGGCGAAGAAGTTTGCGAGGAACAGCTCGTGCACGTCGGCGCCCGGCGCCACGGCCTTGCCGTCGCCGGCGGCGTCCGCCAGCGGGTAGGCGGGCGTCGCGACGGCGATGAAGTCCGCCGGGATGAGGCGCGTGCCCTGGTGGATGAGCTGGTAGAAGGCGTGCTGGCCGTTGGTGCCCGGCTCGCCCCAGAACACCTCGCCCGTCTGCGTCGTGACCGGGGAGCCGTCCGAGCGCACGGACTTGCCGTTCGACTCCATCGTCAGCTGCTGCAGGTAGGCCGGGAAGCGGTGCAGCTGCTGCGCGTACGGCAGCACGGCGTGCGTGTGGGCGCCGAGGAAGTTGCCGTACCAGACGTTCAGCATCCCCATGAGGACGGGCACGTTGGACTCGAACGGCGTGCTCCGGAAGTGCTCGTCGACGGTGCGGAAGCCGGCGAGGAGGTCGCGGAACACGTCGGGACCGAACGCGATCGCCAGCGACGTGCCGATCGCGGAGTCCACCGAGTAGCGGCCGCCCACCCAGTCCCAGAACCCGAACGCGTTGGCCGGGTCGATGCCGAACGCCGCGACCTTGTCGAGCGCCGTGGAGACCGCGACGAAGTGCTTCCCGACGGCGGCCTGGCGGGCCTCGTCCGTGTCCTCGATGGCGCCGGCCGTGACCAGGCCCTCCCAGAGCCAGGCGCGCGCGAGGCGGGCGTTCGTCAGCGTCTCCAGCGTGCCGAACGTCTTCGAGGCCACGATGAACAGCGTGGTCTCCGGGTCGAGCCCGGCCGTCTTCTGCGCGACGTCCGTCGGGTCGATGTTGGACACGAACCGGGCCTCGAGGGCGTCGTCGCCGGTGCGGCCGTACGGCTTGAGCGCCTCGTAGACCATGACCGGTCCGAGGTCGGAGCCGCCGATGCCGATGTTCACCACCGTGCGCACCGGCTTGCCGGTGACGCCCGTCCACGACCCGTCGCGCACCTGGTCGGCGAACGCGCTCAGCTTGTCGAGCTCGGCCTGCACGTCGGCGTCGACGTCCTGCCCGTCGACCACGAGCGGCGGCTGCGTGCCGGGCGCGCGGCGCAGCGCCGTGTGCAGCACGGCGCGGTCCTCCGTCACGTTGATGTGCTCGCCGGTGAACATCGCCTCGATGCGCTCCGGCAGGTGCACGTCGTGGGCGAGCCGGACCAGCAGGTCCAGGGTCTCGTCCGTCGCGAGGTTCTTCGACAGGTCGACGTGCAGGTCGCCCGCGACGTGGGTCATGCGCTCGGCGCGGCCCGGGTCGGCGGCGAACCAGCCGCGCAGGTCGCCCCGGAACTCCTGGTAGTGGGCGTAGAGGTCGCCCCAGGAGGTCGTGGTGGTGGGATCGACGGGGGAGGAGGTCATGGGTCCAACGGTACTGACCGCCCGGCCCGGTTGCGCGGCCTGTTCACGCTGCCAGGATGACCACCAGCCGGGGACGGACCCGGCCTGGCGGAGGAGAGGGACGCATGGCGAATTTCACGGTCTGGAAGTTCGACGACCCGGGCGCGGCCGACCGCGCCTTCAAGGCCGTCAAGGGCGGCGAGGCCGACGGCCTGGTGAAGATCGTCGACCACGCCGTGGTGAGCTGGCCGGAGGGTGCGAAGAAGCCCGACACCCACGGCTCGCACGACGACACGGCCAAGGCCACCGGCTGGGGCGCCGTCTGGGGACTCCTGCTCGGCGCGCTGTTCTTCCTGCCGGTCCTGGGGGCGGCCGCGGGCGCGGTGATCGCCGGCATCACGCGCTCGCTGTCCGACGTCGGCATCACGGCGAAGGACCTCGAGAAGATGAAGGCGGAGATCGTGCCCGGCACGTCGGCGCTGTTCATCGTGACCGAGCCGATCGACCCCGACCGTCTGGGGGAGCGCCTGCACGGCATCGACGCGACCCTGGTCAGCACCAACCTCACCGACGCGGAGCGACGGACCCTGCTGGAGTCGTTCGGCCAGTGAGCCCCGGCCGGCCCCGTGCCGCCCGGCCGACGAGCCCGCCGCCTCCACGGGCCGGCGGGCTCGCCCGTGCCGTGGGGCCCCGTCCATCAACACCGTCAGGCGGGCTGCCAGCGGTTGCCCCACCGGCGCGTGAGCACCGCGCCGAACGTGTCGGCCAGCGCGTCGACCCGGTCGTGCACGGCGTCCGCCACCCGGTGCGCGGCCGCGTCGTCGTCCGCCGTGAAGCGCACCGTCACGCGCGCCCGTCCGCGCACCACCCCGACGTCGAACGACTCGACGGTCACGAGGTCGCGGGCCGCGGCGGCCGCGGCCGGCAGCACGTCCGCCGGGTCAACCCCGGGTTGCAGGAGGCCGACGCCGAGCGTCACGCGGTAGGAGGGCACGCGGCGATCCTGCCACCCGGCGACGACGACGAGCCGCCCCGTCACCGGGTCCCGTCCTCGGCGACGCGCACCGTCCCGTCACAGGTCACCCCGGCCGCCGCCACGCGGGCCCCCGTAGACTCGCCGCCGTGACTGCCGCCTCGTCGACCGCACCCACCCCCGGCCCCGGGCCCGTCGCCCTCGAGATCGCCGTGCAGGACGTCGCCGGAGCGCGCGTCGCCGCCGCGGGCGGGGCCGACCGGCTCGAGCTGTGCGCCGCGCTCGCGGGCACCGGCGGGCTCACCCCGTCCGCGGGCATGGTCGCCGCCGTCGCCGACGCGCTGCGCGGCAGCGGCGTGGGCGTGCACGTCCTCGTGCGGCCCCGCCCCGGCGGGTTCGTCTTCTCCGCCGAGGAGACCGACGTCCAGGTGCGCGACGTCCGCTCCGTGCTCGACGCCGGCGCCGACGGCGTCGTCGTGGGCGCGATGACCCCGGACGGCGAGGTCGACGCCGCAGCCCTCGCGGCCTTCGTCGCCGCGGCCGGCGACTCCGAGGTGACCTTCCACCGCGCGATCGACCAGGTCGCGCGGCCCCTCGACGTGCTCGAGGCGCTCGCGGCCGCCGGCGTGCGGCGCGTGCTGACCTCGGGCGGCGCGGCGCGGGCGGGCGAGGGCCTCGACGTCCTCGCCGCGCTGGCCGGCCGCGGCCGCGAGCTCGGCGTCGAGGTCATGGCCGGCGGCGGCGTCCGCGTCGAGGACGTGCCCGCCCTCGTCGCGGCCGGCGTGCACGCCGTGCACCTCTCCGCCAAGCGCACCGTGGTCGCCGACGGCGGCCCCGGCGGAGGAGGCACCAGCGGCTACGACGTCACCGACCCCGACGTGGTCGCCGCGACCCGCGCCGCGCTCGACCGTGCGACCCTCGACCGCGCCGGCGCCGGGACCGCCCCGTGAGCGGCGCCGCCCACGCCTTGGCCGTCGCGGCCACCACCGACCCCGCCCAGGGGTACGACGGCTTCATCGGCTGGGTGCTCGGCCTGATGACCACGCTCGGCGAGGTCGGCGTCGGCGCCGCCGTCCTGCTCGAGACGTTCATCCCGCCCATCCCGTCCGAGGCCGTGCTGCCCGCCGCCGGCTTCCTCGCCTACGACGGGCAGATGAACGCGTGGCTCGCGATCCTCGCCGCGACGGCGGGCGCCGTCATCGGCGCCTGGGTGTGGTGGGGCCTGGGGCTGGCGCTCGGCCGGCGCCGCACGCGCGCCATCGTCGACGCCATCCCCCTCATGGACGGCACGGACTTCGACAAGGCCGAGGCGTTCTTCGCGAGATGGGGGCGCGTAGCGGTGCTGGTGGGGCGCTGCGTCCCGCTGGTGCGCAGCTTCATCTCCATCCCCGCCGGCATCGAGCGCATGCCGTTCTGGTCCTTCACCCTCTACACCGCCATCGGCTCCGGGGTGTGGAACAGCATCTGGGTCGGCCTGGGCTACGCCTTCGGCCCCGCCATCGAGCCCGTGCTCGAGCAGTGGAGCGGCATCATCTCCGACGCCGTGCTGGTGATCATCGCCCTGCTCGTGCTGTGGTTCGTCGTGGTGCGGCTGCGGCAGCGCTACGTCGCCCGCCGCGGACCGCGCGAGCCCGAGCGCCGGCACGGTCGCGCGCGCTGACGCGCCGTCCTACGCTCCGGGCATGCGGAGCACCGGTGCGCGCGCGGCGGGCGGTGTCCTCGCCCTGACGGCCCTGCTCGCGGGCTGCGAGCTGCTCGACGACGACGCCCTGGACGACGAGGCGGTCGGCTTCGGCACGCCGCAGGTCGAGTACCTCGACGAGCCGGAGCTGCACCAGTACTTCCGGGCCGATCCCGCCCCGCTCGACGGCGAGCTGCGCGCGCCGGAGAACGGGTGCCTGGTGGCCGTGATCGACGGTACGGAGCACGTGGTCTTCTGGCCCGACGGGACGAGGGCGGTCGACAGCGGCGAACCCGTCGGCCGCTACGTCGTGACCCTGCCGGGCGGGACGGTGCTCGAGGCCGACGCGAGCGGCGGCGACGCGTTCACCGCCACGGGCGTGGTGGCCGACGCCGGCGGCGTGATCGCCGCCGACCCCGAGCATCCGGACGGCGACTACGTGGGCAGCTACCTGTCGTTCTGCGGCGTGGACGCGCCGCCGGTGAAGTTCCCGGACGCCGCGACGTTCGTCGTGCGCTGACCGGGCGGCCGACTACCGCGGCGGGGGCGCCGTCGACGCGCGGACGACCAGCGACGTGGGCAGGCGCAGGTGGCGCTCGCGGGCCGTGCCGCCGAGCAGGTCGAGGACGAGGCGCAGGGCCTCGGCGCCCATGCGGTGCATGGGCTGGGCGACCGTGGTGAGCGGGGGAGCGCTGCCCCAGGACTCGGGGACGTTGTCGAAGCCGACGACGGAGAGGTCGTCGGGGACGCGCAGCCCCAGCTCGTGGGCGACCTCGAGGACGCGGATGGCGGACAGGTCGTTGGCGGCGAACACGGCGGTGGGCCGGTCGGGGCGGTCGAGCAGGGCGCGGACGGGGGCGTCGGCGAGGTCGGGGCGGTAACCGCCGACCTTGACGAGCAGCGGGTCGACGGCGATGCCGGCGGCCTCGAGCGCCTGCCGGTACCCGAGCTCGCGCAGCCGGGCGGACTCGAGGTCCGGGCGCCCGCCCAGGTGGGCGATGCGCCGGTGGCCGAGCGCGATGAGGTGCTCGACGGCCTCGCGGGCGCCGGTGGTGTTGTCGGAGTCGACGGTGGGGGTTCCCTCCGGCCCGGTGTGCGGGTCGACGGCGACGACGGGCACGGGGGAGTCCGGGGACAGCACCATCGTGGGCGTCACGACGATGGCCGCATCCACGAGCGTCCCGGCGAGACGCGAGAGCGACCGTCGCTCCCAGCCCGCCTGGGCGCCGCCGTCGGTGCGGCCGGCGTAGGCGAGGAGCTCGTACCCGGTGCCGTCGACGGCGGCGGAGATGCCCTTGAGCAGCTCGGTGGAGTACGGCTCGAACTCGGCCACGAGGACGCCGATGACGTTGGTGCTGGTGCGGCGCAGGCTGCGCGCCACCAGGGAGGACTCGTAGCCGAGGTCCTCGACGACGGCCAGCACCCGCTCGGACGTGGCCGCCGCGACGCCGTACCGGTTGTTGACGACCTTCGACACGGTGGCCACCGAGACGCCGGCGACACGCGCCACGTCGGAGATGGTGACGCGGCCCGGGGCGGGGGCAGGGATGCCCGCGGCGGGCGGGTCGGCGGGGGTGCTCACGAGTCGACAGTATGCGCCACGACCGCGCCCGTCACACGGCTCGCCCGCCGTCGGACGTCGGCGAGGGTGAGGTTGTCGAAATCGTTATCGACAACGATTGACGAAACGGTCGGGCGCCTGCCACTCTCGTGTTCAGGCACTCACCACCTCGCGGCAGCGTCGCTGCCGCGCCCGTCGACGAAGACAAGGGATCGATGATGACCAGGACGAGGATCATGCGCGGCGCCACCGCGGTCGCGCTCGGGACCGCCGTGGCGCTCCTCGGCGCCGCCTGCGCGGGCCAGGGCACCGCCGACCAGGGCGACGGCGGCGGCAACGCCGACGGCAAGTCCATCACGTGGTGGCACAACTCCAACACCGGTGAGGGCAAGGAGTACTACGACAAGGTCGCGGCCGACTTCGAGGCGGCGCACGAGGGTGTGACCGTCAAGGTCGAGGCCATGCAGCACGAGGACATGGTCACCAAGCTGCAGGCCGCGATGCAGGCTGGGAGCGGCATCCCGGACGTGTTCATGAGCCGCGGCGGCGGCGAGCTGCAGAACGACATCGACGCCGGCCTGCTCCGCGACCTCACCGACGACGCGTCGGACACGATCGAGAAGATCTCCTCGTTCGCCGGCCAGTACACGGTCGACGACCACACGTACGCCCTGCCCTTCTCGATGGGCATCGTGGGCATCTGGTACAACAAGGACATCTTCGCCAAGGCCGGCATCGACGACGTGTCGCCGAACCCGACCATCGACGAGTTCTACGGCTACATCGACAAGCTCAAGGCTGCGGGCGTCGACCCGCTCTCCGTGGGCGCCGGCGACAAGTGGCCGGCCGCGCACTACTGGTACTACGGCGTGGTGCGGGAGTGCCCGTTCGACACCGTCGAGGCGGCGATCGACTCCGGCGACTACTCCGACCCGTGCTTCATCAAGGCCGGTGAGCACGTCCAGGACATCATCGCCAAGAAGCCCTTCAACAAGGGGTTCCTGGGCACCGGGGCCCAGGAGGGTCCGACGTCGGCCTCCGGTCTGCTCGCCTCGGAGAAGGTCGGCATGGAGCTCGCCGGTCACTGGGAGCCCGGCGTCGTGGGCGGTCTCCGCGAGGACCAGCAGGTTCCGGACTGGATGGGCTGGTTCGCCTTCCCGACGTTCGACGGCCAGGGCGGCGCCCCGGACGACCAGATGGGCGGCGGTGACGCGTGGGCCGTCTCCAAGGACGCCCCGGACGTCGCGGTCGACTTCGCCGAGTACCTGCTGAGCGACGAGGTGCAGCAGGGCTTCGCCGAGCTGGACATGGGGCTGCCCACCAACCCGGCGGCCACCGACTCCCTGTCCAACGAGACGCTCAAGCAGCTCATCCCGGTGCGGGACGGCGGCGGCCAGACCCAGCTCTACCTGGACACCCGCCTCGGCCAGTCGGTCGGTAACGCGATGAACGACGCGATCGCCCTCATGTTCGCCGGCGAGGCCGGCCCGCAGGACATCGTCGACGCGATCGAAGAAGCCGCGGCGAAGCAGGGATGATCGAGATGGCAGACGACGCCGCCGTGACCACGGCGCCCGCATCGCCTGCCACCTCCTCCGGTCCGGCTGCCGGTGCGACCCCTCCGGGTCGCTCGGCAGCCGGACGTTCGGCTGGGGGTCGGCGGTCGACGGACTCGACGCTCCGCAAGCGTCTGGAGATCACGTTCTTCGTGGCCCCGGCGCTCGCGATGATCCTGCTCTTCGTCGTCTGGCCGGTCATCACGGCCGTCCAGATGTCCGGCTACCGGTGGAACGGTCGCGGCCCGATGGTCGACTTCGTCGGCCTCGCGAACTACGTGTCGGTGCTGACCGACGACGTGTTCGTCGGCTCGCTGGTGAACAACCTCGTGATCGTGGTGGGCTCGATCCTGATCCAGCTCCCCCTGGGGCTGGCGATCGCCCTGCTCCTCAACCGCCGGATGTGGGGCCAGAGCGCACTGCGCACCATCATCTTCGTGCCGTACGTCCTCGCCGAGGTCGTGGCGGGCGTCATCTGGTTCCAGCTGCTGCAGCCCCAGTACGGCGTGCTCGACACCCTCCTGACGGCCGTCGGCCTCACGCCTCCCGAGCAGGGCTGGCTCGGCGACCCCGACCTCGCCCTGTGGACGGTCCTGGCCATCCTGACGTGGAAGTACCTCGGCCTGGCCGTCATCCTCTTCCTCGCGGGCCTGCAGGGCGTGCCCGACGAGCTCTACGAGGCGGCCCAGCTCGACGGCGCGTCCTGGTGGCAGGTGCAGCGCAAGATCACCATCCCGCTGCTCGGCCCCACCATCCGCACCTGGGGCTTCCTGTCCATGATCGGCTCGCTGCAGCTCTTCGACATGGTCTGGATCCTCACCAAGGGCGGGCCGGCCAACGCCACCAGCACCATGGCGATCTACCTGGTCAACGAGGGCACCCGCAGCGCCAACTTCGGGATCGCCGGCGCTGCGTCCGTGATCCTCTTCCTGATCGCCCTCGTCATGGCGGTCCTCTACCAGCGACTCATCCTGCGTCGCGACGCCCAGGGGGTGGCGTGATGACCATGTCGACCCAGACTCCGGCCACGAACGACCCGACCACGAACAGGCCGACCGCGACCCGGCCGGCCGTGCGCCGTCGGGGCAGCGCGGGCAGGTTCCAGGGCGGCAGCCCCGCCGTCTACGCCGTCGCGTTCGTGGTGGTCTGCGCGACGCTCGGCCCCGTCGTCTACGGCGTGCTGAGCGGCTTCCGCAGCAACGCGCAGCTCGCGAACGCACCGGCGTCGCTGCCCGACCCGTGGATCTTCACCAACTACACGGGGGTGCTCACCAACCCCTCGTTCTGGCAGTACACCGTCAACTCCGTGATCATCGCGGTCATCACCACCGCGATCGTCGTGGTCTTCGGCGTGATGGCCGCCTACCCGCTCGCCCGGTACGCGTTCAAGGGCCGCGAGGCGCTGTTCATGGTGTTCGTGGCGGGTCTGCTCTTCCCCGCCACCGTGGCCGTCGTCCCGTTGTTCATCCTCCTCACGCAGAACTTCGGGCTCGGCAACACGTGGTGGGGCGTGGCCCTGCCGCAGGCGGCGTTCGCGCTGCCGATGACGGTCGTGATCCTGCGCCCCTTCATCAAGGCGCTGCCCAAGGAGCTGGAGGAGGCGGCACAGCTCGACGGCACCAGCCGGGTCGGGTTCTTCTGGCGCATCCTGCTGCCCCTGTCCGGGCCCGGCATGGTGACCGTGGGGGTGCTGGCCTTCGTCGGCTCCTGGAACGCCTACCTCCTCCCGCTGCTGCTGCTGCAGGGCGACATGAAGACGCTGCCGCTGGGCGTCGCCGACTTCTCCTCGGAGCACTCGTCGGACACCGCGGGCGTCTTCGCGTTCACGACGCTGGCGATGATCCCTGCGCTGGTGTTCTTCCTCGCGATGCAGAAGCGCATCGTGAACGGCCTGCAGGGAGCCGTGAAGGGATGACCCAGACCAGTGGGACCAGCCAAGGAGAGCACGTGACCCACCCTGTACCCACGGTGCCGGCGCTGCCGGCGCTGACCGAGCTGCCCGCGGTGTCCGAGCGCGTCCGCGCGCTGCACGCCCGCATGACGCTCGAGGAGAAGCTCGCGCAGCTCGTCGGGTACTGGCTCGACCAGGGCGGCGAGGTGGTCGCCCCGATGCAGGGGGAGATGGCGGCCGGCGACGGCGGCCGGCTCGAGGAGATCACCCGGCACGGCATCGGCCACTACACCCGCGTGTACGGCACCCGGCCGGTGGACCCGGCCGAGCGGGCCGCCTGGCTGTGGGCGGAGCAGCAGCGCCTGCGCCGCGACACCCGGCTCGGCATCCCCGCCCTCGTGCACGAGGAGTGCCTCACCGGCCTCTCGGCGTGGAAGGCGGCGACGTTCCCGACGCCGCTGGCCTGGGGCGCGTCGTTCGACCCGGAGCTCGTGGCCGAGATGGGCCGCGTCATCGGGGACTCGATGCGCGAGCTGGGCATCCACCAGGGCCTCGCGCCCGTGCTCGACGTCGTCCGCGACCCCCGCTGGGGCCGCGTCGACGAGTGCATCGGCGAGGACCCGTACCTCGTCGGCACGGTCGGCACCGCCTACGTGCGCGGCCTGCAGGACGCCGGCGTGCACGCCACGCTCAAGCACTTCGTCGGGTACTCCGGCTCCCGCGCCGGGCGCAACCACGCGCCCGTCTCGGCCGGCCCCCGCGAGATGGCCGACGTGTACCTGCCGCCGTTCGAGATGGCGGTGCGCGACGGCGGCGTGCGGTCCGTCATGGCGTCGTACGTCGACGTCGACGGCGTGCCGATGCACGCGAGCGCCGAGCACCTCACCGGGACCCTGCGGGAGCGGTGGGGCTTCGACGGGACCGTCGTCGCCGACTACTTCGGCGTCGCGTTCCTCGAGGTGATGCACCGCGTGGCCGCCGACCGCGGGGAGGCCGCCGCCCAGGCGCTCGAGGCCGGCCTCGACATCGAGCTGCCGTCGGGCGACGCGTACCTCGAGCCCCTCGCGGAGCTCGTCCGCGCGGGCGGGCTCGACGAGCGTTACGTGGACCGCGCCGTGCTGCGTGCCCTCGCGCAGAAGGAGGAGCTCGGGCTGCTCGACGACGACGCGTTCGCGGGCGAGCCGCCCGCGGTGGTCGACCTGGACTCGCCCGCGCACCGCGACGTGGCCCGGCGCCTGGCCGAGGAGTCGCTCGTCCTGCTCACCAACGACGGCGTGCTCCCGCTCAAGGACTGGAGCGCCGCGCCCGGCCGCGTCGCCGTCGTCGGCCCCAACGCGCACCGCAGCGACGCCCTCATGGGCTGCTACTCGTTCGCCAACCACGTGCTGGCGCACCACCCCGAGGTGCCGAAGGGCTTCCACATCCCCACGGTCTTCGAGTCGATCGGGGGCGCGTTCCGCTCCGCGGGGCTGCCGCAGCCGGAGCTGGTGCACGCCGCCGGCTGCGACGTCGAGGGCGAGGACACGTCGGGCTTCGCGGAGGCCGTCGCGGCCGCCGCGTCCGCGGACGTGGCCGTCGTCGTGGTGGGCGACCACGCGGGCCTGTTCGGCCGCGGCACCGTGGGCGAGGGCAACGACGCCGAGTCGCTGGAGCTGCCCGGCGTGCAGCGCGGCCTCGTCGAGGCGGTGCTGGCCACCGGCACCCCCGTCGTCATGGTGGTGCTCAGCGGCCGCCCGTACGCGATCGACTGGGCGCTCGACGTCGCCGGGGACTCCGGCGACCGTCGCCCCGGCGCCGTGCTGCAGGCGTTCTTCCCCGGGGAGGAGGGCGGCACGGCCGTCGCCGCGGCGATCGCCGGCGCCGTCAACCCGTCGGGCCGCCTGCCCGTCTCGCTGCCGCGGTCGGCGGGGGCGCAGCCGTACTCCTACCTGCACCCCGTCCTCGGCGGGCCGTCCGACGTCACGTCCACCGACTCGACGCCGCTGCGGCCGTTCGGGTTCGGGCTGTCGTACACGTCGTTCGCGTACACCGACCTGGACGTGGACGCCGAGGTCGCCGCGGGCGGCGACTTCGCGGCCGCCGTGCGGGTCACCAACACGGGGACGGTCGCCGGGTCGGACGTCGTGCAGCTCTACGGGCGCGACGTCGTCGGGTCCGTCACCCGGCCGGTGGCGCAGCTCCTGGCCTACCGCCGGGTCGCTCTGGGGCCGGGGGAGTCGGTCGTCGTGCGGTTCGACGTCCCCACCACCCGGCTCGCGTTCGCCGACCGCCGCCTGGTGCGCGTCGTCGAGCCGGGCGACGTCGAGGTGTGGGTCGGGTCGCATGTGGCCGCCACCCCCGACGCCGACGCCGAGGACGTGCAGCACGCCACCGGCGGCGCCATCACCAGCGCCCGCCGCTCGGAGAAGCGGGAGCTGCCGGGCACCGCGACGCCCCACGCGGTGCTGCTCGTCACGGGCGACACCTACGAGGTGACCGTCGCCGACCGGCGGGTGGTGACGTCGGCCGTCGTGTGAGCCGCCGGCTCGGCGGGGGTGTCAGCCCTCGCCGAGCCAGCCGCGCCGCGCGGCCTGGACCCCCGCCTGGAAGCGGCTCGACACCCCGAGCCGGGTCAGCAATGCGGTGATGCGGCGTCGCGCCGTCGCGACGTGCACGTCGAGCTGCCGGGCGATCGACTCGTCCTTGAGGCCCGCGGCGAGCATGGTGAGGAGCTCGCGCTCCTCCGCCGTGGGCGAGCCCTCCGGGCCCGGCGCGCCGGGCGCGACGCCGTCGTCGCCGACCGCGATCGGGACCGAGTCCGCCCAGAGCATCTCGAAGAACGGCACGAGGACGTGCATGAGGATCCCGCCGCGCAGCACCAGCGCGGTGGCCCGCGCGTCCGCGGTCGAGGACGGCGGGAGCAGCGCGGTGGTGCCGTCGACGAGGATCAGCTTGGACGGCAGGGTGGCGCGCACCCGCACGGACATCCCCTTGCCGACGCGGTCGCGGATGCCCTCGGCCCGGCCGGGCAGGTCCAGGGCCTCCCGCGCGAGGATCCGGCGGAACGTGACGCCCCGGTCCAGAGCCTCCTCGTCGGCGTCGGCGCCGCGGTTGAAGTGCGCCGACGGCGCGACCGCCGCGTCGTCCTGGGCGTACGGCGGGGCGTCGAGGATCAGCACCTCGCGCTCGGCCGCCATGACGATGTGCGTGCTGAGCCGCGCGATCTCCGGCAGCCCGACGACGAGGCCCACATCGGCGACGGGCAGCCGCGCGTCCTGCGGCCACAGCGAGTCCGCGAGCCCGTCCACCATCGCGTCGACGGTGCGCAGCTCCGCCTCCCGTGCGGTCAGCTCCGCCAGCCGGCGCACGACGACGGTCCGCAGCGCCGCGCGCGGCGCGACCGCCCCGTAGGAGGTGAGGAAGCCGTCGGCCGAGAGTCGCTCCAGCGCCCGCTCCGTGCGGTCGGGATCGAGCCCCACCTGCGCGGCCAGCTCCGCGGAGGACGTGCCCCCGATGCGTAGTGCCGCCCGGTAGAGCCGCAGCATGTCGTCGTCCAGGCCGAGCCGGGACAGCTCGGAACGCTCGGCGACGGGGCCGGCGACGGCGGTCTCGTCGCCGGTCGGCGGGCGGTCGGGCACGGCGGGGGGCACGACCGGAGTGTGCGGTCTCCGGACACGAGAGACAAATCGCCACACCGTGCCGGACGGACCGCGGCCGGGCATCCCACGTGGGGCGCCCGGCCGCGGCCTGTCTGCAGGTGTCGGGAGGTCAGGTCAGCACTTGCCGACCGGGCGGTCCCGCTTTACCAGGTTGGTGTGACTGGTGGTGCCGTCGAACCACAGCACGCGGGAGCCCTCGTCGGCGGCGGCGAACATCTGCTCGCCACGGCCGCAGGACATCCGCTGCGCGCCCTTCGTGCCGTCGGCGGCCACCTGGTAGAGCTTCGGCAGCGTCGCGTTGGCCCACGTCGTCGCCGGCGGGATCGACGTGATCGTCACCGCGGTGCCCGACGCCGTCAGCGAGTAGGGGTAGAGCGTGCTGTCGGCCGACTCCGGGACCAGCGTCACCGGGTGGGTGCCGTCGAAGGACGCCTTGCGCACGGCGGCCTGGCCGCCGTCGGCGATGTCGGTGTCCTCGATCCAGACGACCCCGTCGTCGGTGAAGCCGGTCTGGCCGATGCCCATCACGGAGGCGTTGTCCATCGGCATGAGGGTCTTGGTCCCGGCGACGGTGTCGAAGACCTCGACGCCGAGCCGCGGGCCGTCCGCCGTGTACCAGAGCTTCGCGTAGGCGATCTTGCCGTCCTTGACCGACGGCAGGGCCGTGGACACCGCGGGGCTGCCGGGGTCGACCAGGCCGGACGCTCCGGTCTTCATGTTCACCCAGCCGACGTGCTGGGTCCCGGTGGTGTAGTCGGTCACCGTCCGGACGGCGAGGTCGCCGTCGACGGCCAGCGACCCGACGGGCCCGTTGTGGCTGAAGACGATCGGCTTCGTCACACCGCCGGACACGGCGCGCGACCACATGTTGATCGAGCTGCCGGTGTACTCGGCCCAGACGACGGACTTGCCGTCGGTGTCGGCGTACACGTTGAAGTTGCCGTTGTTGCCGCTCACGAGCTCCGGCTGGCCCTTGCCGTCCGTGCTGCCCAGCCACACCGAGTACGGCATCGAGCCGTCCTCGTTGCTCCGCGAGACGGCGTACTTGCCGCCGCCGGCGCCGACCCCGGTGTCGCCGACGTTGACGTCCGCCATCAGGAGGTCGCTGTCGACGCCGAGCTTGGTCTCCCAGCCGGCCACGATGCCGTGCGCGTCGAAGGCTGCGTTGACGACCTTCAGCTGGTCCTTCGTGGCGCCGAGCTCCTGGGCGGCGGCGACCACGGCGGTGCGGCCGGCGAGGAAGTCGTCCAGCGGGGTCATGTACCCCGACAGGGCGCGGTAGACGATCTGGTCGGCAAGCTCCGCGCCGAGCTGCTCCCGGATGTCCCACAGGGAGCCCGAGAAGATCGTGGAGTTGAGGTGGACGCCGCCGTTGTCGCTGCCGATGCCGGCACCGACGAAGTTGGCGAAGGTGGTGGCGCCGTCGTTCAGGTCGCGCAGCGCGCAGTCGCGGGGGGCGAGGGTCGTGCACAGGTCCTCGCCGAGGAGCGCGGCGTCCGGGTCGTCCATCGAGACGCCGTTGGCCTCGAGGTCGATCGCGTTGCCGAAGTAGTCGGCGACGGCCTCGTTCATGGCGCCGGACTGGCCGACGTAGACGAGGTTCGCGGTGTGCTCGACGACCCCGTGGGTCATCTCGTGGCCGACGACATCGGTGTCCGCGGAGAAGGTGCGGTAGTCGCCGCCGCCCTTGCCGTAGACCATCTTCTGGCCGTCCCAGAAGGCGTTGTTGTAGGGCCCGCCGTTCGCGGTGACGCCCACGATGGAGTTGATGAAGGCGTCGGTCCCGTCGAGACCCTTCCGGCCGAACGTGTCCTTGTAGTAGTCGTAGACCTGGCCCGCCGCCCAGTGCGCGTCGACCATGCCGGAGTCCGTGAACTCCGGGCCGAAGTCCGCGGTGGCGTTCTGGCCGATCGTCGCCTGGCTGGGCCAGACGCCGGAGGAGTAGGCGGCCTCCGCGCCGTTCGCGTCGTACGTCTTGATCAGCGGGCCCTGGAAGGGCGAGTCCTCCGCCCGGCGGGTGTAGTCGAGCATCTGGAACGGCTTGTCCGCGCTGGGCTGGTAGAGGCCGAGGTCGACCGTCTCGCCGTTGTAGCGGACCCCGGTGCCGACGACCGAGCCAGGGGTGGAGGTCACCGCCGCCTCCGGGGCGTCGGCGGTCGTGGCGGTCGCCGCCGCGGCGGCGGGGTCGCCGTCCGGCGCGCCGAAGGTCTTGATCGCGCTGTACTGCAGCACCGGGAAGCCGCCGGCGGCGTCGACGTACACCTCCTGCTTGACCGGCATCCCGTCGGCGTCCACGCCGGTCACGGTGATGTGGCGGGTCAGCACGCCGTCGCCCTGCGGGAGGATGGCCAGGCCCTGCGACTCGCCGCTGAACGCCTTGAGGGTCTCGGGCGTGTCCTTCCGGAGGAGCCCCCCGGGGACGCCGGCAACCGCGGCGACCGCGCGCTGGATCGCGACCTTCTCCGAGACGGCCGGGGTCACGGTGTCCAGGGCGAGGTCGGTGTAGTACTTGCCCGACGTGCCGGTGACGGTGCGCTCGTCGCCGGACTTCGTCATCCGCACGACGTACTCGCCGCCCAGGACGTCGACGCCCTGGTACTGCTGCTGCAGGCGGACGACCTCCTGGCCGTCGGCGCTCTCGGTGCCGGCCGACTTCAGGGTCCTGCCCGGGTCGGCGATGTGGAAGCGGCCCTTGCTGGCGCCGAGGAACCCCTTGGCGGCCGTGGCGGGCGCGACCGACGCGTCGGCCTTCGCGGCCAGCCCGGTCACCAGCGCGGGGGTGTCCGTCGTGGTCTCGCCGTCGGGGATCGCGGTGGCCGCCACCGGCGACTGCTGCGCCGCGCCGGACGTCTGCGCGGACGCGACGGACGGCATCCCCGTCATGACCAGACCGGCGACGACGAGGGCCGTGAGGCCGTAGCCCGACACCCGCCGGCATCGCTGCCCTGCCCCCGGTGCTGCCGTCCCTGCCCGTGTCGCGTGCTCGTGTGCTGAGGTCGCCATCCGCGTCTCCTTCGTCCCAGGGGTGAACCTGCTCGATGGGTCCAAGGGAACGGGCGGCGCGGTGCCGCGGTCAACGGCCTGCGGCGCCGACAAGTTGGCATGCGCAGATGTGCACGCAAGCCTGTCGGCCTACCGGTCGTGGCCGGGCACCCGCCAGGATGAGGCATGGCCACGCTGTTGCAGGGGATCCGGTCCGTCGTCGCGCCCGTGACGCGCACGCGTGCTTTCCGGGCGGCGGCGCCGCGGGCGATGCCGCCCGTCGAGCGGGCGCTGGCGTGGCTCACCCGCGGGCGGTTCCAGCTCAGCGCGGTGCTCGTGCCCTCGCTGGTGCTGCACACGACGGGGGCGCGGTCGGGGGAGCCGCGCGACACCTACCTCATGTACACGCCGCTCGGGGAGGGACGACTGGTCGTGGCGGGCACGTCGTTCGCGCGCGACCGGCACCCGGCCTGGACGTACAACCTGCTGGCCCACCCGGACGCGGCGGTGAGCATCCGCGGCCGGCGGTACCCGGTGCGGGCCACGCTCGTGGACGACGCTGCGGAGCGCGACGCCGCGTGGGCGCGCATCGAGGCGCAGTGGCCCGGCTACCGGGCCTACGAGCGGGAGTCGGGGCGGGTGGTGCGGCTGTTCCGCCTCGAGCGCGCGGGCGCCTGACGGGGCCGGACGCACCGTAGGCTCGGGCGGCACCCGTCGACCCGCCCCCGGAGCCACCCCCTCGTGACCGCCAGCCTGCGCGCGCGCCGCAACGCGCTGTTCGCGCTGTTCTTCCTCAACGGCATCGCCATCTCCTCGTGGGTCACCCGCACCCCCGACGTGCGCGACCTCGTCGGCGCCTCCACCGGGCAGATGGGGCTCATCCTGTTCGGCCTGTCCGTCGGGTCGATGGCCGGGATCCTGGCCTCCGGCCCGCTCGTGGCGCGGTGGGGCACCCGCCCCGTGACGGTCGTCGGCATCTCCGCGATGGCGGTGGGCGTGGCGGTCGTCGGCGGGGGAGCGGCGCTGGGGTCGGGCGGGGTGGTCGCCCTCGGTCTCGGGCTCGTCGGGTGCGGCATGGGCGGCGGGGAGATCGCGCTCAACGTCGAGGGGGCGGAGGTCGAGCGGCTCCTCGGCCGTTCGGCGCTGCCCGCCATGCACGGCTTCTTCAGCCTCGGCACCGTGGTGGGCGCGACCGTCGGGATGGTGCTCACGAGCGTCGCGTTCCCGGTCGTCGTGCACCTGCTGGCGGCGGCCGCGGTGATGCTCGCCGGGCTCGCGGTCGCGATCCGGCCGATCCCCGCGGGCGTCGGCCGCCGCGACCCCGCCGCGCGGCGCGCCGACGCGGCGGCCGGGCCGCCTGTCTGGAAGGACGCACGCCTGCTGCTCATCGGCGGCATCATCCTCGCGCTCGCGCTGGCCGAGGGCGCCGCCAACGACTGGCTGCCGCTCGTCATGGTCGACGGGCACGGCTTCGACGCCGCCCTCGGGTCCGCCGTGTACGCCGTGTTCGCCGCCGCCATGACGATCGGCCGGTTCGTGGGCGGGCGGTTCGTGGACCGGTTCGGCCGCGCGGCGGTGCTGTGCGCCAGCGCCGTCGTGGGCGCCGCCGGCCTCGCGCTCGTGATCTTCGCGGACCAGCAGTGGGTCGCGGCGGGCGCCGCCGTCCTGTGGGGGCTCGGCGCGTCGCTCGGCTTCCCCGTGGCGCTGTCGGCCGCGGGCGACTCCGGCCCGAACCCGGCCGCGCGGGTGTCCCTCGCCGCCACCCTCGGCTACGTCTCGTTCCTCGTGGGGCCGCCCGTGCTCGGCTTCCTCGGCGACCACTACGGCCTGCGCTCCGCGCTGATCGTCGTCCTCGTGCTGGTCGCCGCGGCCGCGTTCCTCGCGCCCGCGGCGCGGACGCCCGCCCGGGTGCCGGCCAAGGTCGCCGAGCCCGTCTGAGCCCACCGCCGGGCCCCCGTCGGCAGGCCCTCCTAGGGTGAGGCGCATGGCCGACGCGAACGACCCGTACGAGCTCGTCCCCACCCCGCCCGACGTCGACGCGTACCTGCGCCTGCGCCGCGACGCGGGCCTCAGCCCGAAGACGGCGGAGCAGGCGGGCCACGCCGTCGCGAACAGCTGGGCGTTCGCACACGTGCGGCACCGCGGGTCCGGCGAGGCGGTCGCGATGGGCCGCGTGCTCGGCGACGGCGGCTGGTACTTCGTCGTCGCCGACATCGCGACGCTCCCCGCGCACCAGCGGCAGGGCCTGGGGCGCCGCGTGCTGGAGTGGCTGCTCGCCCAGATCGACGAGCGGGCTCCCGCCGACCCGTACATCACGCTCATGGCCGACGCCCCGGGACGACCGCTGTACCGCAGCCTCGGCTTCGTCGAGTCCGCCCCGCAGAGCCTCGGGATGGTCTGGGCGGGCCGCTAGAGAGAGGATCGACGTCGGACCCGGGCGCCGCGCCCGGGGGAGCGGCAGGAGGGCCGGCATGACCACCGACGGCGACATCCAGCAGACCATCGGCGACCTCATCGCCCGCGAGCGCGAGCTGCGCGCGCGTCTGGGGAAGGGCGAGATCGACGCGAGCACCGAGCACGAGGAGCTCGCCGCCACCGAGACGCGCCTCGACCAGTGCTGGGACCTGCTGCGGCAGCGCCAGGCGGCGCGCGAGTTCGGCGGCGACCCGGCGCAGGCGAAGGTCCGCCCGGCCGACGTCGTCGAGCACTACCGGGGGTAGCCGGGCGGCGTCAGCGCCCGTCGCGCCCGTCGCGGGCGCCCCGACCACCGAAGGAGCCACGACCGATGAAGAAGATCCCCCGCCCGGCCACGACGAAGAACCCGCCCGAGCAGTTCCGGGGCGACGTGTGGCTCGACCCGATCGTGGTGCCGCAGGAGGCGGACCAGCGGATGGTGGTGGCGCTGGTGCGGTTCGCCCCGGCGGCGCGCACGGCCTGGCACTCGCACGCCCGCGGCCAGACGTTGCACATCGTCTCCGGCGTGGCGCTGGTCGGCACGCGCGACGGCGTCGTCGTGGAGGCCCGGCCGGGCGAGACGGTGTACTGCCCGCCGGGGGAGGAGCACTGGCACGGGGCGTCGCCGGACGACTTCATGGAGCACCTGGCGATGCTGGAGAACGCCGACGACCCGTCCGCCACGACCACCTGGCGGGAGCACGTCACGGACGAGGAGTACGCCCGCGCGCCGTGGCTCGACGTCTGAGACCGCCGTCGGCCCGCGCAGTCAGATCAGCAGCGGCGCGAGGCCGAAGCCGACGGCGACAGCGGTCCCGACGGCCACCAGCCCCGGCACCATGAACGAGTGGTTGAACAGGTACTTCCCGATGCGGGTGGTGCCGGTGTCGTCGAGCTCGATCGCCGCGACCACGGTGGTGTAGGTCGGCAGCAGGAACAGCCCGGTGACGGCGGGGAACGACGCCACCATCGTGGTGGCGGCCACGCCCATGCCGGCCGCGACGGGCATCAGCGCGATCGTCGTCGCGGCCTGCGAGTACAGCAGCGCGGAGGCCAGCAGCAGCACGACGGCCAGCATCCACGGGTACTGCCGGATGAGGTCGCCGCCCAGCTCCTCGATCTCGGCGGTGTGGCCCTGCACGAACGTGTTGCCCAGCCACGCGACGCCGATGATGCAGACGGCGGCGCTCATGCCCGAGCGGAACGTCTGCTGCGTGATGACGGTGCCCACGTCGATCTTGCAGAAGACGGCGATGAGCAGCCCCGCCAGCAGCATGAACGTCATGATGGCGCCGCTGCGGGTGATGGTCGGGTCCTCGATGAGGCCTACCGAGTCGGACACCGCGGTCGAGTACAGCACCACGACCAGCAGCGCGGCGGCGAAGATGATCAGCGACAGCAGCGCGCGCGGCTTCGCGACGAACTCGGTGCGCTCGCGCCGCTTCACCAGGCCCTTGGCGAGCCGCTCCTGGTACACCGGGTCGTCCTGCAGCTCCACGCCCTGCCGGGACGCGACGACGGCCCCGACCAGGCAGCCCACCAGCGTGGAGACGCCCGCCACGGTGAGGAGGGTGAGGTAGTCGACGCCCAGCGGCTCGACGACGGCGGCCATGGCCACCACCGCCGCGGAGATGGGGGACGCCGCGATCGCCATCTGCGACGCGACCACCGCGATCGACAGCGGCCGCGACGGCCGCACGTTGGACTCCTTCGCCACCTCCGCGATCACGGGCAGGGTGGAGAAGGCGACCTGGCCCGTGCCGGCGAACACGGTCATGAAGTAGGTGACGAGCGGCGCGAGGAAGGTGATGTTGCGCGGGCGGGCGCGCAGCAGCACCTCCGTCTTCGCCACCAGGTAGTCGAGCCCGCCGGCGGCCTGCATCGCGGCGATGGCCGCGATGACGCACATGATGATGCCCAGCACGTCCCAGGGGACGCCCGTCGCCGGGTCGACCTCGAGGCCCAGCAGCCCGAGGACGATGACGCCGGCGCCGCCCGCCAGCCCGATCCCGATCCCTCCGATGCGCGCACCGATGAAGACGAAGACCAGGACGACGACGAACTGGACGACGATCACCGCGCGGCCTCACCCTCCTCGCCGGCGGACGGTTCGGGGTGCTCGTGCTCGGGGTCCGACGGGGCGCCCGTGGCGTCGTCGGACTCGACGACGGTCGACGACCCGCCCTCCTCGCCAGCGTCCGGGATGCCGCGCTCGTCCGGCGCGTAGAACCGGCCGGAGTAGCGCGGGTGCAGGAAGTTCTCCGTGGTGAGGATCTTGTCGACCTCCTCGGCGGTGAGCAGGCCGCGCGCGATGACGACGTCCCGCACGGAGCTGCCGGTGCGGGCGGCCTCCTTGCCGACCAGGTCGCCGTTGTGGTGGCCGATCACCTCGTTGAGGTAGGTGACGATGCCGATGGAGCCGAGCACGTGCCGGCGCATGACCTCGGCATTGGCGGTGATCCCGACGACGCACTTGGTGCGCAGCGCGTCGCACGCGTTGGTCAGCAGGCGGATCGACTCGAACATCGACTCCGCGAGCACGGGCTCCATGACGTTGAGCTGCAGCTGCCCGGCCTCGGCGGCGTGCGTGATGGTGACGTCGTTGCCCATCACCTTGAAGCAGACCTGGTTGACCACCTCGGGGATCACCGGGTTCACCTTGGCGGGCATGATCGACGACCCGGCCTGCAGCTCGGGCAGGTTGATCTCGTTGAGCCCCGCGCGCGGCCCCGAGGACAGCAGGCGCAGGTCGTTGCAGATCTTGGACACCTTGGCCGCGAGCCGCTTCACCGCGGAGTGCACGGCCAGATAGGCGCCGTTGTCGTAGGTGGCCTCGACGAGGTTCTCCGCGGGGACCGTGCCGAGCCCGCTGACCTCCGCGAGCCGCCGCGCCGCGACCTTGGGGTAGCCGGGCGGCGTGTTGAGGCCCGTGCCGATCGCGGTGGCGCCCAGGTTGACCTCGAGCAGCAGGTCGGCCGCGTTGCGCAGGCGCTTGACCTCCTCGGCCACGTTCACCGAGAAGCCGGCGAACTCCTGGCCCAGGCTCATCGGCACCGCGTCCTGCAGCTGGGTGCGGCCCATCTTGGGCAGGTCCGCGAACTCGGACGCCTTCTCGTCGAACGCCCGCGACAGCCGCCGCACCGCCACGACGAGCGCCTCGGTCAGGGCGTGCACGGCCAGGCGGAAGCCGGTGGGGTAGGCGTCGTTGGTGGACTGCGACTTGTTGACGTGGTCGTTGGGGTTGATGACGTCGTAGCGGCCCTTGGGGAAGCCGGACAGCTCCAGCGCGAGGTTCGCGATCACCTCGTTGGTGTTCATGTTGACGCTGGTGCCGGCGCCGCCCTGGAACACGTCGACGGGGAACTGGTCCAGGCACCGCCCCTTGACGAGCACCTCGTCGCACGCGCCGATGATGGCGTCCGCGACGTCCCGCTGGATGGCGCGCAGCTCCCGGTTCGCGAGCGCCGCCGCCTTCTTCACCATCACCATGCCGCGGATCATCTCCGGCACGTCGTTGATGGTCGTCCCGGAGATGGGGAAGTTCTCGATCGCCCGGACGGTGTGGATCCCGTAGTACGCCTGCGCAGGGACCTCTTTCGATCCGAGCAGGTCTTCCTCGACGCGCACGTCAGCCGTGGGTTCAGCCATGGGCCTGACGCTAGCAACGCGGGCGCCCCGGCACCCGCGCAGAATGGAAGCCGGCCTGCCGACGTCCGCCGTCGGGCCTTCGGACATCGGAGGAGCAGGAGTCGTCATGACGCACCAGATCGGCTACATCGTCGGGAGCCTCGCGAAGGGATCCATCAACCGCACGCTGTCCCGGGCGCTCGTCCGCCTGGCGCCCGCGGACCTCGAGTTCACCGAGATCCCCATCGGGGACCTCCCGCTCTACAGCTGGGACTACGACGCCGACTACCCGCCCGAGGGCCTGGCGTTCAAGGCGGCGATCGCGGCGTCCGACGGGCTGCTGATCGTGTCGCCGGAGTACAACCGGTCGATCCCAGGCGCGCTGAAGAACGCCATCGACTGGGGCTCGCGGCCCTGGGGGCAGAACTCGTTCGCGCGCAAGCCCGTCGGCATCATCGGGGCGTCGCCGGGCGGCATCGGCACCGCGGTGATGCAGTCGTCGATGCGCGCCGTCCTCAGCTTCCTGGACGCGCCGCAGCTCAACGCCCCGGAGGCCTACATCACCTACGTCGCCGACGACTTCGGCCCCGACGGCGAGGTCACCAACGAGGCCACCGCCGGCTTCCTGCGGCACTACATGGACGAGTACTGCGCCTTCGTGCAGCGCGTGCTCGCCGTCACCGCGCCCGGGCACATCGGCGACAGCGACCCGGCGTCGGCCAAGTAGGCGCGGGTCGCGCCGTGAGAGGCTGACGCCGTGCGGGTGGACGTGTGGT
Source organism: Isoptericola sp. NPDC055063 (assembly GCF_053608125.1). Lineage (NCBI taxonomy): Bacteria > Bacillati > Actinomycetota > Actinomycetes > Micrococcales > Promicromonosporaceae > Isoptericola > Isoptericola sp. NPDC055063. Next base: position 133,606 of record NZ_JBSGUW010000013.1, on the reverse strand, counting down.
TGTGGGCGGTGCGGCTCTTCAAGAGCCGGTCGTCGTCGGCCGCCCTGCTCCGGTCGGGGCGGGTGCGGGTGAACGGCACGGTGGCCAAGCCGTCGACGTCCGTCACCGTGGGCGACACGGTCACCTGGCGCGACCCGCTGCGCGACCGCAAGGTCGTGGTCGTCGAGCTGCTGCCCAAGCGCGTCGGTGCGCCGCTCGCCGTCAAGGCCTACCGCGACGAGAGCCCGCCGGTCCCCACGCGTCAGGAGCGGGAGGCCGTCGGCGTCCGCGACCGCGGCGCCGGCCGCCCCACCAAGCGCGAGCGCCGGGAGATCGACCGGCTGCGCGGCGGGCGACGCTGAGACCGACGGCGCGCGCCGTCAGGCGACGCTCCCTCCCGCGTTGCGGACCAGGCGCTGCAGCACCTTCACCGTGGTGACGTAGTCCGTGTCGTCGATGCCCTCGTGGAGGGCGTCGCGGATGGCGGGGGCGTTGCGCGCGAGGTCGACGCGGGCCTGCTCGCCCGCCTCGGTGAGCCACAGCCGGTGGTCGGCGTCCCGCGTCAGCCAGCCGCGCTCCACCAGCGCCTCGGACTCGGCGGCCAGGTCGTCCTCGGGCCGCAGGTAGGAGGCCATGGCACGACGCAGCTCGTCCAGGGTCATCCCCTCGCCGTCCGGTGAGATGTCGTGGACGGACAGGTTGCGCAGCAGCCAGAACTGCGGCTGGGTGTATCCCTTCTCGGCCTGTCGCGCCCGGGTGTACGCGATGAGCGCCTCGTAGGCGACTCCGGTCCAGTACGCGGCGGGCTGGGCGGCCAGCTGGGCGTCGGAGGTCTGGGTAGTCATGCGGCGACGGTAAGACCTCGATCAAGGTTGAGGTCAAGGGTGTGTCGATAGGGTCGCCAGATGACGACCGTGCACTCCGACCGGATCTCCGCCCTCCTGCGCGACCACCCCGTCTGGGACGGGCACAACGACCTGCCGTGGGAGGCGCGCGACCAGGTCGCGTACGACTGGTCCCGCCTGGACCTGGTGGCAGGCACCGAGGGGCGCACGCACACCGACGTGCCGCGGTTGCGCGCGGGGGGCGTGGGCGCCCAGTTCTGGTCGGTCTACGTGCCGTCCAACCTGCCCGGCAGCGCCGCGGTGACCGCCACGCTGGAGCAGGTCGACGCCGTCCACCGCATGGTCGAGCGGTGGCCGGAGCACTTCCGCCTCGCGACGAGCGCGGACGACGTCGTGGCGGCGTGGGCCGACGGGCGGATCGCCTCGCTCATGGGGGCCGAGGGCGGACAGTCGATCGACTCGTCGATGGGCGCGCTGCGCATGCTGTACGAGATGGGCGTGCGGTACATGACGCTCACGCACAACCACCACAACCCGTGGGCGGAGTCGGCGACGGACGACCGGCCCGCGGACGGCCGGTTCGACGAGGGCGGGCTGACGCCGTTCGGGCGCGAGGTGGTGCGCGAGATGAACCGCCTCGGGATGCTCGTCGACCTGTCGCACGTCTCGGCGGGAACGATGCGCGCCGCCCTGGACGTCTCCGAGGCGCCGGTGATCTTCTCGCACAGCTCCGCGCGCGCCGTGGCCGACGTGCCGCGCAACGTTCCCGACGACGTCCTGGCACGCCTCGGGGACAACGGCGGCGTGTGCATGGTGACGTTCGTGCCGAGCTTCGTCACCCCCGCGATCGGCCGGTGGCGGGCGGAGGCCGGCGAGGCGGCGAGGGCGGCGGGGATCGCGCCGAACGACTACGCCGAGTTCGACCGGTTCTCGACCGACTGGGCGACGACGCACCCCAAGCCCCCCACGACGCTGGACGACGTCGTCGCGCACGTCGAGCACGTGCGCGAGGTCGCGGGCCCGCGGCACGTCGGCCTCGGCGGCGACTACGACGGCGCGGGCGGCTTCGCCGACGAGCTGCGCGACGTCTCCGGCTATCCGAACCTGCTCGCGGCGCTCGCCGACCGCGGCTGGTCGGACGCCGACCTCGCGGGCCTGGCCAGCGGCAACGTGCTGCGCGTGCTGCGCGAGGCCGAGGGCGTCGCCGCGCGGCTGCGGGCGGAGCGCGAGCCCAGCGTCGCCCGCATCGAGGACCTGGACGCCTGACGGTCGGTCGCCCCTGACCACCGACCCGCCAGGACGCCACGGGAGGGCTACGTTGAGGCCATGACCGGTGCGCCCGTGCGGGTGTTCCTCGTCGACGACCACGAGGTGGTGCGTCGCGGCGTGGCCGACCTGCTCGGGATGGAGGACGACCTCGAGGTCGTCGGCGTCGCCGGGACGGCGGCCGAGGCGCTGGCCCGGGTCCCCGCGCTGCGCCCGGACGTCGTCGTTCTCGACGTGCGCCTGCCCGACGGCGACGGCGTGAGCGTGTGCCGGGAGCTGCGGTCGCGCACCGACGTCGCGGTGCTGATGCTGACGTCGTTCGACGACGACGAGTCGCTGTTCGACGCGATCCTCGCCGGCGCGTCCGGGTACGTGCTCAAGCAGGTGCGCGGCACCGACCTCGTCGCGGGCATCCGCACGGTGGCGGCGGGCGGCTCCACCCTCGACCCCAAGGCCACGGGCCGCGTCCTGGCCCGGATGCGGCACCAGGGGGAGGGCGACGACCCGCTCGCGGAGCTCACGCCGCAGGAGCGCCGCGTCCTCGGCCTCGTGGGCGAGGGGATGACGAACCGGCAGATCGGCGCGGAACTGTTCCTCGCCGAGAAGACGGTGAAGAACTACGTGTCGAGCCTGCTCGCGAAGCTGGGCCTGGAGCGGCGGGTCCAGGCCGCGGTGCTGGCCGCGCGCCTCGAGCGGGCCGGCCGGCACGGCGAGCCCGAGCGACCGACCGAGCACTGACCGACCGAGCACTGACCGACCGAGCACTGACCGGCGTCACCGCTCCGTCACCAGCGGGACCCGCCAGCGCACCGCCGTGCCGCCCGCGCGGCCGGGCTGCACCTCGAACGACCCGCCCAGCTCCGACGCGCGCCGCTCGAGGTTCGCCAGCCCGCTGCGGGGCGCGTCCGTGGCGATGCCCGTGCCGTCGTCCACCACGGTCAGCACGAGGTCGTCGCCCGCCCGCAGGCTCACGTGCACGCGCGTGGCGCGGGCGTGCCGGGCCGCGTTCGACAGGCTCTCGCGCAGCACCGCCACGAGGTGGGCGGCCGTGGTGGACGGCACCTGCGCGTCGATCGGCCCCTCGAAGCGGACCGTCGGCGCGAAGCCCAGGGAGTGCGTCGCGGCCTCCGCCTCCGCCAGCAGCAGGGAGCGCGTCGCGACCCGGCGCGGACCACCGGCACCCGGGTCCCGCAGGCCGCGGATCGTGGTGCGGATCAGGTCGATCGTCTCGTCGATCTGGTCGATCGACTCCCCGACGCGGGTCGCGATCTCGCCGCGTGCCTCGGGGCCCAGCGGCCGCGCGTCGCCGAGCCGCCGGTCGACCGCCTGCAGCGACAGGCCCGTCGCGTACAGCCGCTGGACGGCCAGGTCGTGCAGGTCGCGGGCGATGCGGTCGCGGTCGCGCACGACGGCGAGCCGCGCCGCGTCCGCGCGCCGCTCCGCCAGCTCGAGCGCCACCGTCGCCTGGTTCGCGAACGCGCCCAGCGCCTCGATCACCACCGTGGGGAACGGCGGCGCGCCCCGCACCCGCCCGACGACGAGGACGCCGAGGGGCCGCCGGCCCCGGCCGATCAGCGGGAACGCGGCGAGCGGGCCGAGGGTGCCGTCGGGGTGCAGCGCCACCGCGGCGCGGCCGTCGGAGGTCGCGTCCGTCGAGACGATCGGCCGACCCTCGCCGAAGGCCTTCGCCGTGAACGACCCCGGCGTGCGCAGCAGCCGGCCGCGCAGCACGTCCGCCCGGATCCCCACCACCGACCGCACGGCCAGGACGGGCCGGTCCTCGGTGCCCTCGTCGTCCTCCACCGGGACGGCGATCCCCGCGGTGTCCGCCGCCGCGACGTCGATCGCCTCCGACGCGACGAGGTCCAGCACCGTGTCGGGGTCCTCGCCCGACAGCAGGCGCCGGGCGATCTCGTCGTCCGCCCGCGACCACCGCTCGCGCAGCCGCGTCTCCTCGTACAGCCGGGCGTTCTCGACGGCGACGCTCGCCGCGGACGCGAACCCTTCCAGGAGGCGCTGGTCGGCCTCCGTGAACTCCCCGCCGCCCCGCTTCTCGGTGAGGTACAGGTTCCCGAACGGCGCCCCGTGCACCTGCAGCGGCACCCCCAGGAAGCTGTGCATGGGCGGGTGGTGGGCGGGGAACCCCACCGACCGTTCGTCGGCGGCGATGTCCGGCAGCCGCAGTGGGCGCGGGTGCCGGATCAGCTCGCCCAGGATCCCGTGCCCCGTGGGGAACGGGCCGACCGCGCGGATCTGCTCCTCCGTCATCCCCACCGTGATGAACCGGGCGATGCGCTGGTCGCCGCCGAGGACGCCGAGGGCCGCGTAGCGCGCGTCGACCACCACGGCGGCGGCCTGCACCACCCGGTGCAGCGTCGTCTCCAGCTCCAGGCCCCGGCCCACGGACACGACGGCGTCCAGCAGGACGTCCATGTCCCGGTCCCGGCGGCCCTGCCGCGGGCTCACCGATCCCACGGTAGTACGGGGTGCCCCAGATTTCCGGGTGATCCCCGAAGGCCGCGATCGGGACCTTCGGCCCGGGGCCGGGAGGCCACCCGCCCTGCTCCCGGGGGCGTTCGGCACTGCCGCGCGCACTCGCCCCCGTGGCGCACTGGACACGGACGGAGGTGGCCCATGAGCGGCAGCGTCGAGGTGTCGACCCGGGACGTGGTGGTGGGCGTCGACGGGTCGGAGGGCGGCTACCACGCGATGGCGTGGGCGGCGGGGGAGGCCGCACGCCTGGCCACGCGGCTGGTCGTGCTGCACGCGTACGCCCTGCCGGTCGGGGTGGGGGCGGTCGCCGCACCGGCCGGCCGCCCGGACCCGCGGGCCGAGGCCGAGGCGCTGCTCGCGCGCGCCCGGGCCCGCCTCGACCGCACGGCGCGCACCGGCGCACTCGCGGCCGAGCCCGCCGAGGTGGCGTACGCGACGGTGCGCGGCGACGCGAGCGCCGCCCTCGTCCACCACGCGCGCCGTGGCGCCGTGGTCGTCGTCGGCCGCCGCGGCGTCGGGACGTTCGACCGGGTCCTCATGGGCTCCGTGTCGTCGTCGGTCGCGGCACTGGCGCCCGGCACGGTGGTCGTCGTGCCGCGCGCGGCCCGGGTGCAGGACCCGCGGCGGGTGGTGGCGGCGGTCGACCCGAGCGAGCCGCTGGACCGTGTGCTTGAGGCGGGGTTCGACGAGGCCGACCGCGCCGGCGTCGCCCTGCTGGCGGCGCACGCCGTCGACCGGGGGATGTTCGTGGGCGTCACGGAGGGCGACCTCGACTGGCTCGAGCGGCTGCGCGCCGAGGCGCGGGCGGACCTGGAGGCACGTGCCAGCCTCTGGGGGGAGAAGTACCCGCGGGTGCGCTGGACGGTCGAGGGCCGCGGCGGCCACGCGCCCGGCGCGCTGCTCGCGGTGCTCCGCTCGGACGACCTGGTCGTGACCGGCGGGCGCGACGTGCGAGAGGTCGTCCGCGGCTCGGTGCCGGACCGGCTCGTGCGCCACGCGCCGTGCCCGGTGAGCGTCGTGCACCCCTGAGGGATCGCCCGGGCGTCAGGCGTGCGGCGTCAGGCGTGCTGCGAGCGCTGCGACCAGCTCACGCCGAGGGTGCGCAGCACGTCCTGCGGGTCGCGCCGGGTGGCGTCCGTGTACGCGCGCAGCGACATGACGGAGGCCGTGAGCATCGTCGTGAGCACCTCGCGGGCGAGGCGCGCGTCGTGGCTGGCCTCGTCGAGCAGCTCCTGCACCACGCGCGAGCGGATGCCGAGGTCGGGCTCCGAGCAGGCGGTCAGCAGCGCGATCGTCATCGACCCGGCGTCCGTGCCGGGGTGGGTGCTGTTCTCGTCAGTACTCATGGCGTCCCCCTCCGCGGCCCGACCCCTTTGGTCTACCGCACCGTGACCCCGGCCGCACGTGGAAGGATGCCCCGCGATGAGCCCGTCGCCCGCGTCCCGTCGCCACCCCGCCCTGCTCGCCCTGCTGGGCGCGGGCCTGGTCGGCGCGGTCGTGCTCGCCGGCCCGGCCGCCGTCGCCGACGAGGGGCTCACGGAGGAGTCGCACAGCCGGTACGAGCTGCGGGCGAAGGGCACCGAGGTCCGCGCCACGATGACCACCACCATCGGCAACGTGACCCCCGACCGCGGGCTGACGTACTACTACTACACGTCGTACGCGGTCCCCGTCCCGGCCGGGGCGGAGCACCTGCGGGCCACCAGCGGGGGTGCGCCGCTGAGCGTGTCGCTCGAGGCGACCCAGGACCCGAGCACCCGGTACGCGGTGGCCTCGTTCCCCCCGCTGCGCTACGGCGCCACGCGCACCATCGAGTGGAGCTTCGACATCCCCGGCGAGCCCGTGCGCTCGAAGGACTACACGCGCGTGGGCGACGGGTTCGCCACGTTCGCGGCGTCGGGGGTGGGGGACGTCGGCCGGACGACCGTCGAGGTGGTGCTGCCCGCCTCGATGACGTTCGACGCCACGTCGGACGGCTTCACCGAGAAGCGCACCGGCAAGACCGTCACGTACACGGCCACCGAGAACTCGGACGAGGACGGCATCTGGGCCGTGGTCTCGGCCCGGGACCCGAAGAAGGCGGACGAGAAGAGGGTCGACGTCGCCGGCACCACCCTCTCGCTGCAGAGCTTTCCCGGCGACTCCCGGTGGACGACGTTCGTGTCGCGCAAGCTGACGAAGGGGCTGCCGGCGCTGGAGGACCTCGTGGGGAGGCCCTGGCCGGGCGGGCTCGAGACCATCCGCGAGGACGTGTCGCCCAAGGTGCTCGGGTACGCGTGGTTCGACCCGGGCAAGGACGAGATCGTCATCCCCGAGGACCTGGACGACGTCACGCTCTACCACGAGCTCGGGCACGCCTGGCTGAACCCGGACCGCCTCAAAGGGCGATGGCTGTCCGAGGGGATGACGGAGGTGGTGGCCCACCGCGTCGTCGCACGCACCGGCGGCACCAGCGACCCGTGGAAGGCGCCCGACCGTGGCGCCGACGTCGCCCTGCCGCTCGCGGCGTGGGAGGCGAACCCCGGCGAGCTCGACGCCGACGTCGAGGCGTACGGGTACGCCGCGTCGTACACGGCGGTGCAGCGGCTGATCGGCGGGCTCGACGACGACGCGTTCACGGCCGTGGTCTCGGCCGCCCAGGCGGGGGAGAGTGCCTACGAGCGCCCCGGGTCGACCGACGAGAACCACGGCCGCACGGACTGGCGGCGCTTCCTCGACCTCGTCGAGACGCGCGGCGACGTGTCCGGGGCGCCGAAGGTGCTGCGCACGTGGGTGCTCGACGGCGACCAGCAGGCGAGACTGAAGCCCCGGGCGGCCGCGCGGGACGCGTACGCGGCGATCGACGAGGCGGACGGCGCGTGGCAGCCGCCGCTCGGGCTGCGCACCGCGATGACGGACTGGGAGTTCGGCGACGCGAAGGCCGCCCGGTCGGCGCTCGGCGGCGCGGCCGAGGACGCGGGTGCCGTGCAGGCCGCCGCCGACGCGGCAGGGCTGGAGGCGCCGGCCGCCGTCCGCGCGGCGTACGAGGGCGCGTCCGACGACGCGCAGTACGCGGAGCTCGCGACCCTGCTGCCGCGCGCCGCCGACGTCACGACGCAGGTCGGGGAGGCCGTGCGCGCGGCGGACGCCGACCGCGACCCGGTGTCGGCGCTGGGGGCGCTGGTGCTCGGCGTCGAGGGTTCCGCCGAGCGGGCGCGCGACGACCTCGCCGCCGGAGACCTGGACGACGCCGCCGCGCACGCGGACGCGGCGTCCGGCCGGGCCGGCGTCGCGACGGCCGCGGGTGCCGGGATCGTCGTGCTGGTGCTCGCGGCGGGCGGCGGGGTGGTCGCCCTCGTCGTGCGCGGGCGGCGGCGCGCGCGGGACGCGCGGGTCGGCGCGGTCGCGTCAGTCGTGGAGGATCCGCTGGAACAGGGCGTGGTCCTGCCAGCGGCCGGCGATGCGGAGGTAGCGGGGCGCGGTGCCGATCCGTTCGAAGCCGGTCCGCGCGAGCACCCGCTGTGACGCGTCGTTGTGCAGCAGCGTGGCGGCCTGCACGCGGTGCAGGGCCAGGTCGTCGCGCGCGTGGGCGCACACGGCCTCGACCGCCGCGGTCATGATGCCGCGGCCGGCGAGATCCGCGTCGACCCAGTAGCCGAGGTGGGCGCTGTGGAACGCGCCGAGCACGATGTCGCTCAGGTTCACGCGGCCCACGACGTCCCCGTCGCGCTCGAGCACGAGGGGCACGGACCGCCCCGAGCCGTGCGACAGCAGCTCCACGGGGATGCGCTCGGCGTGGTACGCGGCCTCGTAGAACGCGGCCGGCCGCTCCGGCTCCCAGGGGGCGAGGTGGTCGCGGTTGCGGGCGTACGCGGCGGCCAGCGCGGGGCCGTCGTCGCGGCGCAGCAGGCGCAGGACGACGCCGTCGGGCAGGTCGGCGGGGACGTGAGACGGCTGGTCGGCGGGGGTTCCGGTCGCGGGCACGACGGCGAGCCTAGACCGCGGCCTGGTCGCGCAGCGCCGTGAGCGCGTCGCGCACCTCGTCCGCGACGGGCCGCGCCTGACCGGACGCGATCCAGGCCTCGAAGCCGACCTTGAACGCCGCGACCCCGACCTCCGCGACCATCGATGCGGCCGGCTCGGGGACGCCGCGGGCGCGCAGCGCCGCGGCGGCGTCGTCCCGCAGTGCGGCGAGCTTGAGGAGCTCGCGCTCCCGGAGGCGGGGCGTGGCCGCGACGACGGCGGCGCGGCGGGCCGCGAACTCGCGGCGGTCCTCGAGCTCGCCGGCGACGCGCACGAACGCGGCGCCCACGGCGTCGAGCGGGGCGGCGTCGTCGGGCGCACCGGCGACGGCCGAGGTGACGAGGGCCTCGAGCTCGTGCGAGCCGTCGAACAGCACCTCGCGCTTGTCCGCGAAATGCCGGAAGTAGGTGCGCTCGGTGACGCCGGCACGCTCGGCGATCTGCGCGGTCGTCGTCTGCTCGAACCCCTGCTCGGTGTACAGGTCGAGGGCGGCGCGCGTCATGCGTCCGCGGGCGTCGGGTTCCCATCGGGCCATGCCGGACAGTCTAGTGATGACAGTGCCAGACATCGGGTGTAGCGTGAGTGATGTCAGCAACTGACATCACTGGAAGAGGGAATCATGCGCGTCTTCGTCACCGGAGCCTCCGGCTGGATCGGCTCCCACACCGTCCCGCACCTGCTCGCCGCGGGGCACGACGTCGTCGGCCTCGGCTACTCGGACGACTCCGCCCGCCGGGTCGAGGCCTTGGGGGCGACCGTCCACCGTGGCGGGCTCGACGACCTGGAGAGCCTGCGTGCCGGCGCGAAGGACGCCGACGCCGTCGTGCACCTGGCCTTCAAGCACGACTTCGACAACTACCGGGAGGCCGGCCGCGTCGAGCGCGCCGCCGTCGCGACCTTCGTCGACGAGCTGGCGGGCAGCGGCCGCGGCCTCCTGCTGGCGTCGGGCCTGATCGGCACCACCCCGGGCGCGGTGATGACCGAGAACGACCGCTCCGTGTTCTCCGGCCCGGACGCCCCGCGCGGAGGCTCCGAGGGGCTGGCCCTCGACGCCGCGGACCGGGGGGTGCGGTCGGTGGCGTTGCGGTTCTCGGCCACCGTGCACGGGGTCGGCGACCACGGGTTCGCGGCGGTGCTGACGCAGATCGCGCGCGAGCGCGGCGTCTCCGGCTATGTCGGCGACGGGTCGGGCCGGTGGCCGGCCGTCCACGTCGACGACGCCGGGCGCCTCGTCGCCCTCGCGGTCGACAAGGCGCCCGCGGGGTCTGCGGTGCACGCGGTCGCCGAGGAGGGCGTCGCGTCGCGCGACATCGCCGAGGCGATCGGCCGTGCCGTCGGCGTGCCGGCCGTGTCGGTCGACCCGGCGGACGCGGCCGAGCACTTCGGCTGGCTGAGCCGGTTCTGGGGCCTGGACGCCGTCGCGTCGAGCGCGATCACCCGCGAACGGCTGGGCTGGGAGCCCACCCGGCCGACCCTGGTCGAGGACCTCGCCGCCGGCGCGTACGACCACGTCGCGCGCGGCTGACACGCGGCTGACGCCCGGCTGACCTGGCGCCGGGCGCGGGGGCCGCGCGGGCGGATCAGCCCTCGCGGTCCTCGTCGGCCAGCCGTGGCTCGGTGCGCAGGGCCGGCCGCACGCCCGCCTTGTCGGCGTAGAACCCGCGGATGTCGTCCATGTCGGCGCGCACGTCGCCGGTGAGGCGGATCGTGGGGCCGAGGCCGGTGGTCATGGTGGTGCGGTCGACGTAGCCGAGCGTCACGGGGAGGTCGGCGGCGCGCGCGATGCGGTAGAAGCCTGACTTCCAGCCGTCGCCGGAGCGGGTGCCCTCGGGGGTGACGACGAGGTGGAAGACCTCGCCCGCCCGGACCCGCGTGAGGACGTCGTCGACGACGCGGCTGGGGTCGCGGCGGTCCACGGGGATCCCGCCGAGCGCGCGCATCAGCGGCCCCCGCCACCCGGCGAACAGGGTGTGCTTGCCCAGCCAGCGCACGTCGAGCCCGAGCCGCCAGGCGATGGCGAGCATCAGCACGAAGTCCCAGTTGGACGTGTGCGGCGCCCCCACCAGCACGCCCGCCTGCGCGGGCACGGGCTCGCTGCGGAGGGTCCAGCGGCTGAGCCGCCAGTAGATGCCGGCGAGCGCCCGCCGCAGGGTTCTGAGCATCGGGCGACTCTACCGGCCAGGTCCCGGGTGTGATGGAATCTGAACATGTTCAAACTGAACGCGTTCAGACAGGATGGGTCGCGATGACCCGGCCGGAGGAGTCGACGCGCGACCTCGTGCGGCGCACGGCGCTGCGGATGTTCCGCGAGCGCGGGTTCGCGGCGACGACGATGCGCGCGATCGCCACGGAGGCCGGCGTCGCGACGGGTGTCGCGTACTACTGGTTCGGGTCCAAGCGGGACCTGGTCCAGGAGCTCTACGTCGAGGTCAACGAGGACCACGCCCGGCGGGCGGAGACAGCCCTCGACCGGGTCGGCGGCCTCGGGCCACGGCTGCGCGCGCTGTGGCATGCGGGCCTCGACGCGTTCGGGCCGTCGCACGACCTCGGCGCCGAGCTCGTCGCGGTCGCGATCCGTCCGGGCGCCGCCGAGAGCCCGTTCTCGTCCGCCTCCGCCGAGACCGCGCGCCTCAGCCGGTCCCTGCACGAGCAGGTCGTGGCGGGGGCGACGACGCGCGTCCCCGCGGCCGTGCGCGAGGAGCTGCCGCGCCTCCTCTGGCTGGCCTGGCTGGGTGTGACCCTGTTCTGGGTGCACGACGGCTCGCCCGGGCAGCGCCGCGCGCGCGCGCTCGTCGACGGCGCGGCGCCGCTGATCGCCCGTCTGGTGCGGGTCGCGGGGCTGCCCGGTGTGCGGTCGGTGGTGGACGACGTCGTCGGCCTGGCGCGGCAGGTAGGGGCGTGAGCCGCGACGCGGCACGGCCGCTCGAGAACGACTGGGACGGCCCGTGGCCGGCCGCGACCTCCGTCGCGGCCCGGACGTGCGCATGGGCATGCGGCATCTTGCTCACTTATGTCCCCCTAGCGGCACTGGTGGCGGGCGTCGCGGGCGTGGTGGACCCCTGGGGTGGCCTGGAGTGGGCGGCGTCGACGGCCCTGTTCGGCCTCATGATCTGGGTCGTCTCCGCGGTGGCCGCGTGGGTGCTGGGCTTCCCGCTGGGCATCGCCGTCGAGCGGGCGCTCGCGCGAGCGGGAGCGGGGACGGGCACGCGGGCGGTGGCCCTCGCCGGCGTCGCCGGCGCGGTCGGCGCGGCGGTGGCGTTCTCGGTCTGGCCGGCGCTCTGGGTGTTGCTGGTTCCGCTGGCGGTGCTTGGCGCCGCGAGCACCGGGATCGCGCGTGTCGTGGTCGCGCGGCGGGACCGGCGTGTGCGCCGGGGCGCGGCCAGTACCCCGGTCCGCGTCGGCCTGTTGGGATCTGGCGCGGGCAGCACCGCCGCGCACGTGCTCGCGGCCGATGCGGTGGACGTGCGCCTGGTGGTGGGCAACAACAGCAGGTCGGGGATCTTCGACGTCGCGCGCCGCCACGGCGTCCCGGCGGCACACCTCAGCGGTGCCGTCTATCCCGATCCGGACGAGCTCGACGCCGCGATCCTGGCCGCGCTGCTCGACGCGGGAGTGGAGGTCGTGGTGCTCGCCGGGTACATGAAGAAGCTGGGACCCCGGGTGCTGGAGCGCTACGAGGGGTGCATCCTCAACCCCCACCCGGCGCTCCTGCCCGAGTTCGGCGGTGTCGGCATGTACGGCGACCGTGTCCACGCGGCGGTGCTCGCCGCCGGCAGGGAGGTGTCGGGAGCCACCGTGCACCTCGTGACGGCGGGGTACGACGAGGGCCCGGTGGTGGCGCGGCGCGAGGTCCCGGTGCTTCCCGGCGACGACGTGCCCGCGCTGCGTGCCCGCGTGCAGGCGGCGGAGAAAGATCTGCTCGTCGACGTGCTGCGGACCTGGACCCGCTGACGGCCGCGCGGGGGTCGGCGTGTCTGCTCGGCGCGTCGTCGCTCCGCGCGGGTTGTCGTTTCGTGCGGGGTCCGCGGATCAGGAACGGCGACTGCTCAGCCGCCCCCTATGCGCTCCCACCGTCAATTCGTGAGAGAGCGGACTCGTGCCTGCCCGGCGGGAGTCGCTCTCGCTGAGCAGGAATTGGTTGCTGAGCCGGATCGGCGCCCGAGCAGCAGGCCGTTCTCCAGTTCTGCGGACTCCGCACAAAACAACAACGTCGGCGGAGCGACGACACGCCGGGCGCCGCCGGGCGCCGCCGGCCTCAGCCGGTCGCGGCGAGCGCGAGGACCCCTGCCGCGAGGGCGAGGGGTGCGACCACGATGCCCTGGGCGACGACGCGGCGCACCAGGCCGTCGGGGGCCGAGAACGTGTGGCGGCGGTACTGCTGCAGCCACAGAAGGGTCGCGAGGGACGCCCACGGGGTGATCAGCGGGCCGGCGTTCACGCCGACGAGGAGGGCGGCGAGCCGCGCGTCGTCGCCGGTGACGGTCGGCGCGAGCGCGAGGTACGCGGGCAGGTTGTTCACCGCGTTGGCCGACGCCGCGCCGACGGCCGCGACCTGGGCGAGGCTGCCGGCGTCGTCGCCGGTGCCGACGAGCGGGGCGAGGAGCTCAGTGAGCCCGTGCGCGTGCCACGTACCGACCACGGCGAACAGGCCCGCGGTCACCACGACTGTGCGCCACGGCACCAGCTCCCGGACCGGGACGAGCAGCGGGGCCCGACGCCACGCCGTCGCCGCGCCCAGGACCGCGGTGGCGCCCAGCGCCACCGGTAGCACGGGGAGCCCGGCCGCGAACCCGGTGCCCATGAGCAGCACGACGACGGCCGCGACGCGCAGCAGCACCGGGTCCGCGGCCGCGCGGGCGGCCGGGACGGTGAACCGGCCCCGCAGCGCGGGCGCGTGCAGGGCTGCGAGCGCGAGCAGCACCACGACGAGCACGGCCAGCGCGGGCGCGGCCATCACGCCGAGGTAGCCGGCCTCGAACGAGCGCGCCGCCATGAGGTTCGTCAGGTTGGAGACGGGCAGCAGCAGCGACGCCGTGTTGGCCAGCGCCAGCACCGTGAGGGCCAGGGGGAGCGGGTCGCGGTCGAGGCGCCGCGCCACCGCGACCACGGCCGGGGTGAGCAGCACCGCCGTCGTGTCGAGGGAGAGCACGACCGTGCACGCCGCCGCCACGGCCGCCACCAGCAGCCACAGCACCCAGGCGCGGCCGCGGGCCAGACGAGCGGCGCCGTCGGCCACGGCGTCGAACAGGCCGGCGCCGGCGCACAGCTCCGACACGACCGTCAGCAGCACCACGAACCCCAGCACCGGGCCCGTCAGGGCGGCGAGGGAGCGGGCATCCGCGGCGGGGAGCGCACCCGTCAGCGGCAGGAGGACCACCAGCAGCAGCGCCGGCACCCACAGGGGTGGCAGGAGCCACCGGGCCCGGCGGCCGGGGCCGGTCATCGCCGGCTCGCGGGGCGTGTCACGGGCCGAGCGTAGTGCGCCGCCCGGAGATCAACGGTCCGGAGGCCGAGACCGACCGGGCCGGAGGTAAGGATCGGGCCCCTGCCGGCAACTGAGAGATATGAGCACACGCCGACGACGCCCCGGGGACGCCTCCGCCGCGCTGCTCTTCGCCCTGGTGGCGGTGGGCTGCGCGACGGTGTGGGTGGTCTGGGCCGGCGTGCTGATGCTCATGACGCCGGACGCGCCGCGCGCCGCCGGTTGGGTGTGCACGGTGGCCGGGGTGGTCGTGCTCGTGGCCGTCGGTCTGCTGGTGGTGTCGCTGCTGCGCGGCCCGGTGCGGGTCGTGCCGCTCGACGCGTCGGGCACGCACTGGTCCCTGCGGGCAGCGCCCGTGCCGCTGCGGATGGCGAGCTCCGCAACGCTCCTCCCCGGGTCACGCGGGGAGGCGCTCGCGGCGCAGGTGGTGCGGGCCACGACCCGGGGCACCGCGCGACGCGCGAACCCGGCCCGGGCCGTGCCGCTGCTGCAGCAGATCCTCGAGCTCGCGCGCCGCCCGCAGGCGGAGCAGTGCTCAGCGGCGGGTGAGGCCGAGTGGGCGCGTGTGCGCGCGTCCGTCGTCGACCTCACCCTGCGGGCGTCCGACCACCCGCCGCACCCCGTCACCCTGCTGCCGTGGGAGGAGCACCTGGCCGCCCCACACTGAGTCTGCCGGCGACCCCAGTCTGCTGGCGGCGCCCGCCCGGCCGGATCAGGGGCCGTCCGGGCGGGTGCCGCCAGCGTCCACCGACCGCGCCGCCCCGACGGACTGCGCCGCCTCGGCCGCAGCCGACGCGCCGGCCGGGTACGGCAACGCGTCGGCCAGCGCGGCGGCCGCGGTCAGGACCTCGGCCGAGCGGGCCGCGTCGCCGAGCCGGTGAAGGGCGACGGCCTGCGCCACCTGGGCGTCGACCACGGCGAGCAGCTCCCCGGCGCCCCGTGCGCGATCGGCCTCGGCCGCGGCGAGGTCCAGCGCCCCCTGAGGATCGCCGGTGTCCAGCGCGCACCACGCCGCGAGGACCGGTTCGGGCTCCTCGTCCTCGGCGAGCGCCCGCAGCGCGTCGGCGGGCCGCCCCTCGCGCAGGGCAAGCTCCGCGAGGGCGGTGCTGGCCTGGTGCAGGGCCTGCCGGTCGGCGATCCCCCGGGCGGACGTCGCCGCCCGGTCGAGGAGCGCCAGCGCCTCGGCCGGCCGCCCGGCGACGCCCAGGACGCGCCCGAGCACGGCGAGCGCGTACGGCAGGATCCACTCGGCCTCGCCCTCGGCCCCGGCCGCGGCCTCCTCGGCCAGGTCCCGGGCGGCGTCGACCTCCCCCAGCAGCAGGTGCAGCTCGGCGAGGTTGGCGCGCTCGAACGCCGCCGACACCGGGTCGCCGGACTGCGCGACGAGGTCGAGGGCGCGTCGGCCGATCGACACCGACTCGTGGAGGCGTCCCGCCCGGCGGGCGTTCTCGCGCTGCGACGACAGGAGGTTTCCCAGCAGGGTCGGGTCGCCATACGCCTCGGCGTGCGGGAGGCCGGTGTCCGCGGCCTCTCCCGCCTCGCGGATGCGGCCCGACTTCCCGAGGTTCGTGGCGCGCAGGGCGTAGGCGCGCGCGAGGAGCCCTTCGCGGGCCGGCTCCGGCACGTGCTCGACGATCGGCAGCGCACGGTCCACCGCGGCGACGCCGTCGTCGTGCCGCCCGAGCCTGCTCAGCAGCGTGGCCCACGCCAGGTGGTGGGCGGCGGCCTGCTCGGGCGACGTGCGCGGCCCGGCCGGGTGGCGCTCCAGCACCTCGACCGCGGGGCCCAGCTCCCCGGTCCGGGCGAGCATCTCGGCCAGCCGGGACGCGGCGAGCACGGTGCCGTCGTGGTCCTCCCGCCGCACGAACTCGGCGAGCGCGGGCCGCAGCACCGCCACCGACTGCTCGAACTGGCCCATCCGGCGCAGCACCTGGCCGTGGTCGAGGCGCGCGCGGGCGGCGTCGACGTCGAGCCGGGCGACGAGGTCGCGGTAGTACCGGTCGGCGGAGTCGTTCGCGTACAGGGCGGCGGCGCGCTCGGCGGCGCGGCGCAGGTACTCGGCCGCGCGTGGGTCGTCCGTGCGCGCGAAGTGCGAGGCCAGCACGTCGACGGCCTCGGGCCGGCGGCGCAGCACCGTCTGCGCGAACGCGGCGTGGAGCCGCCGACGCCGGACCGTGCTGAGCCGGTCGTAGCAGGTGAGCCGCACCAGCGGGTGGCGGAACGCGAGGCCCGGCTCGGCGCGCCCGTCCACGACGACCACGCGCTCCTCGACGAGCGACGCCGCCAGGGCCCGCTCCACCGCGTCGGCGGCCGCGGGCCCGGTGAGCGGCGGGTTCAGGCCGTCCGCGGCGACGTCGAGCAGCTCGGTCAGCGCGGCGTCCCCGCCCGCCGCCGACAGCGCCTCCACCACCTGTCGCGCGTCGGGGTCGAGCCGGCCCAGCCGTTCGTCGACGAGCTGTCGCACGCCGAGCGGCGCGACGTCGTGCCCCGCGTCGCCCGGAGCGGCAGGGTCGCCGAGCCCGCGCGCGAGCTCGGCGGCGAACAGCGGGTTGCCGAGCGACAGGTCCCAGACCCGGCCGAGTCGCTCCGCGGTGGCAGAGCTCCCGCCCGTGTCCCCGCCGTCGTCGCTGCCGCCGCCGCCACCCAGCGCGTCCGTCGCGACGGCGAGGCACGCGTCCCGGTCGAGCCGCCCGATCTCCTCGGGCGCCGCGAGCCCGGCCCGCTCCAGGGCCGTCAGCCCGACGCGACGGGGGTCGCCGTCGGGCAGCTCCTCCCACCGGAGCGTCACGAGGAAGCGCAGCGGCGTCCCGGCCCGGGCGGCGCGCCGGGCGAGGTGGCCGAGCAGCTGGAACGACCCGGCGTCGGCGGCGTGCAGGTCGTCCAGCACGACGACGACGGGCCGGGTCGCGGCGAGGTCGCCGAGCAGCGCGGCGGTGCCGCGGAAGAGGCGGTCCCGCTCCTCCTCCGGGCTGCGGCCGCCGCGGTCGGCCCGGCCGAGCGACGGCAGGAACGCCGCGAGCTCCGGGTGCTCCGCGCCGACCCGGGCGCGGGAGGCGGCGCTCTGCTCGGCCAGCCAGCCGTCGAGCGCCTCGGCGAACGCCCCGTACGGCGTGTGTCCCTCGGCGTCGTGCCCGCCGCCCCACAGCACGGCCGCGCCGTCGGCGGCGGCCCGCCGTGCGACCTCCGCGACCAGCCTCGTCTTGCCCACGCCGGCCTCGCCGGAGAGCAGGCGGACCGGTGGCCCGCCGTCCGCGAGTAGGAGCGAGAGCTCGGCCTCCCGGCCGCGCAGCGGCGTCGCGGCGGGGGCGCGCAGGGGCGCGGGGAGCGCGGCGCCGTCCGGCGTCCCCGACGGCGTGGCGTCGAGGGCGAGGCGGTGCAGGCGCTCCGTCTCGGGGCCCGGCCGCACGCCGAGCTCCGCGTCGAGGGCCTCGCGGCAGGCGTGGTACTGGTACACCGCGCGGCGACGCAGGCCCTGGCGCAGGAACGCCTCGATGAGCACCCGGTGCGCCAGCTCCTCCGCGGGGCTGTCGGCGAGCACGGCCTCGGCCGCCGCCACCGCCTGCGCGACGTCCCCTGCCGCGAGGTGCGCGGCCGCGAGCGCGAGCCGCACCTGCTCCCGCAGCCCGACCAGCCTGTCGCGGCGCGCCTGCGCCCAGGTGGCGTACCGGTCCTCGGGCAGCAGGTCGCCGGTGAACAGGGCGAGGGCGTCGGTCAAGGCCTCCGCGTCTCCGGACGCGAGCGCGGCGACGGCGGCGGCCTCCGCGTGGTCGGCGTCGATCCACACGGTGGCCGGGTCGAGCCGCAGCAGCGCGCCGTCGGCCACGAGGTACGACGACACGGCCCGAGGAGCCAGCTCCGGTTCGAGGGCGTGGCGCGCCGCGTGCAGCGCCACCCGCAGGCTGCCCACCTGGGCCGACCCGTCCGCGTCGGGCCAGCAGACGTCCATGGCCTCCTCGCGGTGCAGCCGGCGGTCGGGCGAGACGGCGAGCAGCTTCACGAGCGTGCGGGCGCTGGGACGCGGCCAGCGCTCCGGGAGCTCGGGGCCGCCGTCGCGGGTCACCCGGAACCCGCCGAGGAGATGCAGCCGCAGCAGAGGTGCGGTCATGTCCCGGAACTGTAATCCAGCACGACGAGGCCCCCCGGCCCGGTGCCCGAGGACACCGGGCCGGAGGGCCCGTGCGGCCGCCTCGTCAGGCGGCGGTCACGACGTCAGGAGAGAGAGAACGTCGTGACGCCGTGGGTGTTCTTGTCCAGGGACAGCAGCCCGCCACCGAGCAGGTCGGCCATCCGGTTGTACCCGAGGTGGTCGAAGTTCAGCGAGACGAGCTCCTCGCCCCCGTCGCCGTCCAGGTCGACGGCCAGGTAGTTACGCCCGCCCAGCGCGGCGCCGGTGCCCACGCCGTCCTGGAACGACCAGCCGGTGCCGAGCACCGACGGGTCCCAGGCGCCGACGCCGCCCTCGACACCGCCGGCGAGCAGCCGTCGGCCGCCGGGCCCGGTGACGAACTGCACGCCGCGCAGCGGCGCGATGACGGACGACGACGTGTCCAGGCCGTCCGCGCCGAAGCCGCGGAGGGTGCCGAAGCTCAGCTGGTACAGCATGCCCGCCTCGTCGTCGACGAAGTAGCCGTCGTGCGACCAGGGGCTGCCGACGATCGCCTGCTTCAGCACCTCGCCGGTGCGCCCGTCCCGGATCTCGGTGACTGCGCGGGGCTCCACGAGGGCGACGTCGCCCTCGGTGGCGGTGCCGGTGCCCGCGATCCACGTGTAGACGACGGCGTGCCCGTCGGCGTAGGGGATGGCGGGGTCGGTGAAGACGCCGCGGCGCAGGATCGCGCCGTGCAGCTTCCCGTCGGACGCGCCGGCCGGGGCCGTCGGGGTCGCGGCCCACGCCGCGGCGCCCGTGGCGGCGTCGAGCGCGACCGCGCCCTGCACGCCGTCGGCCAGCTCGAACGAGTCGACGCTGGCGTACTGCGCGTACACCTGCCCGTCGCCGACGACGGCGTCCGAGAACACCACGTCGCCGGAGCCCGCGGGGGCGGCGTAGGTCCACAGGGCCTTGCCGGCGCCGGTGTAGGCGCGCAGGGCGTCGGTCGGGACGAGCACCTCGTCGGTGCCGTCGCCGTTCACGTCCGCGACGGTCACGGAGCGGACGTAGGCGCCGCCGCCGTCGATCGTCGCGACGGTCTTCCCGGTGGCGCCGTCGAGGACCACCGTGGCGGTGTCGGCGGCCACGACGACGTCGGGCTTCCCGTCGCCGGTCACGTCGCCGGTCTCGACGTCGTGCACCTCGCCGGGCACGGTGGCGCGCCACAGGAGCTCGGGCGTGCCGTCGAGGAGCGAGCGCCCGGTCCAGGCCCACACGCCGCGGGACGTGCCGCCCGCGACGACGTCCTGGCCGCCGTCGCCGTCCAGGTCCGCGGCGGCCGCGAAGTTCACGTCGCCCTGCATCGGGGCGACGGAGGTCTCCTCGCCCTTGGCGGCGCTGAAGGTGTGGATGTTCTGGTTCTGGTCGACGACGCGGACGAAGTCCTTGGAGCCGACCCGGTAGACCTGCTGGAACATCGGCGACGCGTCGGTGCCGTCCTGGCGCCACAGCTCCGTGCCCGCGTTCGAGTACGCCGTGAGCGAGCCGTACCGCAGGCCGCCGACGTTCGCGGCGGTGGCCATGCCGGCGTCGTCCTGGGCGGTGACGATCAGCGTGCCGCCCTTGATCACGTCGAGGCCCCACGCGCTCGGGGCGTCGGCGTGGTTGTCCGCGTCGCGCTTGGTGGTGGACACCCACCGCACCGTGGCGGCGTCGTCCCCGCTCAGGACGCGGATCGTGGAGGCGTTGAGGAAGAGGTCGGAGTCCAGCGTGGACTCGCTGACCACGTACTCGGTGCCCTTGGCCTTCGCGGCGTCGCCGACCGTCATGGCGGTGGCCAGCGCGTTCACGCGCGTGCTGAGCACGCTGCGGTCGCCGGACGCGAGGTCGTACGCCACCACGGAGTAGGCGACGCCGTCGGAGAAGTCCGGCTGCTCGATCGCGACGAGGCGGCCCCGGTCGGTGTCCAGGTGGAGCTGTCGTCCGTACAGGTCGCCGTCCGCCTGCCAGCCGACGGACCCGTCCGCGGCGTCCAGCACGAGGGTGTGGCCCTGCGGGGCCACCGTGTCCGTCTTGCGGGTGTTCCACGAGACGGCGACGCGGCCGTCGCCGAGCGCGGTGATCCCGCCCCAGGAGGCGTTGCCCGCCTCGCCGGTGTCGTGGGTCCACGTGTCCGTCGGGGTGAGGGCGCCGTCCGCGAACGAGAACCGGGTGCCCGTGAGGGTGGCGGCCTCGGTGGCGGGCGCGTACTGGTTGGTGCGCGGGGCGTTCGCGACCAGGAGCGTGCCGTCGACGACCTTCACCATCGAGGCGAAGGAGTACACCTTGGACCACAGGGTCTTGCCGGTGGCGCCGTCGAGGACGGTGACCAGGGTGCCCTGCTTCATCGTGGTGCCGGGGATGGTGGCGCCGACCGGCGGGTTCGTCCCGACGGACGCGGAGAACACGACGTCGGGCGTGCCGTCGCCGGTGAGGTCGGCGGTGTCGTACCCCGCGTCCGACGTCGGCGAGAACGGGCTCACCGCGTTGTAGCCCATGAGGACCAGCGGCGGGTACATGACCTTCTCCCACGCGCGGGCGGGCCGGACGCCCCAGTCCTTGTACAGGGAGCTGTTGTTCCGCTCCCACACGGTGCTGCCGTCCGCGCGGTGCAGCTGGACGTTGCCCAGGCTGTGCAGCGTGAAGTACTGGTCGCCCGCGGCGGGCAGCGTGACGCCCACGCCGCGCACGCCCTCGATCGTCGAGCGGGCGGTGAACGTGACCGGCGTCGACGGGTCGACGGCGCTGCCGTCGCCGGTCGTGTCGCCGGTCGTCGCGTCGTCGGAGGTGCTGTCGTCCGCCGTCGCGTCGTCGCCGTACAGCCCGCCGCTCATGCGGTCGGCCAGCGCCTGGGCCTGGTCGGCGGTGAGGGTCAGCGCGCCGTCGTCGTCGGCCGCGAGGGCCTGCGGGGCCGCGGCGAGCACGAGACCCGCCGCGACGAGGGTGGAGGCGAGCCGGTTGGCCCGCGTGGAGAGGGGTCGCATGGTCAGTCTCCCTGCGCGATGCGGATCGCCGAGCCGTCGGTGAGGACGGCCTGGTCGAACGAGTACTGGAGGGCGTCGGAGCCGGCCTGGTTCTCGATGCCGACGGTGGCGCCGGACCCGTTGCCGGGCACGGACTTGTACTGGAACGTGACGGCGCCGGTGGCCTCGTCGAAGAGGGCCTCGAACGTCACGCGGCCGGAGCCGGAGGCGAGCAGGGCGTCGGTCCAGACGACGGCGAACGTGCGCGCCCCCGCCTTGCCCGTCGTGGCCGTCTGCACGCTGGACTTCTTGTCCAAGGTCAGGTCGTCCCAGAACGGGGCGACGATGCCGTTCGGCTTCGCGGCCGCGGGCAGCGCGGTGTTGTCGTAGTCGCCGAGGCGCGGCTCGAGGAAGTTGACGAGGCCGTTCGTGGTGACCGACGCGGCGGAGTAGTCCACGCCGTACAGCGAGACGGGGAACGGCAGCGAGATCGTCGCCGCGTCCTCGTCGCCGCTCAGCGCGACCTTGGTCGAGCCCTTCACCCAGGAGTAGGACGCCGGGGTGCAGCTGTTGCCGGACCGGTCGGCCCGCGGCGGGAGCTGCACGGTGCGGGTCTCGTCGCCGTCGACGGTGAGGGCGTCGTGCGCGGTCCCGTTGCACAGGACCGGCTCGGCCGGCGTCGCCGTGAGGGTGTAGTCGCCCTCGGCGACGGCGGGGAGGGTGAACGAGCCGTCGGCGGCCGTGACCACCGCGTCGACGGGGGTGCCCGCCACCGCGACGGTCGTGCCGGCCAGCGGCTTGCCCGTGACGTCCAGGACGGTGCCCGTGACCGGGTGGGCCGCCGTGGGCTCCATCGCGACGTCCTGCGTCAGCGGCTCGCCCGTGGTGAGGGTGACGCCGGAGCGGGCCGCCGAGGCGTACCCGTAGCCGCCGAACGCGAAGTCGTACGTGCCCGGAGCCAGCGTGATGCGGTAGGTGCCGGCCGCCGAGGTCGTCACCGTGCGGGCGCCGGCGGCGCCGGTCGCGGTCACGTCGATGCCGCGCGCGGGGGCGCCCGTGGCCGCGTTCGTCACCGTGCCGGTGACCGCCACGGCGGTGTGCGGCGCGAGCTCGACCGAGGCGAGGATGTCCAGCTTGCCGTCGCCCCACACGTTGTTCGCGTCGGCGGTGCCGCCGCAGTGCGTGTCGTCGACGTCGCGGGCGCCGGAGTTCAGCAGCGCGCGGGTGCCCTCGATGTCGCCGATGAGCGACGGGGCGGCCGACCACAGCAGGGCCACGGCGCCCGCGACGTGCGGGGTCGCCATCGACGTGCCGTTCTCCGCGAGGTAGGACGACCCGGGCCACGTGGATCGCACGTTGACGCCCGGGGCGGAGATGTTCGGCTTCGCGGAGCCGTCGACCGGCGACGGGCCGAAGCCGGAGAAGCTCGCGATCTTGCCGTTCACGTCGTACGCGCCGACGCCGTAGGCCGGGGCCTGCGCGCCCGGCGCCTCCGTGGTGGAGCAGGTCGCGCCGTCGCCGGAGTTGCCGGCGGCGAACGCCTCGAAGATCCCCGCGGCGTTCCAGGCCTCGATGATGTCCTGGTAGAAGGTGGTCTCGCCGCCGCCCCACGAGTTGTTCACGACGTTCGGCGCGAGGTCCGGGCGGGGGTTGTTCCCCTGCGAGTCCGTGGGCGCCAGGATCCACTGGCCGGCCTTCAGGAGCGAGGTGTCGGAGCAGGACCGCGACTCGCAGCCCTTGGCGGCGATCCACGTCGCGTTCGGGGCGACGCCGATGCCGTTCTTCGCGACCATCGTGCCCATCGTGTGGGTGCCGTGGCCGTTGTTGTCGCACGGGACGGTCGCGTCGCCGCACTCACCGGTCGGGTTGTACCAGTTGTAGTCGTGCGTGAACGTGCCGTCGCCGTTGTTGCCGCGGTAGCCCGCCACCAGGTCGGAGTGGTCGAACTGCACGCCGGAGTCGATGTTGGCGATGACGATGCCCTCGCCGCGGTCCTCGTACTGCGACCACACGTCGTCGGCGTTGATGTCGGCGACGCCCCACTCGGGGGTGCCGTCGTCGGCGAGCGTCGACGTGACCTCGCCCGCCGGCGCCGACTCGGTCTCGTCGAGCGTGTACGTCTTCTCCTTGACGAGCGACGCGACGTCGGACCGCGCGGCCAGCGCGGCGACGAGGTCGGCGTCGCCGGTCACCTCGACCGTGTTGGCGATCCAGTAGTCCTCGTGGCCCACCTGCTGGGCGTCGAGGTAGGCCGTCAGCGACTTCTGGCTGGTCGCGGCGTGCGCGCGCAGCTCGGTGTAGGCCGCCTTCGCGCGCGCCGCGTGGGACTTCGCGGCCTTCGGCGCGGCCAGCGTCGCCTGGTCCTTCAGGACGACGAAGAAGGTGGCGTCCTTGCCACCCTTCACGGCGCTCGCGAGGGCCGCGTCCACCTTGGCGTCGCCGGCGGGCGCGGCGGGGTCGGCGGTGGCGGACAGCGGGCTGGCCAGCAGCGCGGCCGCCGTGAGCGAGGCTGCGGCCCAGACGGCGGTTCGGCGCCGGGACGGGCGGGGCGGGTGCATGGTGCGCTCCTCCAGTGGACAGGTATCGGGACCCTGAACGCTAGGAAGGAGGAGTTACTGAGGCGTTACCGGGTCGCCCGGCCGGCGCGCGCACCGGCCGGGCGGCCCGTCACCCGAAGGTGGGGGACCCGTGCCGGGTGCCGTCCTCGAGGCGCCAGACGAGCCGGGCGTCGTCCCACTGCTTCTCGCCGACCCCCGCGCCCGGGACCAGCCAGTAGCCGCCCGACAGGACCCCGTCGAGCAGGGTCCCGTCGGGGAGGCGCAGCCAGACGTGGGCCACGTCGTCGCCCGCCAGGCCGACCAGCGTCCGGGCGTCGTCCGAGCCGCCGCCGCCCAGGGCGATCGCCTCGTCCCGCGCCGGCCGGTCGGTCATCGTGCCGCTGAGCGTGTGCCACGCGCGGTACGGGGACTCGGCGTCCTGCGTGCACACGACGAACCGCTCGTCGTTCGCGAGGACGGTGATGCCGTCGTCGCCGGTCCGCTGCTCGATCACGGGCCGGACCCCGGTCGTGGAGCGGCCGGGTGCGCACGCGTCCCGGCGCGCCTCGGCGGGCGGCGTCACGGTCGTCGGGTCCGCGGGCCAGGCGCCCTCCAGCGGCGCCGTGCGCTCCGACCCGTCCGGGAGGCGCCAGCGGAGCGACACGTCGGCGTCCGCGGGCACCTCGTCGCCGTCGAGCAGCACCGCCCACCCGCCGTCGCCGGTCGAGCGCACCTCGACCACGAAGCCGTCACCCTCGGCCCGGTCAGCGCCCGAGGGGTCGGTGCTCGAAGGGTCGGTGCTCGAAGGGTCGGTGCTCGACGGGTCGGTGCTCGACCAGTCCGCCTGCAGGCGCAGGTCCCGCACGTCCGGCCCGGCGGTGCCCCACGCCACGTACCAGTCGTCGTCGCGGACCCCGGTGGCCACGACGCCGTCCTGGCCCGGCTCCACGGTGTCCTGGGCGTCCGGCCACAGGGTGGTCGACGCCGAGGAGCCGCCCGCGCCGCCGGCCTCCCCGCAGAAGCCGGTGAGATCGCCGTCCTCGGACCGCATCAGGGCGAGCCGCGTGCCGTCGTCGTGGGACTCGGTGGCGAGCGAGCGCCACGCCTGCGGCGGGTCGAGGTCGACGTCCTGGTGCGCGGCGGTCGTGAGCCGCGACGCGCACGCGCTCGGGGGCGGCCCCGCGGGCACGAGGGCGGGGGGGCGGCCGGTCAGCGCCAGCCCGACGGCGACCACGCCGACGACGCCCGCCGCGGCGGAACCGAGCAGCACGCGGCGCGTGCGGCGCTCGCGGGCGGTGCGGCCGCGGCCCAGCGGGACGACGACGTCGTCGTCGACCAGGGGGAGCGGGACGCCGCCGCCGTCGGCGTCGACGTCGTGGCCGGAGTGGCGGGCGCGCGCGGCGTCGAGGTCGAGCACGTGCGCGTCGCCGAGCCGCCGGCTGCGGGAGGGCCCGGTCCCATCGTCGGCGCCGTCGAGCACACCGTCGAGCACGTCGTCGAGCACGGCGCGCGCGGCGGTGAGCCGCTCGGGGTCGGGGGACGTGGTGGGCGCGAGGCGGGCGAGGCGCTCGTCGATGTCGGCGGTGCTCATGCGGACCTCCTCGAGGACGCGGGGGAGCGGGAGTCGTCGGTGCCGCCGCCTGCGGGGCGGCTCGTGGGGGCGTCGGCGGTGCCGTCCGCGAGGGACGAGAGCCGGCGTCGGGCGCGGTGCAGGCGCACGTGGAACGTCGCGGTGCTGCACCCGGCGACGGCGGCGGCCTCGGGCGGCGCGAGGCCGTCCCACGCCACCAGGAGGATGGCCTCGCGCTCCCGCTCGGTGAGGCGGGCGAGGGCCCGGAGCAGGTCGTCCCGCTCGACGGCGAGCGCCTCGGGGGCCGCCTCGGGCAGCGGCGCCGACGCCGCGAGGGAGGCGAGCTCCTCGTCGAGGGTGCGCCGCCGGCGCGCGGCCCGGTGGGCGTTGCGCACGAGGTTGCGCGCCACGACCAGCAGCCACGGCAGCGCCGGGTCGGGGACGTCGTCGAGGCGACGCCAGGCCACGAGGAACGTCTCGGAGAGCACGTCCTGGGCGGTGTCCGGGTCGGTGTGGCGCCACAGGTACGCCTGGACGCGGACGGCGTGCGCGCTCCACAGCGCGGACAGCCGGTCGCGCGGCTCGGCGGTGCCGTCGGGAGTGCCGTCGGGGATGGTCACACGACGTAGTGTCCCGGGCGGACGGTTCCTTACGCGGGCCGCTCGCCGGGCTTCACGGCGAGCACCGGGCACTCGGCGGTGAGCAGGATGCGCTGCGCGACGCTCCCCATGAGCAGCTTCCCCACCGGGCTGCGGTGCCGCAGGCCGACGACGACGAGCCGCGCGGACAGCTCGGACGCGACGTCGAGCACCTGCTCCGCGACGTCGCGCCCCATCTCCTGCCGCACCAGGTGCGGCAGGCCGGTGCCCCGCAGCCGCTCGGCCAGGTCGGCGAGCCCGGCGGGGGCGGCGTAGCGCTCGTCGACGAGGGCGTCGCCGCGGGTGCCGTTGACGACGGCGACCCCGCGCCCGCCCTCGCGCGCCCAGGCGATCCCGTGCTCCAGCGCCGCGTCGCCGAACTCGTCCGGGGTCCAGGCGACGACCACCCATCCGGTGTCGGTCGACGCCTCGGGGGACGTCTCGTGCTCGGTCGTCTCGTGCTCGGTCGTCTCGTGCTCGGTCACCGCAGTGCTCCTTCCGTCTCGGTCTCGCTCGCGGCCGCCGCCTCGGCCTCCAGCCGCGACTCGGTGCGCGACCGCCACCGCGACAGCAGCGGGCGGCCGGCGAGGGCGAGGGCGAGCACCACGTAGATGGCGATGGCCAGCGGCTCGCTCCACAGGATCGACGGGTCGCCGCCGGAGATGGTGAGCGCCTCGCGCAGCTTGGTCTCCATGAGCGGGCCGAGGATGACGCCGAGGATGAGCGGCAGCACCGGCAGCCCGAACCGTCGCATCGCCAGGCCCAGCAGGCCGAAGACGAGCAGCAGGCCGATGTCGAACGGGTCGAGGTTGGTCGCGTACGCGCCGAGGCAGGCGAAGAAGAGGATGCCGGCGTACAGCTGCGGCCGCGGGATGCGCAGCAGCCGCGCCCACAGGGGCGCCAGCGGCAGGTTGAGCACCAGCAGCAGCAGGTTGCCGATCAGCAGGCTGGCGAGCAGCGTCCACACCATGTCGGCGTGCTCGGTCATGAGCTGCGGGCCCGGCTGGATGCCGTACCCCTGCAGCGCGGACAGCATCACGGACGCCGTCGCGGTGACGGGCAGGCCGAGCGCCAGCATCGGCACGAGCATGCCCGCGGCCGAGGCGTTGTTCGCCGCCTCGGGGCCGGCGACGCCCTCGATGGCGCCCTGGCCGAACTCGTCCTTGGCGCCGGCCCGCCCCTTGGCGACGCCGCGCTTGGCCATGCTGCGCTCGGTGACGTACGACAGGAACGTCGGCAGCTCGGCGCCGCCGGCCGGCAGCGCGCCGAACGGGAAGCCGAACGCGGTGCCGCGCAGCCACGGCTTCCAGGAGCGCCTGAGGTCCTCGCGGCCCATCCACGGCTGCCCGACGGGCACGACCTCGGCGGGCTTGCGGCGCAGGTGGGCGGCCACCCACAGCGCCTCGCCGAGGGCGAAGATGCCCACGGCCACCACCACGATGTCCAGGCGGTCCACGAGCTGCGTGACGCCGAACGTCAGGCGCGGCTGGCCGGTGTTGAGGTCCAGGCCCACGAGGCCGATCGTCAGGCCCACGAACAGGGACATGAGGCCGCGCAGCGGGCTCGACCCGAGCACCGTGGCCGTGAGGACCAGCGCCAGCACCATGAGGGCGAAGTAGGACGGCGCGCCGATCTCGACCGCGACGTCGGCCAGCGACGGCGCGAAGAACGCGACCAGCAGGGTGCCGATCGTGCCCGCGACGAACGACCCGACGGCCGCCGTCGCCAGCGCCTGCGCGCCCCTCCCGGCGCGCGCCATCCGGCTGCCCTCCAGCGCCGTCATCACGGACGCCGACTCGCCGGGGGTGTTGAGCAGGATCGACGTCGTCGACCCGCCGTACATGCCGCCGTAATAGAGGCCGGCGAACATGATGAACGCCTGCGTGGGCTCCAGCCCGAACGTCACGGGCAGCAGCAGCGCGATCGCCATCGCCGGCCCGATGCCGGGCAGCACGCCGACGAACGTGCCGAGCAGCACGCCCACCGCCGCGTACAGGAGGTTCATGGGGGTGAGGGCGGCGCCGAGGCCGTCCCACAGCAGTCCGAGGTTCTCCATCAGTCCCGCCGCCTCACAGGATCCCGTCGAGGACGCCGGGGGTGAGCGGGATGCCCAGCCCGACGACGAAGCCGTACCAGCTGCCCACCGCGAGCACGAGCCCCACGAGGACGTCGCGCACGTGCGTGCGGCTGCCCAGCGCCCAGGCGGCGCCGGCGAAGAGGATGGCGCCCGCGAGCGCCCACCCGAGCCACGTCACCGTGGCGATCGTCAGCAGGACGACGCCCACCAGCTTGAGCACGGTGGGCCAGTCGGCCGCGGTCGTGACGTCGACGTCCTCGCCGGCCTCCGGCTCGGGGCGCGACCCGCGCGCCGTCGCCAGGGCCAGCAGCACGCTCGTCACGACGAGACCGCCGCCGATGAGGATCGGGAAGATGCGCGGGCCCACCGGGTCGGCGAACCCGACCTCCAGGGTGCTCGCGTCGTACACGGTGTAGGCGCCGACGATCAGCAGCACGGCGGCGAGGCCGTACTGCGCGCGGTCGACGCGCGGCGTCGCGGTCGGGCCCTGCGGACCCGGGTCCGCGGCCCCCGGTGCGGGGGTCTCCACGTCGGTGCTCACAGCAGGTTCAGCTCCTTGAGGGTGGTCGACACCCGCTGGTCCTGCTCGCGCAGGAACTGCTCGAAGTCGTCGCCGGTGACGAAGGCGTCCGTCCAGCCGTTGTCGGCCAGGGCCTGCTCCCACTCGGGCGAGTCGTGCATGCGGGTGAGGTGGTCGATGAGCCGGTCGCGGGCCTCGTCGCTGATGCCGGGCGGGGCCACGACGCCGCGCCAGTTGGTGAAGACGAGGTCGATGCCGCTCTCGGTGAGCGTGGGGACGTCGGCGAGGGTGTCCCCGGCGACGCGCTCGTCGCCGGAGACGGCGAGCACGCGCAGCTCGCCCGCCTCGATCTGCCCCTCGAACTCGGCGAGGCCGGAGAACCCCACCTGGATCTTGTGCCCCAGCAGGGCGCTGGTCAGGGGACCGCCGCCGTCGTACGACACGTACCGCAGGTCCTTCGGGTCGACGCCCGTGGCCTTCGCGAGCTGCATGGGGAACAGGTGGTCGGGCCCGCCGGGCGACGAGCCGCCGCCCAGCACCACGGAGCCCGGGTCCTTCTTCCACGCGTCGACGAGGTCGTCGATGGTCTCGAAGGGCGAGTCGGCGGGGACGAGGACGCCCTCCTGCTCCTCGATGAGCTGGGCGAGCGGGGTGGCGTCCTGGGGGCGGGCGTCCACGCCGAACGAGTACGTGGACCCGACGACGCCGAGGCCGAGCGTCATCATGAGCCGCTCGTTGCCGGCCTCGCCCATGAGCCGCGACATGGCGACCGAGCCGCCCGCGCCCAGGATGTTGGTGACCTGGATGTCGCCGCCGGTGATGCCGTCGCGGTCCAGGACGCCGACGGCCGCGCGGCCGGTCTGGTCGTACCCGCCGCCGGGGCTGTTCGGGATCCACATGTCGAGGTCGGTCGAGTCGTCGCCGCGCGTGACCCCGCACGCGGCGGTGACGGCGAGCAGGGCCGTCGCCAGGGTCGCGGCGACGGCGGCGCGGACGCCGCGTCGTCGCCGGGATGTCGTCGTCGACACCGTGTGCTCCAGACTGTCGGTGCTGCGGGGCGGCTGTGCCCCGGGTGCGATCGTCACAGGCCCGGGCCGGGCGCGTCATCATTGGACAACCAAAGGAGGTTGTGGAACTTGCGGTCACGCTCCTCGCGCCGCCCCCGCGGCCACCTCACCCTCGCCGGGCAGGTCCTGCTGCTCCAGCTCGCCGTGCTCCTCGTGGTGGTCGCGGCGGCCGCGGGCGTGTTCCTCGGGCAGGCCGACGCCCAGTTCCGCGACGACCGCGCCGACCGGCTCGAGGTGGCCGCCGAGGGGCTGGCGGGCATCCCCGCACTCCAGGGCGGCCTCGCCGACGGCGCGAGCGACACGCAGGCCCTGCTCTTCTACCTGCAGTCCCGGGCCGCGTACGTCGACGCGAAGACGGCCTACCTCACGGACCTCGACGGGCGGATCCTGCTGTCGACCGACCCGACGCGCACGGGCGAGCAGCTCGCGCTGCCGGCCGACGCCGGCACGGTCGCCGGCAGTGGCGACGTGACCGACCTCGGCGACCGCTCGATCGCCGCCTGGGTCCCGGTGTACGGGGGGAGCGCGCCGCACCCGCTCGCCGTCGCCGTGCTCGCCGACCCGTACCCGCCGCTGGCCGAGCGCGTGTCCCGTGCCGGCGGGGACGTCCTCGTGGTCCTCGGCATCGGCACGGCGCTCGCCGTCGCCGGGTCGTGGCTGCTGGCGCGCCTGGTCAAGCGCCGCACCCGCGGGTTGGAGCCGGCGCAGATCGCGGCGCTCGCGGACCACCGCGAGGGCGTGCTGCGCTCCATCCGCGAGGGCGTGGTCGTGGTGGGCGACGACGGCCGCGTGAGCCTCGTGAGCGACAGCGCCCGCGCGCTGCTCGGTCTTGCGGACGACGCCCCCGACCTGACGGGGCGGCGCCTGGACGACCCGGGCCTGGCGGACGTGGGCCTGGAGCCAGCCGTCGCCGACCTGCTGCGCGGCACGGACGAGGTGCACGACGTGGTGCTCGTCTCCGGGGACACCGTGCTGGTGCTGAACCGCCGCCGCGTGCTGCACGACGGCCGCCCGGCCGGCACGGTGACCACGCTGCGCGACCGCACGGAGCTGCTGGCGCTGCAGAGCGAGCTGCACGCGCGCGAGAGCGTGACCGAGACGCTGCGCGCGCAGACCCACGAGTTCAGCAACCAGCTCCACACGGTCTCCGGCCTCATCGAGCTGGGGGAGTACGAGGAGGTGGGCCGGTTCGTCGACCGCCTCACCCGCCGGCGCGCCGCCCTCAGCGACGTGGTGACGTCGCGGGTCGCGGACCCGGCGGTGGCGGCCCTGCTCATCGCGAAGGCGAGCCTCGCGGACGAGCGGCACGTGGAGCTCGTCGTCGACCAGGGCAGCGCGCTGCCGCGCCTCGACCCCGACCTGTCCGCCGACGTGGGCACCGTGCTCGGCAACCTCGTGGACAACGCGGTGGACGCCGCGGCGTGGGCCGCGGGCCCGGGCGCGGACGGCGTCTCCGCCCCCGCCATGGTCCGGGTGCGCCTGGCCCAGGACGGCCCCGCGCACGACGTCCTCGTCGAGGTCGCGGACACCGGGCGCGGCGTGCCGCCCGAGCAGGCCGACGCCATCTTCCGCCGCGGCTGGAGCACGAAGCCGCACGGCGAGACCGGGCGCGGTGTCGGCCTCGCGCTGGTGCACGTGCTGGCGCAGCGCCGGGGCGGCACGGTGACCATGCACAATGGCGGCGACCACGGCCGTGCCGGCCACGACGGCGAGGAGCCGAGCGGCGGCGCCGTGTTCATCGTGCGGCTGCCGCAGGCCGTCGCGGGGGCGGGCCGGGCCGACCGGGCGAGCGAGCAGGGGGTGCAGCAGGCGTGAGCCTCGACGTGCTGGTGGTGGAGGACGACTTCATGGTCGCGTCCATCCACCGCCGCTTCGTGGAGCGGGTGGACGGCTTCCGCGTCGTCGGGGAGGCGCACACCGGCGCGGACGCGCTCGCCGCCGTGGAGGCCCTGCGCCCCGACCTGGTGCTGCTCGACGTGCACCTGCCCGACATCAACGGCATCGAGGTGCTGCGGCGGCTGCGGGCGGCGGGCCGCGACCTCGGGGTCGTCGTGATCACGGCGGCCCGCGAGGCCGACACGGTCCGCGCGGCGGCGGCCGGCGGTGCCGCGCACTATCTCGTCAAGCCGTTCGCGTCGGAGGACCTCGCGGCCCGGCTGGAGGCGTTCCGCCGCGCCCACGAGGCCCTCGACGGCCGCGACCGCCCCGGCGGACCCGGTCAGGCCGAGATCGACGCCCTCCTCGCGCCGCAGCCCTCGCGCGCGGGCGGCGGCGCGCGCCCCGCGCTCCCCAAGGGGCTCAGCCAGGAGACCGCGGACGCCGTGCTCGCGGCCCTGTCCGACGGCGCGGAGCTGAGCGCCGCCGAGTGCGCCGACGAGATCGGCGTCAGCCGCGTCAGCGCGCGTCGCTACCTGGAGCACTTCGCGACGACGGGGCGCGCCGCCGTGCGCCTCAACTACGGCACCGCGGGCCGGCCCGAGCGGCGCTACCGGCTGCGCTGAGGCGCGGCCGCGGCGCAGCGCGCCGTCAGGCGGACGGGTCGTCGATGCCGGGGTCAGTCGATGCCGGGGTCGTTGGTGCCGAGGATCTCGCGCAGCTCGCCCGGCGTGAGGTCCGACTCGGCGAGGACCTTCTGCAGCACGGCCGACTTGCCGGCGACGTACCGGTCGATGTCCATCGTGGGGTCGGCGGCGAGCGCGGCCTTCACCGCGCCGTACTCGTCGCGCAGGTCGGCGCGGCGCCGCAGCACGTCCCGGACGGCGAGGTGGTTGCGCACGTGGAGCGTCCCGGCCGCGCAGACGTAGACGTGCCGGGCGGGGTCGTCGTCGGGCGCGTCCATCGCCTCGCGGCCGGGCAGGCCCAGGTCGCCGGCGTGGGCGTACCCCACGCCCTCGAGCGCCCGCACCGCGGCGGCGACGTCCTCGGCAGGGACGATCACGTCGACGTCGAGGACCGGCTTCGCCGCCAGGCCGGGCACGGAGGTCGAGCCGACGTGCTCGACGACGGCCGTCGGCACCCCGGCGAGCGCCGCCCGCAGCGCGGCCGCGACGCCCTCGAACGCGGCGGGCCAGTCGGGGGACGAGGGGACCACGGTGATCGGCACCCGGTCATCCTCGCAGGCGCGGTCGTCCGGCCGGCGGGCGGCGCGGTCCCCGCGACGGCGGCGGGTCGGCCAGGGTAGGAGAGGGTAGGACCATGCGCCTCCTCCTCCTGCGACACGGACAGACCCCCGCCAACGTGGCCGGCCTGCTCGACACCGGTGCCCCCGGGCCGCGGCTCACCCCGCTCGGGGAGCAGCAGGCCGCCGCCGTCCCCCGCGCGCTGGAGGGGCGGCGCATCGACGCCCTCGCCGTCTCGACGCTGCTACGCACCACCCTCACCGCCCAGCCGCTGGCCGACGACCGCGCCCTGCGCCCCACCGTCCTCGACGGGCTGCGCGAGATCGAGGCGGGCTCCCTGGAGATGTCCGCGGACCTCGCCGACCACCACACTTACCTGGAGACCGTGTTCGCCTGGTCGCGCGGCGACCGGTCCCGTCGCATGCCCGGCGGGCCCGACGGCGACGCGTTCCTCACCCGCTTCGACGACGCCGTCGCCGCGCTCGCGGGCGTGGCCGACCGTACCGACCGCGGCCACGGCGTCGTCCTCGCCGTCTCGCACGGCGCGGCGATCCGGTCGTGGTCCGGCGCCCGGGTGCGCGGGCTCGACGTCGACGAGCTGGCGCACACCCCGCTCGCGAACACCGGCCTCATCGAGGTCGAGGGCGACCCGGCCTCCGGCTGGCGCCTCGTCGAGTGGCACCGCGAGCCCGTCGGCGGCGAGCGCCTCGACGCGGTGGTTGCGAACGACCCCACCGGCGAGGCCGTCGACGACTGACCAGGCGTGGCCGTTGACGTAGTACCCGGTGACGCTTCCGGGCCCGGATCGGTCACCGGGTACTACGTCGGCCCGTGGGACCCGCGGTGTGCCAGCATGCGTCCATGACGACGGTGACGCTCCGCCCGATGACCGAGGCCGAGTTCGACGAGTGGCAGGACGACCTGGCCGAGGGGTACGCCGCGGAGCAGGTCGCCGCCGGACGGTGGCCGTGGGAGGGGTCGGTGCGCCGCGCCCGCGAGGAGAGCGCGGCCCTGCTCCCGCGGGGGCTCGCCACCGAGGGGATGCTCGTGCGGGTCGGGGTGGACGCGGACGGCGAGCCGGTCGGCCGCGCCTGGGTGGCGCTGGACCCGCCGCACTGCCTGCCGGGGGTGGCGTTCCTCTACGACATCGAGGTGCTGGAGCCGCGGCGAGGCCAGGGCTTCGGCCGCGCGCTCCTGACGGCCACGGAGGACGCGGCCCGGGAAGCCGGCGCCACCGCGCTGGAGCTGAACGTCCACGGCCGCAACGCGACCGCCATGGCGCTGTACGACTCCTCCGGGTACGCCGTCGTCACGCAGCAGATGCGCAAGCCGCTCTGACGGTTCGGCGGGGACCGAAGCGTCCCGCCCCGACGATGGGGCCATGAGCCCGACCAGCGCCGCGGCGCACGACACCGTGCCCGACGAGGCCTCGTCGTCGCACGTGCCCATCGACCCCCCGGTGCTGTACGTCGGCACCCCGATCGCGCTGGTCACCACCACCGGTCCCGACGGGTCGACGAACATCGGGCCGATGTCGTCGGCGTGGACGCTGGGGCGCACGATCGTGCTGGGCTGGGGCGCCGCGTCGCAGACGCTCGCCAACCTCGAGCGCGAGGGCCAGTGCGTCGTGAACTTCCCGCACGCCGAGCGCTGGTCGCAGGTGGAGGAGATCGCGCTGCTGAGCGGCAGCGACCCGCTCCCGCCGCACAAGCGGGGCCGGTTCCGCAGCAGCGGTGACAAGTGGACCCCCGGCGGCTTCACCCCGCAGCCCTCCACGGTGGTGCGCCCGCCGCGCATCGCCGAGTGCGCCATCCAGTGCGAGGCGGAGGTGCAGGCGATCCACGCGCCGAAGGGCCCCGACGGCGACGACTTCCGCATCGTCGAGGTCTACGTCCGGGCGGTCCACGCGGACCGCGCCGTCGTGGACACCGGCACCGGGCACGTCGACACGGACGCCTGGTCGCCCGCGCTCTACGTGTTCCGCGAGTACTTCGGCACCGGGCCCCGCCTCGGGCGCACCCGGCGCCGCTGACGGGTCCGCGCGGTCAGGCGCTGCCCGCCAGGAGCCCCAGCGTCAACGCGGCGGCCGCGACGGCGAGGAACACGATCGCGCCCACGACGTGGTGGGAGCCCACCCGCAGGTGGGCGACGATCGCCCCCACGAAGTACAGGACCAGGCCGCCCGCGGCGAGGACGCCCACGAGCGGCAGCGCGAACCCGACCAGCAGCCCGACGGCGCCAGCCGCGAGCAGCATCCCGAGCATCGGCACGTACCGGCGCGGGATGCCCTTCATGTCCGCCTGGCTGCGCGGGTACTCGTGCCCGGCCAGGTAGAAGGCGGCGGCCGCCCCGTTGATCACCGCTCCGAGGATCGTCACCACCACGGCGGCCGTGTCCATGCGCACCCGCTCCCTCCGTCGTCGTGCCCGGGCGTCGTGCCCGGGTCGTCGGTACGACGAGGCGGGCGGCGCGGGTGTGACGGGCGCCGCGTCCCCGAGGGCCGCCCGAACCGCCTGTCGACGGCCCCGCCGGGGGACACTGGGGAGGAGAAGTCAGTCGAGACGAGGAGTTTGACGTGCCCCAGGGAACAGTCCGATGGTTCGACGCCGACCGAGGGTTCGGTTTCATCGACCTCGGGAACGACGAGGAGGACCTGTTCGTGCACGCCTCCGAGATCGTCGGCGGGGACGGGCCGAAGCAGCTCCGCGAGGGGCAGGCCGTCGAGTTCGAGGTCGGCGAGGGCGACCGCGGCCCCCAGGCGCGGCGCGTCCGCGTCACGGGCGACCGGGCCGCCGACGCACCCCTGGGCGTGCTCGGCACCGTGAGCTGGTACGAGCCGGCCAAGGGGTACGGCTTCGTCACGCCCGAGGACGGTGGCCAGGAGATCTTCCTGCACAGCTCGGCCATCGTGGGCGGCGGCGTGGTGTCGGAGGGGCAGCGCGTGGCGTTCCTCGTCGTCGAGGGGGAGAAGGGGCCGCAGGCGGACCACCTGCTGCCGCTCGCGTCGGAGTCCGCTCGGGCGGCCTCGGACGGCGCGGACGGCACCGTGTCCTGGTTCGACGACACCAAGGGCTTCGGGTTCATCGCCCCGGACGCGGGCGGCGGCGACCTCTTCGTCCACGTCAACGCGCTCGGCCCGGGGCTGACCTCGCTGCCCGAGGGCGCGCGGGTGACCTACGACGTCGTCGACGGCGACAAGGGGCCGAACGCCCGCGACGTGCGGCTCGTGCGCGGCTCCGGCGTGCGCGGGGCCGACCGCGGCCGCTCGGACCACGGCCGGGACCGCGGTCGCGCGGATCACGGTCGGGACCACGGCCGCTCGGACCGGGGGCGCTCGGGCCGCCCGGCCGGCGGGCCGGTGCGCGGCGGCGAGGGCACCGTCGCGCGCTACGACGCGGACCGCGGGTTCGGCTTCATCACGCCCGACGCCGGGGGCGAGGACCTGTTCGTGCACGTGTCGGTCGTGCGCGACGTCGAGTTCCTCGAGGAGGGCGACCGGGTCCGCTTCAAGGTGCGCCAGAGCGACCGGGGCCCTCAGGCCGACGGCGTCGAGCTCGTCTGACCCTGCGACTGCCCCTCAGCCCCCGCTGTTCGCTCACGGCGAACAGCGGGGGCTGCCTGCGGGAATATCGACGCCCTGAGCAAGGTTGAGCCATGCAGACTCAACTTTGGCGCCTGCGGTTTGCGAGGCGGGGACGCCGAGATTTACGTTGAGTGCAGTTGACTCAACCTCGGGCGCAGAGGCGCCCGGACGTACGCATGGAGGCAGCACACATGGCTCGAGCAGTCGGTATCGACCTGGGTACCACCAACTCGGTGGTCGCCGTCCTGGAGGGCGGCGAGCCCACCGTCATCGCGAACGCGGAGGGGTCGCGCACGACGCCGTCCGTCGTCGCGTTCTCCAAGACCGGCGAGGTCCTCGTCGGTGAGGTGGCCAAGCGCCAGGCGGTCACCAACGTCGACCGCACCATCTCGTCGGTCAAGCGCCACATGGGCACCGACTGGTCGGTCGAGATCGACGACAAGAAGTACACCGCGCAGGAGATCTCCGCGCGTGTGCTCGGCAAGCTCAAGCGCGACGCCGAGGAGTACCTGGGCGAGCCCGTCACCGACGCGGTCATCACCGTCCCGGCGTACTTCAACGACGCCGAGCGCCAGGCGACCAAGGACGCCGGCCAGATCGCGGGCCTCAACGTGACGCGCATCGTCAACGAGCCCACCGCGGCGGCCCTCGCCTACGGCCTGGAGAAGGGCAAGGAGGACGAGCTCATCCTGGTCTTCGACCTGGGCGGCGGCACCTTCGACGTCTCGCTCCTCGAGGTCGGCAAGGACGAGGACGACTTCTCCACCATCCAGGTGCGCGCCACGTCCGGCGACAACCGCCTCGGCGGCGACGACTGGGACCAGCGCATCGTGGACCACCTCATCAAGCAGGTGAAGAACAGCGCGGGCGTCGACCTGTCGAAGGACAAGATCGCCCTGCAGCGTCTGCGCGAGGCGGCCGAGCAGGCCAAGAAGGAGCTCTCGTCCGCGACGAGCACCACCATCTCGATGCAGTACCTGTCGATGAGCGAGAACGGCCCCGTCCACCTGGACGAGAAGCTCACGCGCGCCCAGTTCCAGCAGATGACGCAGGACCTCATCGACCGCACCAAGGCGCCGTTCCACGCGGTGATCCGCGACGCGGGCATCTCCGTGTCCGACATCGACCACGTCGTGCTCGTGGGTGGCTCCACCCGCATGCCCGCCGTGACCGAGGTCGTCAAGGAGCTCACCGGCGGACGCGAGCCCAACAAGGGCGTCAACCCGGACGAGGTCGTCGCCGTGGGCGCGGCCCTGCAGGCCGGCGTCATCGGCGGCGAGCGCAAGGACGTGCTGCTCATCGACGTGACCCCGCTGTCCCTCGGCATCGAGACCAAGGGCGGCGTGATGACCAAGCTCATCGAGCGCAACACGGCCATCCCGACCAAGCGCAGCGAGATCTTCTCGACGGCGGAGGACAACCAGCCGTCCGTCGCGATCCAGGTCTTCCAGGGCGAGCGCGAGTTCACCCGCGACAACAAGCCGCTGGGCACGTTCGAGCTCACCGGCATCGCCCCGGCGCCCCGCGGCGTCCCGCAGATCGAGGTCACCTTCGACATCGACGCGAACGGCATCGTGCACGTGTCCGCCAAGGACCGCGGCACGGGCACCGAGCAGTCGATGAAGATCACCGGCGGGTCGGCCCTCCCCAAGGAGGACATCGACCGCATGGTGAAGGACGCCGAGGAGCACGCGGCCGAGGACAAGAAGCGTCGCGAGGAGGCCGAGACCCGCAACCAGGCCGAGGCCTTCGCGTACTCGATGGAGAAGCAGATCGCGGACAACCGCGACAAGCTCCCCGCCGAGGTCGTCACCGAGGTCGAGGCGGACGTCGCCGCCGTCAAGACCGCCCTGGAGGGCGAGGACGCCGACGCCGTGAAGTCCGCGTACGAGAAGCTCGGCGCCTCCTCGCAGAAGATCGGCCAGGCGCTCTACGCCACGGCCGAGCAGGAGCAGGCCGCGGGTGACACCGCGGCGGCCGAGGACGACGCGGCCGCGGCCGCGGGCGCGACCTCCGCCCCCGACGAGGACGTGGTCGACGCCGAGATCGTCGACGACGAGGACGACAAGAAGTGACGGAGAACCCGCAGGGGACCCCCGAGCCCGAGGGCTCGGGGGACGCCCCCTTCCACTTCACCGACAAGCGCAAGGTCGACCCCGAGTCGGGGGAGGCCCGGGAGTCGGCGGCCGGCGGCGAGGGCGAGAGCACCGACCCGCTCGCGGCACTCGACTTCGAGCCCGAGGGCGAGGCCGCCGAGAGCGCCGAGGTCCTCAAGGCCAAGGCCGAGGCGGCCGAGCACCTGGATGCGCTGCAGCGGGAGCGGGCGTCGTTCACGAACTACCGCAACCGGTCGCTGCGCGACCAGGAGGTGGCGCGCACGCAGGGCACGCAGGACGTGCTGGTCGCGCTGCTGCCGGTGCTCGACGACATCGAGCGCGCCAAGCAGCACGCCGAGCTCACCGGGCCCATGGCGGCCATCGCGGAGAAGCTCGACGCGTCGCTGGCGAAGTTCGGCATCGAGCGGTTCGGCCAGGTGGGGGAGGAGTTCGACCCCACGGTGCACGAGGCGCTCATGCACAACGTCGACCCGGACGTCGCGGCCACGACCGTCAGCCTGGTGGTGGAGCCCGGCTACCGGATCGGCGAGAAGGTGGTCCGCGCCGCCCGTGTGGGCGTCGTCGGCCCCGAGTGACGCCGGGCCGCTGAAGGACACCGTGGTCCGGGTGGGGCATGCCGAGCGTTCGGCGTGGCCCGCCCGGACCCGTTCGACGAGGATGATGAGATCACGAGCATGACCAGGAAGGGGGCGTCGTGACAGGTCAGGACTGGATCGAGAAGGACTTCTACTCCGCTCTCGGCGTCCCCAAGGACGCGGACGACGCGGCCATCAAGAAGGCGTACCGCAAGCTCGCCCGCCAGTACCACCCGGACCAGAACCCGGGGGACGCATCGGCCGAGGCCAAGTTCAAGGAGATCGGCGAGGCGTACGCGGTGCTCTCGGACACCGAGCAGCGCCAGCAGTACGACGCCGTCCGCGCGATGGCGGGCGGCGGGGCGCGGTTCGCCGCGGGCCCCGGCGGCGGCGGCAACGGCTTCGAGGACGTCTTCGGCTCGATGTTCGGCGGCCAGGGCGCACCGAACGCGCGCTACACGCAGTACCCGCAGGGCGGGTCCGGAGGCTTCGAGGACATCCTCAGCTCGATGCTCGGCGGCCAGGGCGGCTTCCGCGCCGCCGGCCGGCAGCGCGCCGGCTTCACCGCGCCGCAGAAGGGCCCGGACGTCGCGGCGGAGACCACGCTGCCGTTCCGCACGGCCGTGGAGGGCGCCACCGTGGAGTTCACGGTGGACGGCCGCAAGGTCAAGACGAAGATCCCGGCAGGCGTGAACGACGGCCGCAAGCTCCGTATCCGCGGCAAGGGCCGGCCGGGCGCGGGCGGCGGCGACGCGGGCGACCTCGTGGTCACCGTGCACGTCGCGCCGCATCCCGTGTTCACGCTCGACGGCGCCAACCTGCGCATGTCCGTGCCCGTGACGTTCGCGGAGGCCGCGCTGGGCACGACCCTCGAGGTGCCGACGCTCGACGGCGGCACGGTGCGGCTGAAGGTCCCGGCGGGCACGCCGTCGGGCCGGGTGCTGCGGGTCAAGGGCCGCGGCGTGAAGACCGCGAAGACGCAGGGCGACCTGCTGGTCACCGTCCAGGTGACGGTGCCGCAGAAGCTCAGCCGCAAGGCGAAGGAGGCGCTCGAGGCGTTCGCCGCCGAGAGCGACCACGAGGACGTCCGCGCCGGCCTCGCGCAACGCGCGGCGGAATGACGAGTGCAGCGCGCGGCGGAATGACGAGTGCAGCGCGCGGCGGAATGACGAGTGCAGCGCGCGGCGGAGCGATGCTCCTCCGCGCGACGGACGCCGAGCGAGGGAGGTAGCGATGGTTGCCGAGGACGCCCCGGTGCTGACCGTGTCGCAGGCGGCCCGGCTGGCGGGGATGCACCCGCAGACGCTGCGGCAGTACGACCGCCTCGGCCTCGTGACGCCGCGCCGCACCGCGGGGCGCGGCCGGCGCTACTCGCAGCGGGACGTCTCCCGGCTGCTGGAGGTCCAGCGGCTCGCGCAGGTCGAGGGGATCAACCTCGCCGGCATCCGGCGCATCCTCGACCTGCAGGAGCACGTGGCGCAGCTCGAGGCCAGGTTGGCCGCGCTCGCGATGCAGCCCGGGGGCCGGGTGTTCACCGCCGGGACCTCGGGCGACGTCGTCGTCGTGCGGCGAGGGCAGCGCGTCCGCCGCGTCGAGCGGTCGGAGCTGGAGGCCGAGGAGGGGGCGCTGGTGCTGTGGCGTCCGCACCGCCGCGGCTGACGACTTTCCGCAACGCAATTCTTCGCTAATTCGCGGGAACCCATTCGTGAGGGCAATGGGTAAGGCATTCCTTATTTGTGCAGACGTGAATTCCCTCTCGCATTCACTGTGCATTTCCGTGCGCGAGGAATATCGTGGTCGAAGGCGGCGAGAGCCGGCGTCGAGCGGCGAGGAGCGCACCATGAGCACGCTGATGGAGATGCCCGAGGTCACCGAGTGCACCGTCGAGGGCTGCGGCTACAACCACGACCACGGCTGCCACGCCGGCGCCGTCACGATCGCCGGGCACTCCGGTGACGCGTCGTGCGCCACGTTCATCCCGCTGAGCGCCAAGGGCGGCCTGGAGAAGGTCGTCGCCCACGTGGGGGCGTGCCAGCGCGGCGACTGCGTGCACAACCACGAGCTCGAGTGCGCCGCCGCCGCGATCCGCGTCGGGCCGGGCCAGGACGACGTGAACCACGCCGACTGCCTCACCTACGCGCAGTCCTGACCGCCCGACCTGTCAGCGGGCGAGCTGCGCCAGCAGCTGCGCGGCGGCGGCGTGCGTCGTCGGCAGGCGCTCCACCCACACGCGGGTGGGGCGCCGCAGCGCGTCCCCGAGCCCCATGAGCGCGGCGTTGCGCTCCACGACGCTGCGCGTGGACTTCGCGAGGTCGGGGACGCCCGTGTCGCGCCGCGCCAGCACGGCGAAGACGCCGTCCGTCAGGGCCGCCATCGGGTGCCCCTCCCCGAAGATCTGCTCCAGGGCGCGGCCCACGGTCGCGGACCGCGCGGCCCGGTCCCACGGGGCGAGCCCGTCCACGGCGACGTCGACGACGACGAGGCAGTGCGTGGCCGGCACGCCGTCCTCGGCGCCCACGGCGGCGCCGTAGGTCTCCCGCAGCCGCTCGGCGAGGTACTCGCGCGTGGGGAGCCCGGTGCCGGGGTCGCGCACGCCCCCGAGGGCCGGTTCGGTGTCGCGCCCGCGGACCCAGCCGACGGCCACCGCGCGGATCGCGTCCGGGTCGGGTTCGCAGCCGGTGGCGCGGTACAGGCACTCGACGTCGTCCAGGGTCTCGCCCAGCCCCACGCCCGCGCGGCCCCGCGCGGAGCCCAGGCGGTGGGCGGCGGCGTGCGGGGAGCGCCGCTCGTCGAACGCCTCGACCAGCGCGTCGACGGCGGGGTGGTACCAGTCGTCGGGGCGCAGCCACACCTCGGCGAGGCTCGTCGC
This sequence comes from Isoptericola sp. NPDC055063, assembly GCF_053608125.1. NCBI lineage: Bacteria > Bacillati > Actinomycetota > Actinomycetes > Micrococcales > Promicromonosporaceae > Isoptericola > Isoptericola sp. NPDC055063. The sequence goes on along the minus strand of NZ_JBSGUW010000013.1, from coordinate 91,778 downwards.
GCGCCAGCGGTCGAGGACGTCCGAGGGAAGCTCGGGCGCGTCCGGCGGCCCGCTCGTGGACCGGTTCATGATGATGGGACCCCCATGAACAGCCATCATGACGCAGTTGTGCGGCATTTTCACCGGGCATGGCATACCGGGTATGCTCTTTCCGCTGCCCGAGGCACGGAATCCTGCGGTTTTCCTGCTCCTTTCTTGAGGAAGTTCACCCGCCGACCAGAGGCTGAACGCACGTAAGGTACGTGAGTCGCGTCGGGCATCCGACGGCGCGCCGAAAGCCAGAGCGAGGGCGGCGATGACGGACGTCTACGTGGGGTCGGACGACTCGGCGCGCAGCGACGCCGAGCTGATCCTCGACGTGCGCGGAGGCGACCTCGAGGCGTTCGGTGCCCTGTACGTGCGGCACGTGCCCGCGGCCCGTGCCGTCGCCCGGCAGTACGTGCGCTCCGCGGCCGACGCGGACGACCTGGTGTCCGAGGCGTTCCACCGCGTGCTCGACGTGCTGCAGCACGGCGGCGGCCCCGACGCCACGTTCCGGGCCTACCTGCTGACGGTCGTGCGACGCCTCGCCGCCGACCTGGCGCGCGGCGTGCGGCGGACCCGGCCCACGGCCGACGACGGCACCTTCGAGGCCGCGCTCGGGCTGGCCGACTCCACCGACGTCCCCACCCTCGAGGGCTTCGAGCGCTCCGTCGTGAAGAACGCCTACCAGGCGCTGCCGGAGCGCTGGCAGGCCGTGCTCTGGTACACGGAGATCGAGGGGCGCACCCCGGCGGAGGTGGCGCCCATCCTCGGGCTGACCCCCAACGGCGTCTCGGCCCTCGCCTACCGCGCCCGCGAGGGGCTGCGGGTCGGCTACCTGCAGGAGCACCTCACGCACGCGCCGACCGACGGGTGCCGCGCGGTGAACCCGCTGCTGGGGGCGTACGTGCGCGGCGGGCTGGCGCGGCGCGAGGTCGCCAAGGTCGACACCCACCTGGAGTCGTGCGGCGAGTGCCGCGCCCTGGTGCTCGAGCTCGGCGACATCGCGCACGGCATGCGCTCCGTCGTCGCGCCGCTGATCGTGGGGCTCGCCGGCCTGGCAGTCGTGGGAGCGCTGCCGATCGGGGGCGCGGTCGGGGGGCTCGTCGGGGCGCTGGGCGGGACCGTCGGCACCGGCGCGGCGGCCGGCACGTCGGTGGGGACGGTCGTGGGCAGCGTCACGGGCTCGACGGTCGGGGCGACGGGGACCGCCGGGGCCGCGGGCATCTCGTCGGGGGCGGCTGCCGCGACGGGCACGACGGCGGCCGCCACGACGGGTGCCGCCACGACGGGTGCTGCTGCGACGGGTGCTGCGGCGACGAGCGCCGCGGGCGGCGCGTCGCTGGCGGGCGTCGCGACCGCGGGGGTGGCGACGGGATCGGCCGCCACCGCGGCGACGGCGGGCACCGCGGCCGCCGCGGGCGCCGTCATGGGCACCGCGAGCGTGGCCGCCGCCGCCAGCGCGGTCGCCGTGGCGACCGTCGGGGTCGTCACCGTGCTCAACGCTCTCGGCAGCAGCCAGGAGCCGCCGGCGGCCGTCCCGACCGCCCCCGTCACCATCCAGGGCCAGCCGTGGGTGCCGCCCGGGGACACCACGGACATCGCCGTCGAGCCCGGCGACGGCGGGACGGGCGCGGACCCCGCCACCGACCCGACGGACCCGACGAACCTGCTCGCAGCCCCCGCCCTGGTGGTCCCGCAGGTCGCGGACCTGACCGTGTCCGCGGCGGGCACGCCGCTCCAGCCGCGCACGACGCAGCCGCTGGTCCTCACCGTCACCAACACGGGGACGGCCGCCGCCGAGGAGACCGTCGTCGAGGTGGCGCTGCCCGCCGGGGTCGACCTGGCCCTCCCGTCGGCGTCCGTCGGGGCGGCGGTCGTCGACGCGATCGCCCCGGACGCGCTCGCGTGCACCCCCACCGACGCCACCGCGCGCGTCGCGCGCTGCACGGTCGGCTCCCTCGCGGCGGGCGAGTCCCGCACCGGCTCGGTGCCCGTACGGGCGGACGCCGGCGGCGCCTACGCGATCGGCGCGTCGGTCTGGGCCACGGGCGTCGCGCCCGAGTCGCTCACGCTGGCGCCCACCACCGTGCTGCCGTACGGCGCCGAGCTCACGGCGTCCACGGGCGACGCCGTGCCCGTCTCGAACCCGGGCGCCGCGTGGGTGCCCGTCGTCGTGCGGAACACCGGCGACCAGCCGGCCGCCGGCTGGTCCGTGGCGCTCACCGTGCCGCCCGGCCTGCGGCCCGCGGCCTCCGACGGCGACCTCACCTGCGTGCCCGGGGCGGGCGGGTCGACGGGCGCCGGCACCACGTGGTCGTGCGTCGCCGCCCCGGACGCCGCCCCCCTGGCGCCGGGCGAGCAGCGGTCGGTGCGGGTGCGCGTCATCGCCGACGGCGCCACCACTCCCGGGTCCCTGTCGGTGACCGCCGCACCGCAGCTGCCCGGTTCCACGCACGCGCTGCCGTCGTCCGCCGCCGTGACCGTCGCCGCCCCGTGGGTCGGCGCCACGGCCGGTGCGCGGTCCGTCGCGGCGCGCTGCCTCGTGACCGGCGGCATCCGCACGGCGAGCTCCGCCGTCGAGGGCACCTACACGAACCTCACGGACCAGACCCTCGCGGTGCGCCTCGACGCGGCGGGCAGCTCCGCCGCCGCGGCGCAGCAGCTCGCGCCGGGGGAGACGGCCACCGTGCAGGTGCCGGACGGGATCCGCGTGCCGTCGGGCACGGCGACGTGGACCGTCTCCACGACGCTCGGCGGGGAGACCTACCGCACCACCGTGGCCGCCGGCCCGCACCAGGCGGCCGACTGCTACGCCCCGCGGTGGGACGTCGACGGCACCGCCGTCGTCACCGACGACGACGGGCGCCTGCAGGTGCGCGGCACGCTGACCAACACCAGCGACGAGCCGATGCGCGTGGGCATGACGGCCGCCGGCGGGAGCGCCGCGGACCAGAAGCGGATCGGGCCGGGGGAGAGCGCGACGTTCGTCGTCCCGACCGACCGGACGTCGCTGGACGCCGGCGCCGCCGAGTTCCAGCTGTACCGCTGGGTGGCGGACAACGACGGCGACGAGCCCGCGCAGGGCGGCATCGTGCCCGCGGTGGCCCCGACCGCCCGCTACGCCGCGGCGGCACTCGCCCCGGCCGTCGGCGGGCCGGCGACGCTGACCGCCGCCGAGTGCCGCTTCGACCCGTCGTCCGACACGTCGTGGCGCACCGTGACCGTCCCCGTGGACAACTCCGCCTCCACGTTCCCGGTGAAGTTCGCCGTGGCCGCGGGCACCGGCGACGGCCGCACCGCGCTGGTCGCCGCCGGGGCGAAGGGCGAGCTGCAGGTGACGGTCCCGTGGAACACGCGCACCGTGGCGGTGACCGCGGACGGCCGCGACCTGGCCGTCGTGGACGTGCCCGCCTTCGAGGGCTGCGCCACCGCGACGTGGCCCGCCTCGACGGTCGACGTGAGCGTTGCGACGCAGTGCGTCGACGACCGGGCGCAGGTGGCCGTGACGGTGCAGAACCGCGGGACGGTCGACTGGACGGCACGGCTCGCCGACGGCGACGGCACGCGCGTCGCGGCCGGCTCGGACGCCACCGTCACGACGCGCGTCGGCGGGCTGCGTGCCGACGCCGGCGAGCTGACGCTGCGGCTGTCGCGGCCGATCGAGGACCGTGAGCCCACGGTCGAGCGGACCGTCTCCTACGACGCCGTGTCGTGCGTCGTGGTCGACCCGCACGCGCAGGTGGAGCAGGGCGACGTGCAGGTCACGAAGGACCGGTGGCGCTCGACGTCGACCCGGCCCGCGACGGTGGTGCTCGACAACTCCGGGTCGTCCGTGCCGCTCGACTTCACCATGACCGGCACGAACGGCGCCGCGGCGCAGGTGACCGTGCCCGCACGGCAGAGCGTGCGCGCCGACGCCGGCACGGTGACCGGCCGCAAGGGCGCCACGTTCACCGTCCGCGCGGGCGACTGGAGCACCGACCTCGTCGTCGACCCGTTCACCGGCACCGCGGGCTGGTGCTCGCCGCGGTACCGCTGGGGCGCGAGCTACGAGGTGGGAGACGTCGCCTCGTGGCGCGGCGCCGACTACCGGTTCGTGGGCGCCGGCAACCAGGGCAACGGGCAGGGTGACGGCAACGGCCATGGTCAGGGGAACGGCCAGGGCAACGGGAACGGGCAGGGCAACGGCCAGGGCCAGGGCCAGGGCCAGGGCAACGGGAACAGCAACGACGGCAACGGCCGCTGGTGGGGCGGCCACCACTGGCGCGGCGGCTGGGAGCGGATCGCCGACTGCGAGTACCGCTGACGTCTCGGACGCCGGTCGTTCTCAGAGGCTGAGGCCTCAGACGACGCCGTCTCAGACGATGCCGCCTCAGACGATGCCGTAGAGGCGGTCCCCGGCGTCGCCCAGGCCGGGCACGATGTACTTCTGGTCGTTGAGGCGCTCGTCGACCGCGGCGACGACGATCTGCACGTCCACCCGCGACCCGATCGCGTCGTCGAGCACCTGGAGGCCCTCGGGGGTGGCCAGCAGGCAGACGGCGGTGACGTCGCGCGCGCCGCGCTCCAGCACGTAGTCGATCGCCGCGACCAGCGTGCCGCCGGTGGCGAGCATCGGGTCGAGGAGGAAGACCTGCCGGTCGGTGAGGTCGTCGGGCAGGCGGTTCGCGTAGGTGACGGCCTCGTAGGTGGACTCGTCGCGCTGCAGGCCGAGGAAGCCGACCTCGGCGGTGGGGATCATGCGCGTCATGCCCTCGAGCATCCCCAGCCCGGCGCGCAGGATCGGCACGACGATGGGGCTCGGGTCGCTGAGGCGCACGCCCGTGGTCGTGGTGACCGGGGTGCGGATCTCCTTGGGCTCCGTGCGCACGTGCCGCGTCGCCTCGTAGGCGAGCAGGGTCACGAGCTCGTCGACGAGGAGACGGAACGTCGCCGACGGGGTGTTCTCGTCACGCAGGACGGTGAGCTTGTGGTCCACCAGCGGGTGGTCGGCGACGTGCAGGCGCATGGCCCCCACGGTACCGGCGCGCGGGGCTGCGGCACCTCCCCGCGGCTAGCCTGGCCCTGTGACGTCCGACGCCGCGCCCGGCCCCGCAGGATCCGGCCTCGCGCTGCCCTGGGCGGACGGCGAGTTCCCGCCGCACACGGTCAGCGGCCGGCGGCGCGTGTGGGACGCGCTCATGGGGCTGGCGCTGCACGAGGCGTCGCACGCGCTCGCCAGCGACGACGTGCCCGTCGGGGCGCTCGTGATCGACGCGGACGGACGGCTCGTGGGGCTCGGCCGCAACCGCCGCGAGGAGACCGGCGACCCGACCGCGCACGCCGAGGTGCTCGCCCTGCGGCAGGCCGCCGCCACGCGCGGCGAGTGGCGGCTCGAGGGCTGCACGCTCGTCGTGACCCTGGAGCCGTGCGTGATGTGCGCGGGGGCGCTCGTCGCGGCGCGGGTGCGACGCCTCGTGCTCGGCGCCTGGGACCCGAAGGCGGGCGCCACCGGCTCCGTGTGGGACCTGGTGCGCGACCAGCGCGCCAACCACGCCGTCGAGGTGGTGGGCGGCGTGCGGGAGGACGAGTGCGGGCAGCTCCTGCGAGACTTCTTCGAGTCCCGCCGCTGACGGCGATGACTCGCGCAGCCGACGGAGGTCTCACCCGGATGGACACCACCGCCCAGCCCGACGAGAAGCACGACGCTCCGGCCGCCGCCGGTCGGGCGGCCCCGACGCTCGCCGACTACGCGCGCCAGAGCGCGTACTCCGACCCCGGCCCGCACGCGGACCTGCTGCGCGCCGTCGCGCCCGACCCCGCGGCCACGGCCGCCGCGGCGTGCGCGACGATCGTGCACTACCGCGCCGGGAACCCCGACCTCTCCGACGACCAGCGCGACGACGTCGACCGGCGCTGGCTGTCCACGATCCTCGACGCCGCCGCCGCGCGGCAGCCCGGCCCGCTCGACGCGGCCCGGGAGGCGTCCCGCCAGGTCGCCGGCTGCTGCCGCGACCACACCCTGTTCTCGCTGGGCGTGCTGCGCGAGCACGGGGTGCCCGCCCGGTCGCGGATCGGGTTCGCGGGGTACTTCGAGCCGCCGTTCTTCCACGACCACGTCGTCGTCGAGCACTGGGACGCGGGGGCCGACGGGGGCGCCGGGCGCTGGGTGCGCTGGGACCCGGAGCTGACGTCCGACGGGCCGTGGGGCTTCGACCCCCGCGACATGCCCACCGGCCCGGCCTCCCCGTTCCCCACCGCCGCCGAGGTGTGGCGGGCGATCCGCGCCGGCGAGGTCGACGCGGCGTCCTACGGCGTCTCGCCCGACGTGCCCGAGCTGGGCGGCAAGGACTTCGTGCGCGGCTACGTGCTGCTCGAGCTGGCCCACCGGATGCGCGAGGAGGTGCTGCTCTGGGACGTCTGGGGCGCGCTCCCTCCCCACCCGGGGCTGACGGCGCTCGCGGCGGCCTCGCCGCCCGGGTACGTGCCCGCGGTGCCGCTGTCCGACGACGCGTGGGACGCGGTGACCGACGCTCTCGCCGCGCTGCTCGTGGCCGCCGACGCCGGGGACACCGCCGCGGAGGGAGCCCTCGCGGAGCGGTACGCCTCCGGGCTGGGGCCGCGCGGGCGGGTGGCGACGCTCTCGCCGTCCGGCCGCGTCGGCGTCACCGACCTGCGCGAGCGCACCACCCGCTGGGACGCCGCGGGCTGACCCGCCGCGCCGGGAGCACGACGACGGCACGACGACGGCGACAGCGCGACTACAGCGCGACTACAGCGCCGCGACGCGGATGCCGAAGACGTCGCGCAGCGCGTGCCGGGCGGCGTGCCAGCCGCCCATGCCGTGCACCCCGGGCCCGGGGGCGGTGGAGGCGGAGCACAGGTAGACGCCGCCCGCGCCGACGCGGTACGGGTCGGCGGACAGGGTGGGCCGGGCGAGGATCTGCCACATGGTGGCGGCGCCGGCGGAGATGTCGCCGCTCACGTAGTTGGCGTTGTGGTGCGCCATCGCGGCGGCCGGGATGCCCCGCGAGGCGACGACGACGTCGCGGAAGCCGGGGGCGAACCGCTCGATCTGCGCGGTGACGGTCTCGGTGACGTCGACGTCGGAGCCGGCGGGCACGTGCGTGTACGCCCACAGCGGGCGCAGCTCGCCGCTCGGGGAGGCGCCGTCGGCGACGCGGCGCGACGGGTCGACGACGGTGGGGTCGCTGACGAGGCACATCGGCCGGTCGGCGTGCCGCCCGGCCGCGACGGCGTTCTCGGCGCGGGCCATCTCGGCGCGGGTGCCGCCCACGTGCACGGTGCCGGCGCGGCCCACCTCCGGGTCGGCCCACGGGACCGGCCCGGACAGCACGTAGTCGACCTTGGCGGCGGCGTTGCCGTGGCGGAACGCGGCGAGGCGGCGCCGGGCCGAGGGCGGCGCGGCCGCGCCGAGCACGTCGAGCAGGGTGCGGGGGGTGGTGTCGAACAGGACGGCGCGCGCCGCGGGCAGGTCCGCAGGGGTGCGCACGCGGTGCCCGGTCACGACCGTGCCGCCGTGCGCCTCGAGGTCGGCGACCAGCGCCGCGACGATCGCACCGGACCCGCCGCGCGGCACGGGCCACCCGCCGTCGAACGCGTCGGCGCCCGACAGGTCGCGGGGGCGGGCGTGCGCGAGGGCGCCGAGGAGCAGCGCCGTCCCCGCCGCGGACAGCGACGGCAGCGAGGTGATCGTGTGGGCGGCGACGCCGGTGAGCAGCGCGCCGCCGTCGCCGGAGAACCGCGCGTCCCACGCCCGCGAGCCCTGCTCCAGCACGGCGAGCGCGAAGCGCACGGCACCCTCCGTGGCGCGCAAAGGGGCGCGGGAGTCGAGCACGCCGGGCGGGACGGAGCGGTGGTCGCCCATCCCGACGGCCACGACGGCCTCCCACTGCTCGGCCAGCGGCCCGAGCAGCGAGCGCCAGGCCGCGCCGTCCGGCCCGAGCCGCTCCGCGGTGCGCTCGAGGTCGCGGTAGGCGACGGCCGACCGCCCGCCGGGCAGCGGCTGCGCGTACGACACCTCGGGCGTGCGGAGCTCGACGCCGTGGGCGCGCAGGTCGAAGGCGCGGAAGAACGGCGACGCCCAGGCCATCGGGTGCACGGCGGAGCAGAGGTCGTGCACGACGCCGGCGGGCAGGCCCTCGCACAGGTCGTGGCCGTCGCACCGCTCGTCGCCGGGCGCGAGCGTGCGGGCCCCGCCGCCGACGGTCGAGTTCGCCTCCAGGACCGTCACCGACAGGCCCGCACGGGCCAGCGTGACGGCGGCCGCCAGGCCGTTGGGGCCCGACCCGACCACGACGGCGTCCAGCACGCTGTCTCCTTCCGGCCGCATCCCGTGGCCTCGCGCGACGTGGGATTCCCCTACCTCCAGGACGTGGGGACGCGGACTGTCCGGCCTGTACCCCGCAGCCTAGTCTCGAGGGCATGACCAGCACGGACGCCGCTGGGCCCACGACCGGGGCCGCGCCGGACCCGGCCCCGGCGCTCGCCTCCCGGGCCGGGCTGCTGCGCGCGCCGGTCGACCCGGCCACGGCGCGCGCCGTCGCGCTGCTGGCCGTCGGCACGGTGTGGCTCGCGAGCGTGGGCACGGTCGTGTGGGTGCTGGTCCTGGTGTCCTCCGCCCTCGTCCCGCTGCTCGGGCTGGGGCTCGTCGCGCTCGGGGTCACGCTGCCCGGGGCGCGGGCGTTCGCCGCCGTCGAGCGGGCGCGGCTGGCCGCGCAGGCCGGCGTCGTCGTGCCCGCCCCGACGCCCGCCCCCCTCGGCCTGCCGCGGTCGTGGACCCGGCTCCGCGCGACCCTGCGCGACGGGAGGGCGTGGGCGGCCGCCGCCTACGCGCTGGTCGGGCTGCTGGTGTCCGTGGCGTTCCTCGTCGTCGTCGTGGCGTGCGCCGCGGGCGCGGTCGCGCTGCTCGTCGTCGCGGTGCGGGGCGGCGTGGGGAGCGCGGCGGGCCAGGCCGGGGTCGCGTGGCCGGTCGCCCTCGTCCTCGGCGCCGCGGGCGCCGCGCTCCTCGCGTGGCTCGCGGCGGCCGCCGCGCAGGCGGGCTGCGGGCTGGTGCTCCGGCTGGCCCAGGCCTGCCTCGGCCCGTCCGCGGCCGACCTGGCGCGGGCCCGGGCGCGCGACGCCGAGCACGACGCCGAGGCGGCGCGCGAGCGGGCCGTCGTCCTCGCCGAGACCCGGTCCCAGGCGGTCGCGGCCGCGGACGCGGAGCGCCGCCGCATCGAACGCGACCTGCACGACGGTGCCCAGCAGCGGCTCGTCGCCCTCGGCGTCGAGCTCGGCGTGGCCCGCCGGCTCGCCGAGCGCGACCCCGCCGCGACGGCCGCCGCCCTCGAGCACGCCCACGACGAGGTGAAGGCGACGCTCGCCGAGCTGCGCGACCTCGTGCGCGGCATCCACCCCGCGATCCTCGACGACCGCGGCCTCGACGCCGCGCTGTCGGCGCTCGCCGCCCGCAGCCCGGTCCCCGTGCGCGTCGAGGCCGGCGCCGGCCTGGAGCGCGCCGGGGCGGCCGCGCAGGCCGCCGCGTACTTCGTGGTCGCCGAGGCGCTGACCAACGTGGCCAAGCACGCGGGTGCGCGCTCCGCCCGGGTGCGCGCCGACGTCGTGGACGACGGTGCGGACGAGGGCGGGGTCGACGTCGCGGGCGACGGCGCGCGCCTGCGTGTCGTCGTCGAGGACGACGGCCGTGGTGGCGCCGAGCCGTCGCCGGGCAGCGGCCTCGCCGGGCTGCGCGGGCGCGTCGCCGCGCTCGACGGCCGCTTCGACCTGACCAGCCCGCCCGGCGCGGGCACCCGGCTCACCGTGGAGGTGCCGTGCGCATCGTGATCGCGGAGGACTCCGTGCTCCTCCTGGACGGGCTCTCCCGCCTGCTGGCCGCGGAGGGCCACACGGTGACCGGCCACCGCACCGCGGACGAGCTGGTCGCCGCCCTGTCGCGGCCCGGCGCCGCGCTGCCCGACCTGCTCGTCACGGACGTCCGCATGCCGCCGTCGCACACCGACGAGGGCCTGCGCGCGGCCCTGCACCTGCGCAGCCTGCACCCCGACCTGCCGATCCTCGTGCTGTCGCAGTACGTGGAGCAGCGCTACGCCTCCGAGCTGCTGGCCCGCGGCGCGCGTGCCCTCGGCTACGTCCTCAAGGACCGGGTGGCCGACGTCGACGCGTTCCTCGACGCCGTCGCGCGCGTCGCCTCGGGCGGCACCGTCATCGACCCCGAGGTGGTCACGCAGGTCATCGCCCGCAGCCGCCGCTCCGACCTCGACCAGCTCACGCGGCGCGAGCGCGAGGTGCTCGCGCTCATGGCGGAGGGGCGCTCCAACACCGCGATCGCGGACCGCCTCGTCGTCGGGATGCCCGCCGTCGAGAAGCACGTCACCAACATCCTCACCAAGCTCGGGCTGCCGCCCGACGCCGACGACAACCGCCGCGTGCTCGCGGTGCTGCGCTGGCTCGACCAGAACGGAGCACGACCATGACCACCACCGAGCCCACCCGCACGCCCGCGCCCGGCCCGGCCCAGCCGCACCGCGGCCCCACCGGGCGCGCGCTGCTCGTCCTCGGCGTCGTCGTCGGACTGCTGGCGGTGGCCTGGGGCGCCCTGTTCCTCGTGGACCGCGCCGTGGCGAGCACGACGACGCAGCACGAGACGTACGCGGCCGTCGGCACCGTCGAGCTGGTGGCCGACGGCGACGTGACCGTCAAGGCCGCCGACGGCGGCGACGTGGAGGTCGACCGCATCGCGCGCAGGGGCCTCACCAGCCCCACGTACCGCGCGGACGAGCGCTCCGACCGCCTCGTGCTGACCCACGAGTGCCAGTCGTGGCAGTGGGTCCCGGGGTGGTGCGCCGGCGAGCTCGCCGTCACCCTCCCCGCCGACACGGCCGTCGTGGTGCGCACGTCCAACGGGGACGTCCTCGCCGCCGGCGTCGCCGGGGACGTGGAGCTGCGCTCCAGCAACGGCGACGTCGAGACCACCGGCACGGGTGCCCGCGTGGACGCCGACACGTCGAACGGCGACGTCACGGTGGACCGCGCGACCGGCGGCGACGTCGTCGCGACCTCGTCCAACGGGTCGATCGAGGTGACCGGCGTCGACGGCAACCTCGAGGCGGTCACGAGCAACGGCCGCGTGGAGGTGTCCGGCGTGACCGGCGACGTCCGCGCCGAGTCCAGCAACGGCGACGTCACCGTCGTCGGCGACGGCGAGCCCGTGCGGCTCACGATCGACACGTCGAACGGGGAGCAGACCACCGAGGGGCCAACCGACCCCGACGCGGACCGCACCGTCGAGGTCCGGTCGTCCAACGGCGACGTCGCCTACCTGGCCGAGTGACCCGGGCGCCGGCGGCTATCGTCGTCGGCCATGGGGATCTTCTCGCGCCGGAGCGCCGGCGCCGACGGCCCGGCGGGGTCTTTCGACGCGGCGCCGTTCGAGCTGGTGGTCGACACCGTCTTCGCCGTCCCGACGCGGGGCCACGTCGTCACCGGCACGGTGACCTCGGGGCGCGTGCGCGTCGGCCAGGCCGCGGTGCTGCACCTGCCCACGGGCGAGCACGCCGTCACCGTCGCGCGGATCGACGTGCGGCGCCGCAAGGCGGACGTCGCCGAGGCGGGCACGGAGGCCGCCGTCTACCTCGGCGGGCTCGGCCGGGGCGCGCTCCCGGTGATCGCCGGCGGCGACGGGAGCCTGGTCGACGCCGAGGCCGTCGCCGGCTCGCGGCTGGTCGCGGCGTCGTAGGTCGGGCGGGGCTCGTCAGAGCCGGTCGGCGAGCGCGACGAGCGTCTCGGTGACGCCGTCGTCCACCTTGAGGGTGGCGAGCGGGTCGCCGCGCGTCTCGCCGCGGTTGACGATGACGACGGGCTTGTCCGCCTTCGCGGCGTACCGCACGAACCGCAGGCCGCTCATCACGGTGAGCGACGTGCCGGCCACCAGCAGGGCGTCGGCGTCGTCCACCAGGGCGTACGCCCGCTCGACGCGCTCGCGGGGCACGTTCTCCCCGAAGTAGACGATCTCCGGCTTGAGCACCCCGCCGCAGAACTCGCACGCGGCGGGCACGAAGTGGCTGGTCTCCTCGATGACGGCGTCCGCGTCGGGGGCGGTCTCGATGTCGGCGACGGTGGCGCCGTCCTCGAGCACGGACTCGACGAACCCGGGGTTGAGCGCGTCCAGCCGCTCTGCGAGGTGGGTGCGGCTGATGACGCGCCCGCACTGGAGGCAGATGACGCGGTCGTAGTGGCCGTGCAGGTCGATGACGTGCCGCGAGCCGGCGTCCTCGTGCAGCAGGTCCACGTTCTGGGTGATGACGCCGCGCACCACGCCCCGGCCCTCCAGCGCGGCGAGCGCCCGGTGCCCGGCGTTCGGCTCCGTGCGGCGCACCACCTGCCAGCCCACGTGGTTGCGGGCCCAGTAGTGGCGGCGGAACGCCTCGTCGGCCACGAACTGCTGGTACGTCATCGGGGCGCGCTTCGGGGAGTCCGGGCTGCGGTAGTCGGGGATGCCGGAGTCCGTGGAGACGCCCGCGCCGGTCAGCGCGGTGACCGTGCGGCCCCGCAGCAGGCGGACGGCGTCGTCCACCGTGCCGTGGTGCACCACCGCGTCCGGCGGGAGCTCCCAGCGGCGGTCCTGGTAGGTGGGGGCGAGCGGCCGGGGCACGGGTTGCACGCCTTCGAGCGTACGTCGACTCAGCTCGCGCCGTCGGGCAGGGTGCCGTCCGCGGGACCGCCGGGCTGGCCCCCTCCGCCGGGGCCGCCCATGCCGCCGGCGGGCGGGTCGCCCGCGGTGGCGGTGCCGACCTCGGTGCCGTCGGCGGTCAGGGTGTACGTGCCGCCGTCCGTGATCTCCGGCCCGGTGTAGACGACCGACCGCGCGGCCTTCGTCAGTGTGATCGTGGCGACCTCGGTGCCGTCCGCGTCCACGACCGCCACCTCGGTGCCGGCCTCGAGCGTGGAGTCGGCGGCCAGCGCCACCCAGCCCTGCGTCGAGCCGGACTCGGGCGCCTCGGCCATGCCCGACGAGCCCACGGCGAGCAGCGTGCCGCCCGACGCGGTGAGGCCGCCGGCGGAGTCCAGCGCGCCGTTCCCGTCGTTCGTCGGGCCCTCGACGACGACGTCGCCGCCGCTGATCTCCGCGACCCCGTTCGAGTCGAGCCCGTCGCCGTCGGCGTCCACGTGCAGCGTGCCGCCCGTGATCGTCAGCGACGCGCCTTCCTGGACCGCGTCCATGCCGCCGCCTCCGCCGCCCTGCGGCATCTCGCCGTCGGCGGGGGGCTCCGGCTGCGCCTGCTGGTCGCCGCTCGTCCCGTCGTCCGTCGCGGTGTCGTCCGTCGTCGCGTCCGTCGTGTCGTCCCCCGGCTCCTTGACGGTGGCGTTGAGACCGTCGTCGCTGGAGGTGATGTCGACGTCGCCGCCGGAGACGGCGATGGTCGCCGCCTCGATGCCCTCCTCGGAGCCGGTCACGGTGAGGTTGCCGTCCGTGACGGCGACGTCGGTGAAGCCCTGCACGCCGTCGGAGCCCGCGTCGACGGTGACGTCGCCGCCGGTGAGCGCGACGTACCCGGCCGTGGCGTCGTCGTCGGCGTCGGACTTCAGCCCGTCGCCGCCCGCCCGGACGTCAAGGGTGCCGCCGGAGACGACTAGGTAGTCCTTGCCGCGCACCGCGTCGTCGGCCGCGGTGACGGTGAGGTCCCCGCCCGCGACGACCAGCCCGTCCTTGCCGGTGATGCCGTCGTCCGCGTTGCCCACGACCTCCAGCGCGCCGGAGCCGGAGATCGCCAGGTCCGCAGTCGAGTAGAGGGCCGCGTTGGCAGCGTTGTCCGAGGTCATCTCGGCGTACTCCTGGGCGTCCTCGAGGCGGTTCGTGGAGCCTTCGGCGAGAACGACGGACACCTGGTCGGCGTCCTGGACGTCGATCGCGGCGCCGGTGGAGCTGGTGACGTCGGCGCCGTCGAGCACGAGGCGCACCACGCCGTCGGCCGAGCAGTCGACCACGACCTGGCCGTCGTCGAGCGTGCCCGACACCCGGTACGTGCCGGGCTGCGTGATCGTGACGGTCGAGCCGTCCACGGTGGCGCCGTCGCCGGACGCGCTCGCGCGGTCGCCGTCGAGGGAGACCGCGACCTCGTCGGCCGTGTCCCAGGTCTGGTCGGCGAGGGCCGCCGTCTCCTCGGACGACAGGTTCGCCGCGAGGACGTCCTGCGCCGACCGGCCGGAGTTGTCCGTCGCGGAGATCTCGGCCGTCGTGGTGCCGGAGTCGCCGGACGCCGAGGTGGCGGAGCCGGCGTCGCAGGCGGCGAGCGCTCCGACGGTCAGCGTGCCGGCGGCGGCGACCGCCAGGGTCCGGGTCCAGAGCTTCTTCGGGCGGGGGATGCGCATGGTGGGTCCTCTCGGGGGTGTGCGAGGTCGGGTCAGGCGACGCCCAGCCGCCGCCGGCGCAGGCGGCGCCAGGGGTGGTCGGGCAGGTCAGGCCGCAGGGTGGCGAGCCCGGTCGCGTACTTGGAGATGCGGTCGGGGCGGTGGCCGGCGCGCCACAGGGCGCGGTCGGCGGACGACGGCGCGGTGCCGGCCTTCGTCTCGACGACCACGAGGTCGCCGACGTCGGCCGTGCGGTCGTCGGGCGTGTCGGCGCCGTCCGGGTGGTCCCTGCCGTCGAGCCGCCAGCGCAGGCCGGCGTCGAGGGTCAGGCGCGCGTCGGGCAGCAGCACGGTGGTGCGGCGGTAGACGGAGCGCAGCACGGGCGCGAGCTCCGCCGACGGGGGAGCGTCGAGGCACGCGGCGGTGAGCCGGTCGTCGACGAACTCGAGCCCGGCGCCCTCCAGCGGGGCGGCGAGCTCCCACGGGCAGCGCTCCTTGACGGTGACGCCGCGCGCGGCGCGGGTCTTGACCTCGAGGAACGTCGTGTTCCCCGTGTCGACGTAGGTGCGGGTGCGCACCTTGAACCGGCGCCGCCGGCGGCGCGCGGCCTGCCGGAACGTCAGCAGGTCGGCGGTGTCGTAGTAGGTGGAGGCGTAGGTGAACGACCGGTCGCCGTCGATCTCCAGCACCCGGGGCGCGCTGTGCGCGGCCCCGGAGGTGAGCGCCGCCAGCAGGGCCGCGACCTCCGCGGGCGTGAGCACGTACTTGCGGTCCACGCGGGTCTGCAGGGCGGCGGTCGCGTCGAGCTCCTCCAGGGTCACCGCGTCGCTGCCGGCCAGGCCTCGCGCGACGACGGCGTCCGCCGTCGAGCCGGCGACGTCCCTCGATCCGGCCACGCCCGCCGGGGCGCTCATCGGGTCACCGTCAGGTGGTCGTGCGCGCCGGTCGCGGCGGCGGCCCGGGCACCGGGGCGGGGCAGCTCGTAGCGGACCTCGACGCGCGTCGTGTCGTCGGCGAGGTCGATCGCCTGCACGCTCACCGAGTGCACGCGGGCGCCGAGCAGCGCCTCGAGGTGCGCGGTCAGCTCGTCCCGGTCGACGACGGCACGGTCGAGCACGATCGTCTGCGCGGCGTGGCGGGCCAGGAGCCGCGGGTGGTCGGCCACGGCCATCACGACCAGGATCAGCGCGGAGCCCGCGAGGCCCAGCCAGCCGACCGACGTGCCCAGGCCGCCGAGCAGGCCGAGGGCGAGCGCCGCGAAGTAGTACGCGACCTCGCGCTGCGACAGCTCGTCGGACCGCAGCCGGATGATCGACAGCACGCCGAACAGCCCCAGCCCCAGGCCGGCCGCGATCGTGCTCGACGAGAGCACGGCCGACACCGCGAGCACGCCCACGTTCACCCCGAGGTACGCGACCACCAGGTCGCGGCGCCGGTGCCGCGGGAAGTACAGGGCGAAGGTCAGGATCGACACGGCGACGAGGTCGACGGCGTACAGGGCGACGGGGGGCATACGTGCTCCGGGGGTGAGGTGGACCGTCGTTCACGGTCGGTGGGTGGGGACGTCACCCAGTGGACACCGTCGGCTCCGGCACCCGCTGAGGCCGGCCTGGGAATGCACTGCGAGCGATGGGACGCGGCTGGGAGGGCCTCCGCGTGCGTGCATCCGGGCACCGTGACGACCATCGGGCGTGCGGACCAGAGAGCGGGGCGGCGGCCGACGACGGGGCGCGGGCGGGGCCGTCGCCGTCGCGCTCGCCGTCGCGCTCGCCTGCGCCGGCTGCGTCGCGAGCCGGCAGGAGCCGGGCCAGGCGACCGCGGCCGTCGCGGACGCGGTCGCGCAGGCCGCCTCCGCCGGGGAGTCCGCGCGGATCGCCGTCGGGCTGCTCGACGAGGGCCGGCTCACCGGGCCCGTCGCCGACACCGCCCTGCTGGACCAGCTCCACGCGCTCGACGAGGCGGAGACCGCGCTCACCACCCTCGTGCCGCCCGACGCGGCGTCGTCGGCCCACCGGACCGCGGGGCTGGCGGCGGTCGGGGACGTGTCGGACGCGGTCGTCGCCGCGCGCTCGTGGGTGGCCGCGTGGTCCGGCGGGCGCCTCGCGGGCGCGGCCGACGTCCCCGCCTCCGCGGACGCCGTGCTGGCCGACCTCGCGGACGCCACCGACGCGGCCGACGCCGCCCTGGCCGAGGCAGGTGGCCCGTGAGCAAGCTGCTCGCCGCCGCGCTCGGCATCCTCACCGCGATCGGCGGCTTCGTCGACATCGGCGACCTCGTGACCAACGCCGTCGTGGGGTCCCGGTTCGGGATGTCGCTGGCGTGGGTGGTGGTGCTCGGCATCGTGGGCATCTGCCTGTTCGCCAGCATGTCCGGACGGGTCGCGGCGGTCAGCGGCCGCGCCACGTTCGAGGTCATCCGCGAACGTCTGGGGCCGCGCGCGGCCGGGGCGAACCTCGTGGCGTCGTTCGCGATCAACCTCCTCACGCTCACCGCGGAGGTCGGGGGCATCGCCCTCGCGCTGCACCTGGCCAGCAGCGTGGAGCCGCGGCTGTGGATCCCGGTCGCGGCGCTCGCGGTCTGGCTGGTCCTGTGGCGCGTGAAGTTCCAGATCATGGAGAACGTCGCCGGACTGCTGGGCCTCCTGCTGGTCGGCTTCGCGGTGGCCCTGTTCCTCCTCGGCCCGGACTGGGGCGAGCTGCTGCGCCAGGCGGTGCCGCCGTCGCCGCCGGGCACGGAGTCGCCGGCGTCGTACTGGTACTACGCGATCGCGCTGTTCGGCGCCGCGATGACGCCGTACGAGGTGTTCTTCTTCTCCTCGGGCGCCGTCGAGGAGCGGTGGACGGCCAAGGACCTGTCCACCAACCGCGTCAACGTGCTGCTCGGCTTCCCCCTGGGCGGGATGCTCTCCCTGTCCATCGCCGCGTGCGCGGCCGTCGTGCTCCTGCCGGCCGGCATCGAGGTCACGGCGCTGTCGCAGCTGATGCTCCCCGTGGCGCAGGCGGGCGGGGTGCTGCTGGTGGCCGTCGTCCTCGTCGGCATCGTGGCCGCGACGTTCGGCGCCGCGCTCGAGACCGCCCTGTCCAGCGGTTACACGCTGGCGCAGTACCTGGGCTGGTCGTGGGGCAAGTTCCGTCGTCCCGCCCGGGCCGCGCGGTTCCACCTCACGATGATCGTGGCGCTGCTGCTGGCGGTCGGGATCCTCATGACCAGCGTCGACCCGGTGGCCGTGACGGAGATGTCGGTGGTGTTCTCCGCCGTCGCGCTGCCGCTGACGTACATCCCGATCCTCGTGGTGGCCAACGACCCCGCCTACATGGGCGAGCACGTCAACGGGCGGGTGGTGAACGCCCTGGGCACGGTGTTCCTGGTGATCGTGGTCGTCGCGGCGGTCGCGGCGATCCCGCTGATGATCGCGACGGGGGCGGGGTCATGACCGGGCGGACCGAGCGGGTCGTCGACGCCCGCCTGCACCTGCTGAGCCGTCAGGTGCTCGACGTCGACGGGGAACCCGTGCGGACCGTCGACGACCTGGAGCTGACCGGGCCGGACGGCGGCGCGGTGGTCGCCGGCCAGGAGGCGGAGGTCGCCGCCATCCTCGTCGGCCCGCTGCTGGCCACGCGACTCTTCGGCGGGAAGGTGCCGGAGTCGCGGATGCCGCGCATCGCGTGGGACGACGTCGGCCACGTGGGGACGGCGGTCGAGCTCACCGTGTCCTCGGACCGGCTCGACGCCGACTGGGTGGAGCACTGGCTCCGCGACCGGCTGATCGGCCGCATCCCCGGCGGTCGCCACGATCCGGAGGCCGGCTCATGAACGTGGGCGACCTGCTCGACGTGCCCGTCGTCGACCACGACGGTGCCCCGCTCGGCGTGGTCGTGGACGTGCGCCTCGCGCTCGAGGTCGTCGACGAGCCGGAGGGCGCCCCGGGCGCGGGGGAGGACCGCGAGGAGCCCGAGCACGACGGCCCCCTGAGCGCGCAGGCGCGACGCGACGCCGTCGGCCGCGCCCGGGTGGTGGGGCTGCTGGTGGGCCCCCGCGGCGCGGGCTCCTTCCACGGCTACGAGCGGACCGACGTGCGGTCGCCGTGGCCGGTCCCGCAGCTCGTGCGCCGCCGCCATCGCGGCACGTTCCTGGTGCGGTGGGCGGACGTCGAAGCCCTCGGCGACGGTGCGGGCGGCGGCGGGGACGACGGGAGCGTCCGCCTCGCCCGGGGGTACGAGCAGCTGCCGCCGGACCTCGGATGACCGGTACCGAGACCTCGGGCCGGCGGGTCGTGCGCGCCGTGCACCGCGCGTGGGTGCTGCACCCCCGCTGGTCGCTCGCGGTGCGGGGCGCGGTGGCGGCCGGGCTGGCGTGGGCGGTCGCGGTGCTGGCGCCGGCGCCGTTCTCCGAGTACCCGTTCTACGCGCCCCTCGGGGCCGTGGTCGCCACGACGGCGACGCCGGTCCGGTCCCTGCGGGAGTCGCTGCACACCGTGGGGGCGCTGCTCCTCGGCGCGCTGATCGCGCTCGTCGCCGATGCCGTGCTCGCACCGAGCGTCCTCGCCGTCGCGCTCGTGGTCGGTGTCGCCCTCCTGTGCGCGGGGTGGCGCGTGCTCGGCGGCGCCGGGGTGTGGGTCGCGAACTCCGCGATCTTCGTGCTGGTCCTCGGCCAGGGCGAGGACGCGAGCTACGTGGCCGCGTTCGCCGGGCTGATCCTCGTCGGCGCGCTGATCGGCACGGGCGTCAACCTCCTGCTGCCCTCGCTGGCCCTGGCGCCGTCCGACGTGGCGCTCGACGCGCTGCGCGACGCCCTCGCCGAGGAGCTCGACGATCTCGCCGGCTGGCTCGAGCACGAGGGGGCGCTCGACGCCGCGGAGTGGGAGCGCCGGCGCCAGGCGCTGGTCCCGACGATCGAGCGCGCCCGCCGGGCGGTCGACGTCGCGCGGGAGTCGTCCCGGGGGAACCTGCGGGCGCACCGCCACAGCGAGAGGGCGTCGTCCCAGGGCAGGCGGGCGCGGACGCTCGGCACCGCGGCGGGCGTCGTCGACGAGGTGGTGCGGCTGCTGGTGGACTGGGAGGCGTCCGGCCGTGACGACGTCGCGCTGGGGCCGCCGCTGCGCCCCGCGGCCGCGCGGACCTTGCAGGCCCTGGCGGCGGCCCTGCAGGACACGACGGAGGACGACGAGGCCGCGCGCCGGTTCGTCGACGCGGTCGACGACCTGCGGGCCGAGGTCCGCGACTCGCGCGAACGGTCCGGCGACGACCACCTCGTCGCGGGCGCGCTCGTCGTCGTGCTCGGGCGCGCCACGGAGGCCGTGACGGGGTGACGGCGCGCGGCGGCGGAGCTGCCCGGGCGGTGCCGGTCAGGAGGCGGCCCAGGGGTCGAGGACGACCTTGATGCAGCCGTCCTCCTTGCGCTGGAACGCGCGGTACGCCTCGGGCGCGTCCTCCAGCGGGAGCCGGTGGGTGCGCAGGCCGAGCACGTCGAGGGGGTCGGCGGGGTCCGACACCAGGGGCAGCAGGTCGTCCGTCCAGCGGCGGACGTTCGCCTGGCCCGAGCGCAGGGTGAGCTGCTTGTCGAAGATCTGCATGAGCGGCAGCGGGTCCTTCGCCCCGCCGTACACCCCCGACAGCGACACGGTGCCGCCGCGTCGGACCAGCGCGACCGCCGCCAGCAGCGCCGCGAGCCGGTCGGTACCGCCGCGCTCGGTCAGCGGCGCGGCGACGGCGTCGGGGAGCAGCCCCACCAGCTTCTGCGCGGTCTCCGCCAGCGGCGAGCCGTGCGCCTCCATGCCGACCGCGTCGATCACCGCGTCGGGGCCGCGGCCGTCGGTGAGGTCGCGGACGGCGGTGCGGACGCCGGGCGCCCCGGGGTCGAACGTGATGACGCCGTGGCACTGCGCGACGAGGCGACGCTCGGGCACGGGCTCGATGCCGATCACGACGTCGGCGCCGCGGTGCCTGGCGACCCGGGCCGCCATCTGGCCGATCGGCCCGAGGCCCAGCACCACGACGCTGCCGCCGTCCGGCACGTCCGCGTACTCCACCGCCTGCCACGCGGTGGGCAGGACGTCGGACAGGTAGAGCCAGCGCTCGTCGGGGGTGCCGTCGTCCGGCACCCGGACCGGGCCGTACTGCGCCTGCGGCACGCGCAGGTACTGCGCCTGCCCGCCGGGCACCTGGCCGTACAGGCGGGTGTACCCGAACAGGGCCGCGCCCTTGCCGTGCTCGTGAACCTGGGTCGTCTCGCACTGGCTCTGCAGCCCGCGGGTGCACATCCAGCAGCGGCCGCAGGCGATGCCGAAGGGCACGACCACACGGTCGCCGACGTCGAGGCCCTCGACGTCGCCGCCTACCTCCTCGACGATCCCCATCGCCTCGTGCCCCAGCACGTCGCCGGCGTCGAGGAACATCCCCAGCACGCCGTACAGGTGCAGGTCCGACCCGCAGACGGCCGTCGACGTCACCCGGATCACGGCGTCGGTAGGCTCCACGACCCCGGGGTCGGGGACGTCCTCCACGCTCACGTGCTCCCGTCCCTGCCATGTCAGTGCGCGCACCGGGGTTCCTCTCGCCGTGGGGACGACCGCCCCTCGGCCGGCGGGCTGCTGCACCGACGCCGCCAGTGAACCACCGCCCGCCCGTGCTCACCCGGCGCGGGCGGCCCGGGCGTCCCACCTGCGGGGGCGTGGCGCCCGGTGGGGAGAACCGGGTGCCGCGCTGCTGGACATCCGGCCCGCGGTTCCCGCGAACGGGGGCCGCACCGACGATCGTCACGTCGATCGCGCCTGGTCGCCAGCGCGCCCGCCGGAGGGCCAGGTGGGGCGACCGCGCTGTCCCTCCGCGGACGAAGGGGCTACGGTCGAGGGGAGTCATGAGGCGGCTCACCTCGAGCGGCGTATGCCACGACGGGAGGATCCACATGACCGACACCACATCGTGGGACATCGAGGGCACGCTCGCCCTCGGCGCGAGCCACCCGGTGGGCAGGTACCGCCACGACCTCGCGACGGGCCGGTGGTGGTGGTCGGACGAGACGTTCCGCATCCACGGCTTCGAGCCGGGCGACGTCGTGCCGACCACGGAGCTCATCCTGGCGCACAAGCACCCCGACGACCGGGACCGCGTGAGCCAGGTGCTCCGCCGGGCGTGCGCGACGGGCGAGCCGTTCAGCAGCGTCCACCGCATCATGGACGCGCACGGCGACGAGCGGACCCTGGCGGTCGTGGGGGAGGGTCGCACGGACGCGACGGGCGTGGTCTGCGAGCTCGTCGGCTTCTTCACCGACGTGACCCCCGCCGTGGCGCGCATCGCCGACGTGCGGGCGACGGCGAGCATCCGCGCCTCCGCGGAGAACCGCGCAGCGATCGAGCAGGCCAAGGCGATCGTCATGTGCGCGATGCGCACGGACCTCGAGGGCGCCTTCGCCTGGCTGCGTGAGGCGTCGAACCACTCGAACGTCCCCCTGCGCGACGTCTCCGCACGCGTCGTGGCGCTGGCCGCCGCGAGCAACGGCGACATGCGCGTCGTCGCCGAGGCGCTGGCCGACCTGCTGACGAACCGGCCCGAGTCCCCGACCGAGCCTCGCTGACCGTCGTCGCGCGGGCCTGCGGGCGGGCCGGCGCCGTGCGGGCCGGTCGTCAGGCGGCGCCGGGGACGTGGCGCGGCTCGCGCATCGCCTGCGCCACGTGGCCGCCCAGGTAGCCGCCGACCCCGACGGCCCCCAGGCCCGCCAGGGTGAGCAGGGTGCCCAGGCCGTCGCTGCCCGCGCGTCGTGCCCGCCACGACGCGAGGGCCAGGAGGGTCCCGATCCCGTTGCACGTGGCGTGCAGGGCGGCCACGCGCCTCCCCGGCGCGCTGAGCGCCCCGTAATCGGCGAGGCCGGTGAGGGCGGTCGGCGGCGCCGCGAGGAGCCCGAGGGCGACCAGGCGGCGGGCGGCGCCGGTGTGGCCCGGCGGGCGGGTCAGGTCGAGCGCGGCCGCGCCGGCCCACAGCCCGATCGGCAGGTCGGTGAGCACGCCGTGCAGCGGGTGCCCGACGGACCGGCCGCGCAGCTCGTCACGGACGCGGCTCGGGGCGGGGACGACGGTGCGCGAGATCCGCTCGTACAGCCCGGCCAGCGGGTCGAGGCGCGCGGCGTGCTCCAGCCGCGCGGCCAGGCGCGGCAGCGGTCGGGCGGTCGGAGGTGCGGTCGAGTGGGCGGGCATCATGCCTCCTCGTGGCGAACCGTGCCGGTCGCGACGTCGGCCGAGGCGCCCTGACTCGACGCCTCGCCACGACGGTAGGGCGCGCGCCGGTTGCTCGCCGCACGTCCCGGTGCCCCGGGTGGCCGCGCTTGCCCCGCGTTACGGTGGCGGGAGGTCCAGCAACGGCCGCCCCCTCGAGTGCCGCGCCGCGAGCGCCCGGTGCCGCACGACACCGCGAGCGAGGAGTGACGATGAGCGAGAACCCCGCACACCAGGACCGCACGGACGGCGAGGACCGCAGGGAGGACGCGTCCCGACCGGACGACCCGCGTCGTCAGGCGGAGCGCGAGCGCGCGGTGCACGACGGCCGCGCCGCGGACGTCGGTGCCGTGCCGGGCGAGAAGCCGAAGGACGACCCCGACGCGGAGGGCGAGGAGCGCTTCGACGCCGGGTGATGCCATACCGGCGAGGCCGCGGGCCACGACGTGTGGACGACTCCCGGCCGTGGGGCTAGCGTGAGGACCGGCGTCAGGAAGCGGCACCATCCCTCCCTTCTTCATCCGGAGGTCATGATGACGACAACGACTCCCGCCGACTCCGACCATCCCACCGCGGAGCAGGTCGTCGAGGCGCTCGCGGTCGGGACCAACCTGCTGACCGGCAGCTACCGGGCCGACCCTGCCTCCGGGCGCTGGTGGTGGTCCGACGAGGTCGACGTGATGTTCGGGCACAAGCCGGGCGAGCTCGAACCGGGCGCCGCGACCCTGGAGGGCCGCCTGCACCCGGATGAGCGCGAGCGCGTGGTGCGGGACGCCGTCCGCACGCTGGCCCTGGGCGGTCCGGTGACGACCGCCCGCCGCATCGTGGACGCGCACGGCCGCACCCGCACCCTCCTGTTCACGGCGCAGGCCCGCCGGAGCCGGGACGTCGGCGCGTCCGAGGTGGCCGGGTACGTCGTCGACGTCACCCCGGTCCAGCGCGAGGCGGTGCAGCGTGAGGTGCGGCGCGCGATCGACAGCGCGTTCGTCTCCGCCGCGTCCATCGAGCGTGCCAAGGGCGTGCTCATGGCCGTCCACGGGGTGACCGACGAGCAGGCGGAGAGCATGCTCACCGAGGCCGCGGGCGCGACGGGCGCCACCCTGCGCGAGGCCGCGACCCAGATGATGGCCCACCTGGCGAAGGCCGACGGGTTCGGGCGGCGCGCGAAGGAGGGCGTGCGCGAGGCGCTCGACGAGGTCAAGCCGGCCAAGCGTCCGCACGTGCACGAGCCGCAGCTCGCCCGTCGTCGCGCCGCGTGACGCCACCGCGACGACCGACCCAGCACCGCACGACCGAGGAGGTCAGCATGGCCGACGAACCGCAGTCGTTCCCCGCCCAGCAGCAGGACCCGCCCGGGCTCACCGGCGCGATGGACCCCACGCCCGACCACGGTGAGGGCAGTTACCGCGGCTCGGGCCGCCTGGAGGGCCTGCGGGCCCTGGTGACCGGCGGGGACTCCGGCATCGGGCGCGCCGTGGCGATCGCCTTCGCGCGCGAGGGCGCCGACGTCGCTATCGGCTACCTCCCCGAGGAGGAGGACGACGCGCAGGAGACGGCGCGCTGGGTCCGGGAGGCGGGCCGCGTCGTGGTGCTGCTGCCCGGCGACATCACGGACGAGGCGACGGCGCGGGCCCTGCCCGACCGGGCGGTGGAGCAGCTCGGCGGCCTCGACGTCGTGGTGAACAACGCGGGGTTCCAGATGGCGCGGCGCGAGTCCGTCGAGGACGTCACCACGGACGAGATCGACCGCGTGCTGAAGACGAACCTCTACGCGCTGCTCTGGATCACGCAGTCGGCGCTGAAGCACCTGGGCGCGGGGTCGAGCATCGTCAACAACTCGTCGATCCAGGCGTTCGAGCCGTCGACGTCGCTGCTCGACTACGCGTCGACCAAGGCGGCGATCAACAACCTCACGGTGAACCTGGCCGCCGAGCTGGGGCCGCGGGGGATCCGCGTGAACGCCGTCGCGCCGGGCCCGATCTGGACCCCGCTGCAGCCGGCGACGCAGCCCGAGGAGAAGGTGCAGAAGTTCGGCCAGGACACCCCGCTCGGCCGCGCCGGGCAGCCCGGTGAGGTCGCCCCGGCGTTCGTGTTCCTCGCCTCGCCGCGGGACGCGAGCTACGTCTCGGGCACCGTGCTCGGGGTGACGGGCGGCAAGCCGGTGTTCTGAGTCGCCGGCCCGCCGGTCGGTCGGGTCTGTCGGTCGAGGAGGTCGGATGGCGTTGCATCCGGCGGGCACACCGCGCTCGCTCGACGACGTCCCGCGGCTGCGGTCGCTGCGGGAGGTCGTCGAGCTGCTCGGTGTCGGCGCGCCCCTGTACGTGCGGTTCAGCGCCGGGCCGGAGGCGGACGAGGCGGCCGAGAGCCGCGACCACGAGAGCGGCTGCCTCCTGCCCGGCCTGAGTGTGAACCCCCTGGACCCGGAGCCCTGGTGGGACCGGCCGCCCGAGCACTGGGTCGCGCGGCAGCTCTGCCAGTACGCGCACCTCATGACGCCGGAGCGCTTCCCGTGGGTGCTCACCGGGACGGTGGCGGGCCGCGGGCCGGACTGCGAGCCGCTGCTGGTCGGGACGGTCCCGGTCGCGTCCGTGGACCGCGCCGTCGTCGACGAGGCGGCCGAGCTGTACGCGCGCGCCTTCGACCGGGGGGACGACGGCACCCCGGCGCGGTAGCGCTGACCTGGGCAGGGGCTGGTCACTGGCTGACGGCCACGGTATTGTGCAGGAGCCCGAACAAACCCGTATCCGGGTGCGCCCGGAGGAAGCAACGAGGCTCCCGATGAGACACCGACCGTCCCCGCGCCGCCACGGCGCCCTCACGCTCGTCGCGGCCGTCGCCGTCGTCGGGCTCACCGCCGCCGGGGCGTCCGCCGCGCCCGCGCCGTCGTCGCCCACCGCGAGCGGGGCGTCCGCGCACGACGCCGACGGCGTCAACGGCTACAAGACCCTCGGCTACTACCCGGCCTGGGCCACCGAGACCCACGACTACGAGGTGGCCGACCTGGCGCGCACCGGCGCCGCAGCCGACCTCACGCACCTCACGTACGCGTTCGGCAACGTCACGTCGGACCTCGTCTGCGACATCACCGACGCGCAGGGGACGGAGGGGCCCGAGGGTGACCCGCAGAACGACTACCTGCGGATCGTCGACGCCGAGGACTCCGTGGACGGCGTCGCCGACTCCGCCGACCAGGCGCTCGCCGGCAACTTCAACCAGCTGCGCAAGCTCAAGGCCGCCTACCCCGGGCTGAAGGTGATGATCTCGCTGGGCGGGTGGACCTGGTCCGACAACTTCGCCGAAGCGACGCTGACCGCCGAGTCGCGCGAGCGCCTCGTCGACTCCTGCATCGACACCTACCTCGACGGCAACCTGCCCCAGGTGGGGGCGCAGGGCGGCGCCGGCGTCGCGGCCGGCATCTTCGACGGCTTCGACATCGACTGGGAGTGGCCCGCCGCCGACGGCGAGCACGCGCCCACGTACCCGGACGTCGAGAAGGAGAACTTCCTCGCGCTCATGGAGCTGTTCCGCGCCAAGCTCGACGAGCGCACCGCCGACACCGGCGACCACTACCTGCTGACCGGCTTCGCGCCCGCGGGCTGGGCGCCGCGCACGCAGGGCGGCTGGGACGACCCGCGCCTCGCGGCCGTCGTCGACTTCCTCAACGTGCAGGGCTACGACTACACCGGGCCGTGGGCCGCCACGCAGACGGGCCACCAGGGCAACCTGCACCCGTACAGCAACCCGGACGGGTCGTCGGCGAACTGGGGCCTCGCCGCCGACGGCCTGCTGGGCGCCTACCGCGCCGCCGGGTACGACGGCGACCAGCTCGTGCTCGGAATGGCCGCGTACGGGTACGGCTGGGAGGGCGTGAAGGACGCGACCCCGGGCGCCGCCGCGACCGGCTCCCTCGGGCAGAAGAACTACTCCGCGCTGCACGACGTCGGCCGCGAGTACTACGACGAGGCCGCCGCCGCCGGCTACCGGTATGACGGCGACCAGTGGTGGAGCCTCGACACCCCGCGCTCCGTGACCGCCAAGGCCGAGTGGCTCGCCGAGAACGGCTTCGGTGGCGCCTACTTCTGGGACATCGCGGGCGACTATCGCAACCAGCTCGGGTCGGCGCTCGCCGGCACCTTCCGTGCCGCCACCCCCGGCCCGCAGGTCGTGGGCGAGGGCGCGGACCCCTGGTACGCCACCGGCGTCTACACCAAGGGCGACGTCGTCGCGCACGACGGCGTCGAGTACCGCGCCCGCTGGTGGACGCGCGCCGAGGAGCCCGGCGCCGTCACGAAGAAGCAGGGACCGTGGGAGGAGATCGGGCCCCGCGGCACCGTCCCGGCCCCCGCGGCCGCCGACTGCGCCCCCGCGTGGGACGCGGGCACCGTCTACCGCAAGGGCGACGTCGTCTCCCGCGCCGGCGTCAACCACACGGCGCTCTGGTACGCCAAGGGCGAGCGCCCCGGCACCGACGTGACCGGCGCCTGGGACGCCGGCGCGCCCTGCGTCTGACCCCGTGCGCCTGACCCCCTGAACCGACGGCGGCGGGCGGTCCGTCCCGCCCGCCGCCGTCCGGATTTCGAGTCTGCCGATCCATTGGGTATCCTCGGTGGGCCGGTCCGACCGGCGAGGTAGCGTGTCCGAGCGGCCTAAGGAGCACGCCTCGAAAGCGTGTGTGGGTGAAAGTCCACCGTGGGTTCAAATCCCACCGCTACCGCCACCCGAAGGGCCCCACCCGCACATTCCTGCGGCTGTGGGGTCCTTCGTCGTTTCCCGTACTCCCTTTTCACTCCGTTTTCCCTTCCGGGACGCCCGACGTCGACGCCTGGGTGACGAGCTGGTCGATCACCGTCCGCAGGTCCGGGGCGACGTGGGTCCGCTTCACGTAGTGCCGCACGGTGGTGCCCTCGTCGGCGTGACCGAGCAGCGCGGTCGCGTTCGCGATGGTGGTCGAGTTGGCGACCTGGGTGGCGACGGTGCGGCGGAAGTCGTGCGGCGTGACCTTGGTTCCGATGGCGGCCTGCGCGTCGCGGAGCTGGTCGCGGATCCGGCTCGGTGCGCGCGGCGTGGCGTTGGTCGACGGGAACACGAGGTCGTCCGGACCGCCGTCGAGCCCGAGGTCCAGCGCCTCGGTGATGGCGGCGACGACGAAGGCCGGCAGCGTGATCGTGCGGCGCGACGTGTCCGACTTGGGCTTGGACTGCCGCAGCAGCCGCCCCTCGACGCGGACGATGGTGCCCGTCACGGTGAGCGTCGGGATCAGAGCCTCGAGGTCGAGGTCCGCCTCCCGCAGCGCCAGGCACTCACCGATCCGCAGCCCGGTGCCGAGCATCGTGTCCACGATCTGCGGCAGCAGCGTGATGTTCCGCCGACCGCGAGGGAGCGCGGGGCGGTTCTCCCACTCGCGGACGGCCTTGCGCAGCAGGGCGATGTCCTCCAGCCCGAGGGCGCGGACCTCGTCGCGTCGAGGCTTGCGCACCGTCACGGCGTCCCGCACCGGGTTGAACGGCGCCGCCCCGTACCGGACGCACATCATCATCACCTGCGACAGCACGTTGCGAGCCTGCCGGGCGGTGTCGAACTTCCGCGCCGCGCTCAGCGCCATGAGCACCCGGTTCACCGCGACCGGAGTCACCTCCCGAACTCGCAGTGCGCCGAACGCCGGACGCAGGTCCCGCTCCAGCACGCCGAGGTACGTCGTGAGCGACTGCGGCGTGATCTGCCCCTCGACCCGCTTCTCTGAGACCCATTGGTCGAAGACGACCGTCATCCGGGACTCCGGCGTGATGGCGGCGCCACCGCTGGTCGTACCGTCCGCGCTCGAACGGTGCAGCTTGTCCTCCAAGCGACGCTGCGCCGCAGCACCGGACGGTCCGCGGGCCTCGTACTTGTGGAGCACGCCGGCAAAGTCGCGGTACAGCGCCTGCGCCCGCCAGACGCCGGGGGAGATCTCACGGCGGCGGATCTGCCCCCAGCGTCCCGGCTCGATGGGCTTGCGAGGCATCGGTCAGCCCACCGCGTGGTCGTCGGTGACCCGGTCCAGCCACGCCTCGACGTCGTCGGGCCGATAGCGCAGGCGGGCGCCGACGCGGACCACGTTCGGCCCACCGCCGCGGCTCGACCACGCGTACACGCAGTGCAGGCTCACGCCCAGGTACTCGGCGAGCTCGTCCGGCGTCATCAGGCGCCGACGGGTGGTCGCTCTGTCGATCTGGTTCACGCTCGTGGTGCTCATTGCAATTCCCTCCCGTGTCCGTTCTTCTGTCCCTCGTCGTTGCGGGTCATGCGGTACGGCTGGCCTTCCACTGGGCGTACTCGCGGGCACGGGCGGCAGCGGCGTCGGCGAGGGCCTTGTCTCCCGGGTTGGTCCAGCCGGTTCCGGCGTACGTCCAGTGCCCGATGACGAGCGTCGTGCCTTCGTCGTCGGCGAGCAGGCGGTTCTCGAGGTCGGCGGTGTCCATCGGGGTGCCGTCGCGGTCGGCGTCGGCCTTGAGCTTCTGGAACCGTGCGCGGGCTCGGCGGAGCCGGCCGAGGGGGATGGAGTACCGCCGGGACTTGCTGGAGAAGTGGCCGCGGAAGCCGAGCATGTGCGCCCACTTGGTCAGCAGCCGGTAGGGGCTGTCGGCGCACTGCCCGCACAGGCAGCCGTCGTCGTCCTCGGGGTCCGGGCCTGCGAGCCCTCGGCACGCGGTACGAGCGCGTTCCGCGAGCCAGCGGCAGGTGCGGATGAGGCGCTGGTGGTGCGGTCGCGGGGCGGACGGGTCGGCTCCGGTTCCCTTGGTCGAGTACTTCGCGAGGTAGCCGGCCACCTGTTCGGGGCGCAGGTCGTCGGTGCCGTCGTCGTTGTCCGGCACGCCGGAGCGCACGCACCGCACGTCGAGCTGCTTGCCGAAGCGCAGCACGCGCGGGACGTCGCCGCCGTCGACCGGGGGAGCGGTGACCACGACAGCCCGTGCGGCGTCCCTGGCAGCCTGGGCCAGGGTCTCGCCATTCAAGGGTGCGGGGGAGCCGGGCCCATCTGGTCCGTCGAGACGGATGAGGGCGTGGAAGTGCACGAGGCCGCGCACCTGGTACTCGGCGACCTTGGCGAACTGAACCGACGCGACGTCGCGCAGGGCGGACTCGCGGACGCCGAGGCGGTCGGCGACCTGGCGGCGCAGGGCGATGGTGAAGCGGCGCCACAGCTCGGGGGCGTGCCACTGCCACACGACAGCGGAGTGCCAGTCGTAGCAGGCGTCGCACAGCGGCCCACCCACGAGGGGGTCGGTGTCGGAGTGCTGGGCGGTGCACGAGCGCGGGCGACCGTGCGGGCAGACGCCGATGCCGTGGGGGCGGCAGCGTCCGCCGCCGTGCTTGCCTCCGGTGCCGTGGACGCGCCCGAACGACGGTGCGGTGAGGGTGGCGAAGACGAGCGGGTTGTCCGCGACGGTGTCGGGGACGGTCTTGCCGCCCAGCAGGCCGGTGCGGATCATCTCGAACGTGTCGCGGGCGTAGACGCGGGAGCAGGCGGGGCAGACGGACTCGCGCCGGTTGCCACATGCCCGGTACAGGGTGCCGAGCGGGGTGTCGGCGGAGCTGAACTGCGACAGCACCTCACCCGTCGCCGCGTCGATCGTCGTCGAGGTGCCCTGCAACCGGACGGGGTGGGAGCAGTAGCCAGTGCGGGCGGCGGCTTCGGCGAAGGCTCCCGCCGTGCGGTCGCGCAGGCGGGCCACGATTCCAGCGGCCTGCACGTCGGTGAGGTCGGCCAGGTCGAGGGGGACTTCGGGGGAATGCCCCCAGAAGCCCTCAGCCGTCGTCGTGGCCGCGTTCATCAGGCGACCTCGGCATCCCGCTCGACGGTCGACCTGCGAGGGGACCGCTTGCGCGGCGTGCGCGGACGCGGCGCCGTCTCCACGGTCTCGCCCGGGGCCTCCGCTGGGACGTCATCGCCCACGGGGGAGCCCGCCTCGGACTCGGCGGGCAGCGGGGGCGCGGGCGGTGCGGGGTAGGTGGCGGCGACCATGCGGATGAAGTCGTCGGCCCAGTAGTCCGCGCGTACGCGCTCGACGTGGCCGTCGTCTCCGACGAGGTACCCGGCGCCGGGCATCGTGGTCGCAACGTGGTGGGCGGGCGCCGCGGCAGCCATGCCCTCTCCGAGGACCATGCGCGTCTCCGACGCCGACGCGAGGCGCAGCGCGATGGTCTGGGTGAACAGGTCGCGCATGCCCACGGTCTCCTTGCGCGGGTCCTGCACGAACGCCACGACCATGACCCCGAACGCACGCCCCTGGGTCAGGATCAGCTTCAACAGGGTCGCGGCCTCGTTGACGACGTCCTTGGAGGCGTAGGCGGTCAGCACGGCGAGCTCGTCGATCATCAGCACGTGCACGGGATCGCCCGGTGAAGGGGTGAACGTGCGCGCCAGGCCACGCATGAGGCTCTGCCGGTGGACGATCACGCGGTGCAAGTCGCCGAGGAGCCGGACCGCGTCTGGCTCGTTCATGGCAACGTGGGAGAACATCGGCACCCCCACCGAGACCTCGACGCCGCCCTTGAGATCGACGCCCCACAGCTCTACCATCCCGGCGTGCGAGGCCGGGGCGAGGTTCCCAGCGATGCCCCAGAAGATCGACCCCTTCCCCGACCCGGAGCGGCCCACGACGAGGGTGTGCCGGGCCGCGAGGTCGAGACGCCACAGTGACCCGTCGGCGGTGCGACCGAGGGTGACCGCGCCGGTCTCGATCGCGGACGGGATCACCGGCAGGGTCGGCACGTGCAGCAGCTCGCGCATCGTGAGCGACAGTTCGAGCCACCCGCCGCCGATCCGTTGGGTCTCGACCGCTTCGGCTCCGACCGACGTCGCGATGGCCTCGGCCGCGGCCGCGACGTCGTCCACGGTGTGTCCCACGCGGGGGCGGACCCGGAAGGTGAGCGTGTTCCCCGAGGTGCGCACACGGCGCAGGAGGGGGATCACCCGTGCCCCGTCGTCGGAGTCCGAGGTCGCCAGGCCGCAACGGTCGGCGATTTTCGGCCACTGCTTGCGCAAGTACCGACGCCACCCGCGACGCCGGATCGGCCCGCCGAGTACCGCCTCATAGGACAGTGGGTGTGCGACTGACCAGACCGCGCGCAGCAGGCAGAACGCCGGGACGCACCACATCACCGCGTAGCCGGCGAGGCGGTGATCGAGGATGAGCAGGACGTTGCCCAGCACGACGCAGGCCAGCAGCAGCCGCCAGGACCGCAGCGTCCACCAGACCAGGTGCCACACCGCACCCGCGACCGTCCGGATGACGACCCACGCCATGCCGAGCGCGTCCATCACGCCGCCTCCGCCCCACCGGTCGGACGGTCGTCGAGGTCGTCCCACCACGGCTCGACCGGAGGGAACGCGCGCACCGGTCGGACGAGCTCGCCGGCATAGTGCACCGCGAACCGGGGCTCGACCCCGGACATCGAGGACCAGACCGTGAACCCTCGGGCGTGCTCCTCGGGCGGGTACTCGGTCACCTCGCCCAGCGACAGCAGGCGGGCCAGGTGCTCGGCATCTTCCTGGGAGTCGACATGCACACTCACGCAGGTGCGTCCGAGGGCGAGGTACCCGACCCGGCCGCCGACCCACTCGACCAGGTCCCCAGCGACCTGCAGCAGCTCCGCAGGCGCGAGCCCACCGCTCACGGGCGTGGACATCAGGCCGCCGCCTTGGACTCGGCCTTGGCCTCGGGCGGCTTCGCCTCGGTGCGGCCCTGCCCGGGAGCGACCAGGTCGCTGGCTCGGAAGGACCAGGCGATGCGGGGACGGGTGCCGTTATCGTCCACGTACGGCAGCGCCGTCAGGCCGACGAACTCCACCGGCGTCCACGGCATCGGGGACTTGTTCTCCGGCGGCACCGGCTGGTACTTCGCCGCGATCTTCACCGTCACGCCGATGTCCCGCCGCCCGGCCTCCTCGTCGCCGTCGATCACGACGCACTGCCACAGCGGCAGGTCGGTGTCCTTGTCTCGCTGCTGCGGACGCTGGCCCTCCGGCCCGGCAGGAGCGTTGAAGTCCGCCACCGCCGTGACCTCACCGTGGAGGAAAGCGCCGTTGGGGAAGACCATCGCGTGATCGACGGGGAATCGCTTCTGCATCGCCATCGTGCCCACTCCTTCGCGATTTCTACAGACACACTCTGTATCTGCCTAGGTCGACCGTACAGACTGTGTCTGTAGGGTGCAAGTGCTGCCGACCAGCACTGCCTGATACAGACTGGGCAAGGTGGAACCGACCACGGCAGAGGACTCCGGGGGACTCGGAGGGGACTCGCTCGACATCGGGGCGATGTGCGCAGCGCGCGGCTGGAGCCGTTCGCGCCTCATCGCGGCCATGCGACGGACCGCAGCCACTGACGGCGCCAAGCTGCCCGGGGACGACAGCCTGAAACGGATGATCCGACTGTGGGTCAACGGCGAGCGGAGGCCAAGCGACGAGTACGCCGCATTGCTCGCGCGGACCTTCGGAGTAGCGCAGGTCAATACACGGAGCGACTCCCCAGACGAATTCCTGGACTTGCTCGCCCGGGCAGAATCGTCAGTGGTGGACGCCGAGCTCGTCGACCGGCTCGAAATGCAGACCCAGAGCCTCCGCGTCCTGGATCGTCGCCTGGGCGCCCGAAGGCTGCTCGGACAGGCTGAAGCGCACGCACATAACGTGGCTGACCTCGTTCAGTGGGCAGAGTTCGGAGCCGTCCGAGAAGGGATGGCCACAACTGGCGCCGAGGCCGCCGCACTTGCGGGATGGCTGGCACTCGACCTCGGGAGGGCCTCCGATTCGTGGCGCCTGCACAACCTAGCCCGAGCTCTGGCCGCCGAGGCCGGAGACAACGCCGTCGCCGCCCACGTGACCGCTCAGCAGGCATACGCGTTGCTCGACGCCGGTAGGACGTCGAGGGCGATCAAGCAGTTCGAAGCGGCGCGCCAGATGGCCGGCACAAGCGTTCCGGGCGTGGTTCGGTCCTGGCTCTTCGCGGCGGAGGCCGAGGCGCACGCGGCAGCCGGCGACACATCGACGACGCTTGGCCTTCTCGACCGGGCCGCTGAAGCCCTCGACGGCGACGACGTCCCGTTCGTTGTTCTGGACTCCGCACATCTCGCCCGATGGCGCGGGAGCTGCCTCGCCCGGCTCGGGCATCCGGAGGCGATACAGGTCCTCAACGACGCTCTGAGCCGGCTCGACCCCGATTTCAACCGAGCCGCGGCGGGCCTCCATGCTGACCTGGCAACTGCCTACACGGTTGCCAGGCAAGCCGACGCAGCACGCCACCACGCGCAACACGCGTCCAAGTTGTCTTCCGCGACCGGATCGAAGCGTCAGCGCTCCCGCATCCTGGCGCTACTCGGTGCCGAAGGCGAGCAAGTGCAGTAGCGCCACGAGGGTTCCCGAATTCTGGACCTCACCGTCCTCGATGCGCCGGCGGATCGAGTCGAGGGCGATCCACTGCAGCCCGCTCCCCTCGTTGAGTTCGGTCGGAGTCGAAGCGCCATCAAGGGCCGTCGCGGCGTACACGTGGTGCGGACTCCGGACCATCCCGATCACCGGCTCGAACGTGACCAGGTGCCGGAGTCCCTCGACGCGCAGTCCGACCTCCTCGACCAGCTCGCGGCGAGCGGCCTCCGCCGGATCTTCGCCGTCATCGACGAGCCCCCCGGGAAGCTCCCAGTTCCACACATTGGGCGCGAACCGATGGCGCCAGATCAGCCCGACGTGCCGACCCTCCTTATCAAGAACAGCAGTCATCGCGGCCGGCCGCATCGTCACAACGTGGTGCTCGAAGCGCCCGCCGCTCGGCGGCTCGACATCGACCATGCTGAGCCGCACCCACTCCGACGAGTAGAGGTCACGCTCACCGTGGACCAACCACTCGTGCGAGTCCGTCCTACGAGGCGGATTACTGGTCTCAGCATCCGCACCGTCTCGGCGCTCCGCGCGCCACGCTCGGATGGTCGCCGCGTCCCATAGGTGTGTCCGTGCCCCAACTGTCCGCGCCGGTGCCGGCATCTGACCACGATGGCGGTACGCGCTCACAGTCCCCGGTTTCACGCCGAGAAACTTGGCAACCTCCGTGGTGTTCCAGAGCTCAGTACCGCCCGCGTCCATAGCCTC
The DNA here is from genome assembly GCF_053608125.1 of Isoptericola sp. NPDC055063. NCBI lineage: Bacteria > Bacillati > Actinomycetota > Actinomycetes > Micrococcales > Promicromonosporaceae > Isoptericola > Isoptericola sp. NPDC055063. The sequence goes on along the minus strand of NZ_JBSGUW010000013.1, from coordinate 57,079 downwards.
ATCCTTGCACCCGGGCCAGGAGACCGGCTGAACGGGGCCGACGGAGAAGCGTGTGGCAGACATCCTCTTGGCGCAGCCAGCAGTACCCTCCAGACCATGCCGAAGCCCCCGTCCCTGAACGAGATCCGGACACGCGCTGCAGGGTTCGTCAATGACTGGAGAGACGCCGAGGGATACGAGCGGGGTGAGGCACAGTCGTTCGTGCGGGACCTGCTCGCTGTGTACGGCATCACCGCGACCCGCGCAGGGCTGTATGAGTTCCGCGCGAAGCGTTCCTCGAGCGGTGCCCGGGGTTACATCGACGCACTGGTCCCAGGGGTCGCGGCGATCGAGATGAAGTCTGCTGGCAAGGATCTTGTCGAGGCTGAGAAGCAAGCGCTCGACTACCTGGACTCGCTCAGCGACGCGGAGATGCCGCGGTGGGTCATCACCTCCGACTTCCGCCGCTTCCGACTGCTCGACCTCCACGCCGAAGCAGTCGCTGGTGACGTGCCCGGCGCGGTTGAGTTCACGCTCGCGGACTTCCCCTCCAACGCCGAGCGGATGGCGTTCTTCGCCGGCTATGGCGTGCGCCAGTTCGGCTCGACCGACCAGGAGAAGGCCTCAGTCAAGGCGGCGCGCATCATGGCCGAGCTGTGGGAGGGCCTGGAGGGCTCCGGATACGGCGACCACGAGGCATCCGTCTTTCTCGTGCGCACGCTGTTCGCGCTTTACGCCGACGACGCTGGTGTGTGGGAGCGGGACCTGTTCTACGAGTTCGTCGCGACCCGTACCTCCGAGGACGGCTCCGACCTCGGATCGCAGTTGACGCACCTCTACCAGGTGATGGCGACCGACCCTGGCAGGCGCCAGCGGAACCTCGACGAGCTCGTAGGCCGCTTCCCGTACGTCAACGGCGGCGTGTTCGTCGAAAACCTGCCCATCCCGTCCTTCGACGCAGCGATGCGACGTCGCCTGCTGGACGCGTGCACGTTCAACTGGTCCGCGATTTCGCCGGCGATCTTCGGCTCTCTGTTCCAGGCAGTGAAGGACAAGAAGGCCCGACGCGAGCTCGGAGAGCACTACACGACCGAGACGAACATCCTGAAGCTCATCGGCCCGATGTTCCTCGACGAGCTGCGTCAGCGGTACACGGACCAGCTCCACGACGCAAAGAAGCTGCGAGAACTGCGTCGTGACATGGGCAGGATGCGTTTCCTCGACCCCGCGTGTGGATGCGGAAACTTCCTCGTTGTCGCGTACCGCGAGATGCGCGCGCTCGACCTCGCCGTCCTCACGCGGCTGCAAGAGCTCGGCGTCCGCGGACACGAGGCCACCCTGATGTTCGACGTCGCGGACCTTCCCGTCCGCCTGGAGAGCTTCCACGGCATCGAGATTGACGACTGGCCAGCCAGGATCGCGGCAACGGCACTGCACCTCGTCGAGCACCAGGCGAATCAGGCTATGGAGCTCGCGCTCGGCCAGGGCCCGGACACCCTGCCGCTAAACAAGATCGACACGATCCGGGCAGGGCAGAGCGCGCTCACGCTCGATTGGGCGACCGTCGTCGAGCCCTCCGAGCACCTGTACGTGCTGGGCAACCCGCCGTTCCTCGGGCACGCCTCACGCAGCGACACCCAAGCGACCGAGCTTCGAACCGTGTGGGGACGCAACGACATCGGCCGACTTGACTACGTCACCGGCTGGTACGCCAAGGCCCTCGCCCTGTTCGAGCAGCCCGGGTACGAGGGCGAGTTCGCCTTCGTCTCGACGAATTCGATCACCCAAGGCGAGCCCGTCCCCGCGCTCTTCGGACCAGTGTTCGCCGCTGGCTGGCGCATCAAGTTCGCTCACCGCACCTTCGCATGGACGTCCGAGGCCCCGGACGCCGCGGCCGTGCACTGCGTCATCATCGGCTTCGACAAGCACCCGCGCCGGCCCGCCTGGCTCTACGACTACGAGGCGCTGCGGGGCGAACCGACTCGACACGTGGTCGCCCAGCGCATCAACGCCTACCTCGCTGACGGACCGAACATCCTCGTCGAGCAGCGTCGCGTGCCGTTGGCGTCTGGGCTTCCGAGCGTGTCGATGGGCAGCATGCCGCGCGATGGAGGCCACTTGTTGGTCACCCCCGATGAGTACGCGGAGGTCGCCGCCGATCCGATCGCGGCGAAGTACCTTCGCCCATTCCTGATGGGCAAGGAGTTCATCAACGACCTCAAGCGGTGGTGCCTGTGGATGGAGGACCTCGATCCGGCCGACGTTGCGAAGTCTGAGGTGCTTCGCACCAGACTGAAGCTGGTGGCAGACGTCCGTCGTGAGTCGTCCGCGGCATCGACACGAGAGATGGCACAGACTCCGTACCTCTTCGGGCAGCGTTCCCAACCGACCGTTCCCTACGTCGGAATCCCGTCGGTATTCACCGAGTCGCGCCGCTGGGCGACAGTTGCCTACCTCAGTCCTGACATCGTCGCCGGAAACAAGGTCTACAAGTGCGAGGACCCTGACGGGTTCGCGTTCGCCATACTCTCGTCGTCCATGTTCATCACCTGGCAGAAGGCTGTCGGGGGCCGGATCAAATCCGATCCGAACTTCGCGAACACCCTGACTTGGAACACGTTCCCGCTCCCCGCGGTCGACGCCAAGAGGCGTGAGGCGATCTGCGAGGCGGGTCGCGGTGTGCTCGTTGCTCGCGAGCGGCACCCCGAGCGGTCGCTCGCCGAACACTACAACCCGCTCGCGATGGCAGCAGAACTACTGAAGGCCCACCGCGCGCTCGATGCGCACGTCGACCGAGCATTCGGTCTTACGGCGCCGGTCAGCGATGAGGCTCGGCTAACGGCGCTGTTCTCGGCGTACGCGAAGCTCACCGCGGCCGAAACACTCCCTCTACCGAGGGCTCGCCGGAGCAAGCGGGCGTGACCACGCCGACCGCCCGTGGGCCGCGTCGAAGACACCAGTCCGACAGGCGATGGTGCAGGTCGCGGACGCAGTCTGCACCTCCTCAGGAGAAACACAGTGCTGAAGAAACGCTCCGCATTGTCCCTGCATGCAGAGCGCTGGAGTCAAACGAGTAGGGTGTGCCCGCTCCGACGGCAGGAAGCTACATCTCGCGCATCCTGGCGGCATTCCCCGTCGGCTCTTGACCCTCGCCCGTCCACTCAATTCGGTACCCCATCTGCGCTAGTTCTTGAATCGCGTGGCGAGGCGAGTCGTGAACGGCGGCTCGCAACTGAATGGAGCGATAGCGCTCACGCGAGTCTGCGAGCGCATCTCGCCAGCCATCGACACATCGAATCCCGAACTCGACAATCAGGACCTCAAGCACGTCTTCTAAGCATGGCCGGAAACGCCTGCCCCCAACCGGGAAATGCAGTTCTGAGGCCTCGGGAGATTTGCCGCTGTCAACCCTCTTCTTTCGCTGTTTGCCGCGCCGGGTGCCAGCATCTGCACGCGTCATCGCTTGCTCGAGCTCAGGATGTGGTGCATGAAACTGAACGTGGGCCGCCGGAACGTCGCCGATCGGGTCCTCAACAAAGTCATAGCGCACAAGCGGTCGGGCCGGGCCATCCGTCGCCGGAAAAACCTTGATCTCCGACTTGAGGGTCTTCATTTGCCGATCTTTGCCACCGAGGCGGCAGTCGAACTTGGCCTGTAAGGAGAGGACGAGTTCCCCGTCTGTGCGAACAAGCGGGATGGAGGATTCCTTCTGCTTAACAAAGAACACGCCGTTTCCGAGCATGCCATCCGCAACAAACTCAGGGCAGGGAGTTAGAATCACCCTGCTAAGCAGTGATGTGCAACTTGACGCGAAGCATTCGGCTTCGTGCGCTAGTTGCACATCTGGATCGAAAGTCACTGCTCGCTGGTTGCTCCGAGAAGGTACGTCAAGCCCTCGACTTCATCTGCAACGTCGCGCTCGGCGATCGTGAGCTCGTAACGCCGCGCTCGGCCCATGAGCTCCTCTTCGGTCAATCCAAGGCGGCTCAGCAAGTCTGCCCGCCGCTCGACTGCCTGATCCCGCGTTAGCAGTGTGACGCTCACTCTGGCCTCCTGGTCGGATGAGTTCATCATGATGCACGTACCGTCCGACACTCGCCAGAGGGCCAGGCGTGTCCGCGCCGGGTCGTCGGGTGAATTCCCGCCCGGATGAGGCTCCTCAGCTGGGTAAGCCGGTCTCAAGGGTGTCTCCGCGGCTTCGGGTGCGTCTTCCCGAACCCGGGGGAGGGGCAGGTCAGGTCCAAGTCTGCCTTGAAGCGGGACCTGCTTGACGCCGTCATGTCGTGAGGACTTTCTCTACTGACTCAAGGCGCGGCATGCGCCGCGCTCGGCACGCCGGCCGGAGCAGACGTCGGGGCCCCGCGCTTCGCTCGCTCCGCTCGCTGCGCGCACCCCACCGCCCGCTCCGGCCGGCGTACCTCACAGGAACAACGCGGCCTGGCGCTACTTGCGAGGGTCGCTTCCGTGGTTCCGCCGTGGTTGCGCGCCGTACGTCGCGTGCGGGTCACGGCGCATCGCGTTCGCCTAACACTGGCCCGCGTCGAACCGCGCCCGCGCGTGGCCCGCACCCTAAGTGCCGGCGAGCCCCACGATGGCTGTGGCCACGTACCCGGCGATGACGATCCATTCCCACCACGCAGGTCGTATCAGCGACCTGCGGGAGATGTTGTCGCCAGGCTCGGGGACCGAGACCGAGGTGGCCCTGGCATGACGGAGCTCGATTTCACCGACGACCCGGTCGACCCGGGAGCGCCGATTGAGCATTCCAGCGATGTTCGCTCGCTGGACCGCCCAGCACCACCACGTCTGACCGTCGCGCTTGACGATGCCGACCTTCGATCCGGACTCGAGGGCCTCCACCTCGTTCCACGGGACCCACGTCGACGTCAAGATGTTGCGGGTGCTGATCCCCTCATCAGAGACGCGGATCCATCCGCGACCGATCAGGAGGGCGAAGACACCGCCGCCCCCGACGAGGGTGTACCCGAACAGGATGCTGCCAAGCGTGTCATCGGGGTGAAGGGGGACGGTGGTGAGGGCAAGGAACAGGAGTATCCACAGCGGCGCGGCCACAGCGGTGCCCACTCGGAGGCCGGGTGACACGCGATAGATCACGTCTCCGTTGGCAAGCTCCGCACCTCCGGCGGCACCGAGGTTCGCCGACCTTGGCTCGGGACCAGCTTGCTCCATGTCTTCTGTCAACCTTTGCTCCGGGTCCAGGACACCGCGTGTGCTGCTCGAAAGAGGAACTTGCGCGTCTGCGGTGGCGTGCACTGCCTGGGGATCATCGCGGGACCAGCGTCGAGCGTCAATCGCCGGGAGCAGGGCTATGACTCCGGGACCTCGCTCGACGGTGATGCCAAGCGTGTACCGTCCGCAATTCGTGGCTGAGTACGTGCGGCGTCTCGCTGTCCGGCCCCGTACCGACCGCCGAGCATCCGGCCGCCTCCGGCCCGCGTCAAGGGCGCCTGCGGCGTCGCTACGCGATGGCCTGCGGCCACCCTTGACCCGGACCTCCGACGACCTCTTATGCTCCGCTATCGGTACGGCGCCTCCCTGTGCACCGGGCCTCCTGCTGGCGCTGCACGACGGCCGCGGCGTGGGCTCCGACATGGCCCATGTCGGCAGTACTCTTCGCGTCATGCCGATGGACGGGCCGAGCCGGTTGCGCAACGTTTGGCGGCACGTCTTGCTGGGCATGTTCCTCGTCGCCTGGTTCCTCATGATCTGGTGGACCGAAGGAGTCCTGACGGACTGGATTCGAGCGCCCCTCACTGTGCTCTGGCTTCTGGCGGTCATCGGTGCCGTCGGGATGACTGTGGAGTCGCTGATCGCACGACGGCGCGGTCGCAGCACGGACAGCAGCTCGTAGCGGCTAACGGTCGGTAGGTCGCCGAATTGCCTCCTTTTTGGACGGCAGATCGGAGCCGGCGGGTGCAACCCGATCCAACGGACGAAGCCGTAAAAGACCAGGTCAGATGCCAGAACACCCCGAGCGAGCAGGGCGAACCAACGCGCCGTTTTGGAGCCCACCGCTACCGCCACCTGAAGGGCCCACCCGCATCACGCGGGCGTGGGGCCCTTCGTCGTTCTCCGGGGTGTCCAGCGGCGCGGCCAGCGCACGTACGCGCACGAGAACGCCAGCACGACCCAGCCGGCCAGCAGGAGAACCCACTGCGGTTCGTACACCGCCAGCTCGACGCCGTCCGCGTTCACGGTGCCGGGATGCCCCGCGACGAAGGCACCGACGACGAGGGCGACGCCCACCAGCACGCCCAGCAGCATGACTTCCCCGTTGCGCTCCCACCACGAGCGCAGGGGCCGGGCCAAGCGGAGCGGGAGCCCGACGACGAGGACCGCCCCCGTCGTGACGACGGCGAAGACAGCGCTCCAGAACACCCACCCGACCACCGAGAGCAGGTCCTCGTACGGGCCCGACACCACGCAGACCAGCAGGCCCGTCCCGAACATCACGCCCAGGCTGATGACCGTCTCCACCCCGAGCAGGGCGACGGTCGACAGCGCCGCGCGGGCCCGCGTCCAGTCCACCGCCAGCGGAGGAGCCGGAGGGTAGGCGGACATCTCCTGACCTTGCACCGGAGCTCCTGGTCGGTCCACGCTCGCGAGCCTATCGACGTCGGTGCCCCACCGATCGCCGGATCACTCGTCGCACAGCAGCGCGAGCTCGTCCTGGAAGTCCGACGAGTCGCTGGTCAGCGGGCTCTGCCACAGGGTGCCGAGGAGGGCGATGTCGACGTCGCGGGGGACGCCGAGCGACCAGACGGTGACAGGCGCGCTCTCGGCACCCTCCCGGTCGTTGGAGCGCGTCTGGCCGAACACCATGGCGCCGTCGACACGCCGGAACGGGTCGATGATCCACATCGACGCCTCCCGGCCGGGCGGGATGGTGACACGGTCCGACGTCTCCGACTCCGGCGGAGCCCCGTCGGCCGGATCGGCGGGGAAGATCGAGTCGTCCCGGAAGTCGGCCGGCGGCGGGCTGAAGCGGAAGGCCTCTGGCCGCCGGCTGACCACCACGACGGGCCACCGCCCGTCGTTGCGGATGGTCTGGACCGCCACGGGCGCCTCGTCCTGGGCGTACAGGGCCCAGAAATCGTCGTCGGCGTACTTGCACTGGTCCCAGTGCCCCACGCCGGACGACGCTGCGGACCCCATCGCCACCGCCGCCGTTCCCGAGACCGTCCACCACGTCACGAGGAGCACCAGCACGGCGGCGACCGCGATGGCGATCTTCCCGGTCCGTCGGCGGAAGCGGACCTTCAGCTCGACCACGTCGTCGTTCACGACGCGAAGAGTAGCGGTACCACGGGCCGTCGGTGGACGCTACGGTTCGGTCCCATGCCGCAGCAGCTCCGCCTCCGACCGGCCGTCGTGCTCGTGAGCGCCGTCGTGCCACCCGTCGCGGTGACGGCCGCGGCCTTCGGCCTCGCGGCCCTGGTGGGGCCGTCCGGGGTCGCGGGAGCCGTCGCCTTCGGCGCGGTGATGCTCCTGTCGGTCCCGTTCGCCTGGGCGCGGGCCCGGCGCCGCACCCTCACCGTCTCCGACGACGGGCTCGCGGTCCAGCGGGACCGCTACCGGCTCCAGGTCCCCTGGGACCACGTCACCGGGGTGGCGCGTCGGCGCCACCAGCTGCTCCTCGTCGTCGACGAGCTGCAGGTCCGCGACCCCGAGATCCTCGCGCTGGACTCGCGCGGCCGGGCGACGGTCCTTCCTCCCGGTCTGGGCGCGCACCCGGCGACGACCCGCATCCAGGTCAGCCTCTATGACCTCGACTGGCGGGACGGGCCCGTCGGAGCGCACCTCGGACGCGAGGGGATCGTCACCGCGCGCTGACGGCCCGGGCGACGGCTCCCGGTGCGGGCCCGACGCCCCTCAGGGCGTCCGGCCGGACAGCAGGATGATCTGCTCGAGGACGCCGGCGCCGGGGCGGGCCGCACCGCGGACCTCGGCGAACGCGCGGCCGGGGCCGCGGGAGGTGTCGGGTCCGGCCTGCATGCGCCGCAGCACGCGCTGCGCGAGGGCGGGGTCGACGTCGTCGTCCTCGAGGCCGAGGGCGCGGGCGAGGTCCCAGGTGTGGATGACGGTGTCGCACAGCTGCATCTCGTAGAGGTCGGCGACGGCGCGCTCGCCCCGCACGCCTGGTACGGGTCGCCGCTGCTCGGGATCGGTGACGTCGGCGAAGGCGCGCTCCATGAGGCCGGCGGTGCGGCGGTAGGTCGTCTCCAGCCCGGGCCAGGCGGGGCCGACGCGGTCGAGGCCGGGCGGCTGCTCCAGGTCCGACGGCGCACCCTCGGTGCCCGCGACGGCCTGGCCGAAGTGGACGTTCTCGGTGACGACGTGGCGGTAGAGGTCCGCAACGTCCCAGCCCTCGCAGGGGGTGGGCGCGGCGAGGTCGCCGGGCGTCACCTCCGAGACGAGGGCGGCGAACGCCTCGGTAGCCGTGTGCAGCGCGGACGTGTCCATGATCAGCCTCTCGGTTCGGGCCGCGCCCCGACGTGCTCGAGGAGCGACTGCAACGACGCGCGGCCGCCCGCCGGCAGGTGGGCCAGCAGCTCGTCCTCGGCGGCCCAGATGGCCCCCTGGATCTCGGCGACCGTGGCGACCCCGGCGGGGGTCACGTGGATGGCGTTGCGGCGCCGGTCGGCGCCCGCGCGGCGCTCGGCGAGGCCGCGGGCCTGCAGGACGTCGAGGTCGCCGACGATCCGGTTCCGGCTGTACCCGAGCCGGTCGGCGAGCTGGGTCTGGCTCAGCCCCTCCTCCCGCGCGGCGACGGACAGCACCGCGTACTGCCACATCGACAGCCCGGCCGCCTGCGCGCAGCGGTCCTCCGCGCGCCGCAGGCTGCGGTAGAGCGGGCCGAGCAGCCCGAGGAGGTCACGACGTTCCGGCGAGGCCATGACACAAAATTATCACCACTTGGTGATCATTGTCAGGAGGTGACGAATCTCGCCAGGATGGTTGTACTTTCGCGCCTCCGCGCCGGACACTGGTCGGCCAGGCGCCGGCGACCGGCGCCACCCACGACCAGCGGGAGACCACCGACGATGGCAGCGCGACGCACGGACGGCTACGAGCTCGCCGGGGCGGACGCCGACGACCGCGGCGACCGGCTGCTGCGGGCGGCGGCCGTGACGGGCCTCGCGCTGATCCAGGCGGGCGTGGCCGGCCTCTTCGTCAGCGCGTGGTGGCGGCACGTCCTCACCGTCGTCGACGCGCCCTCCGTGGGCGGCGTGGTGTGGCGGCTCCTGACCCTCGTGCTCTTCGTCTGGGTGCTCGGCGCGGAGGTCGGCGCCCTCCGCCGGCGTCGCCGGGCGCCCGTGCTGGTCATCTCGTTGTCGCTCGCCGGGATGGTCGGCGCCATCCTGCTCGAGACGCTCGCGCCCTTCTAGACCGCAGCGAGTCCGCGCTGGTCAGTGGCCCGCCAGTAGCGCGAGCCGTCCGCCTCCCGCTCCAGGATGCCGGTGTCCACGGCGAACCGGCGCAGCCCGGACGGGTCGAAGAACAGCATCGCCAGGCGCGCGTTCAGCTCGACCTCGGTCATCCAGCCGCGTCGCTCGCCCACGAACGCCCGGTCGACGACGGCGCGCGCGAGCCCCGGCCGGTCCTGCTCCCGCGCGGGCCACTCCGAGATCGGCCCGTACGCCAGGATCCCGTGCTCCGACAGCAGCCTGCCGAGCGCCGCGGCGTCATCGGCCAGCCGACGCTGGTCGGGATCCCCGTCGTCGAACCAGCGCAGCGCCGCGACCTGCGGGCCCACGTCCGCGCCGCCGTCGAGCGCCGACGCCAGGTCCTGGCGCAACTTCGGCGCGCGGACCGCACCGATCAGCATCCGACACCGCTTCAGCGTGTCGCGCACGCCCTCGTCGTCCAGCACCCGATCTCCTCCGCTCGTTCCCGGGTCAGGGTATGGGGCGGGCGACGACGACACATGGGCGCAATCGCAGCCTCGACGTAGCACCTGGCGCCACTTCAGCGCCGCTCACCGTCATCGGGTACTACGTCGTGCTCCCGTACGCGAAAAGGACCTGACGGCGTGGGTTGCACCGGCCGATGCTGGGGCCGTGCTCCCGACGATCGACCCCGACGCCACCGCCGACGACGCGCGCGCTGTGCTCGAGGCGCACAGCTGGAGCCTGATCGGTACGGGTGACTGGGCGTGGGTGCTCGCGTCCCCGGACGGTTCCCTGGCCGCGCGGGTCACGCCGTTCGACCCGGCGTACCGGCTCTTCGCCGACGAGTTCGCCGCTCGGCCGCACCCGCTCGTCGTGCGGATCGACGACGTGGTGCCCCTGCGCCACCGCGGCTACGTCGTCGTCATGGAGCGCCTGCACCCCGCGGACGAGGGCCGGGCGCTGGGCCTGGTGAAGTCCCTCGGCATCACCAGCGCCACCGACGCCGCTCCGTCCGACGACGTGCCCGCCGACCTCGCCGACCACCCCGACGTCGTGGACCTGCGCCGCCGCATCGAGGACCTGCTCGCCGCCGGCGCCCGCCGTTACCGCCTCTGGGGCGGCGCCGACATCCGGCCCGGCCACATCCTCCAGGCCGCCGACGGCGGGCTGCGGCTCACCGACCCGGTCTTCGTGCATGGCCCGACGGTCTTCGAGTCCATCCGCGACGGCCGCGCCGACCGGCTCGGCGACTTCTCCCGCGCCGACCTCGAGGACTTCCTGCGCATCCCCGCGTTCGAGCCCGGCCCGGGCACCGCCGCCCTGCGGCGGGCGCTCGCGGACCTCGTGCTCGACGGCGATCAGCGCACGGGCACGCGGGCGTCGACGTCGTAGACCACGTGCACGGCCGTCGTCGACGGCGTCACGGTCCGCTGCACCAGGGCGTGCCGTCGGCCGCCGACGAACAGCGGTGTCCCGGACCCGAGGACGACGGGGGACAGGTGCAGCACCAGGGCGTCGAGCAGCCCGGCGTCCAGCGCCGACCCGACGGTGAGCCCGCCGCCCATGAGGACGACGTCGCGGTCGTCGCCGGCTTCCGCGGCCACGTCGTCGGCGGCAGCGCGCGCATGCTCAACGGCGTCGTGCAGGCCGGTCGTGACGAAGGTCCAGAACGCGAGGCGCGTGCGCGCGGGCTCGTGCCGCGTGACGACGAAGAACGGGGGCGTCCCCACCTCGAGCGCGCCGTAGCCCACCTCGTCGTCCCAGCCCTGCGGCCCGTCGACGACGTCGAACAGGTGTCGCCCGAGCACGACGGCGCCGCTGCGCGCGGTGGCCGACCGGAGCTGCTCCCGGTCGACCGGGTCGTCGCTGAACGCCCACGTGTGGAGGGCCTCGCCCCCGTCGCCCAGCCCGTTCTCGGGGCCCGGGTGCGGCCCGGTGACGTACCCGTCCAGGGAGATCGAGATGTCACCCACCACTCTGGTCATGACGGGTGGACCGCCCCGGCGTCATGGAGTCATCGCCCCCGTGGATCAGCGGACCTCGGGACCAGCCGACCTGGGCTCAGCGGGCGGCCGCGAGGAACGCGTCGACCGCGCCGCGCGACCGCAGCCGGTGGAACTCCAGGTGCGCGTGCGCAGGGTCGGCCATCGCCGCGCCGTACCGCTCGGGGTAGCGCCCCACCTGGTCCCACGACCAGCGCACGATGCCGTCCTTGCGCCAGGGTGCGAAGACGTCGCGCCAGCGCTGCCGGTTGCCGGTGCCCGGCCAGAGCTCGGTCCGGTCGACGGCGCGGGCCACCGTGCGCCGGTACACCTGCGCCATGACGACCCGGCGGGGCGGGTCGAGCCAGACCACGGCGTCCGCCCGCGCCCAGACCTCCGGCAGCAGCGCGGAGTAGTTGCCGTCGATCACCCACGCGTCGCCGGCGACCTCGCGCCGGACGTCCGCCTCGAAGGCGTCGCGCGGGCGGGGGGTCCAGTCCGGCCCCCAGAACAGCGCGTCCACCTCGACGCGCCGCACGCCGAGCCGCACCGCCAGCTCCCGGGTGAGCGTCGACTTCCCGGACCCTGCCGCCCCGACCACCGACACCCTGCGCACCCGCGGCAACCTAGCAGGGCGTGCGGCCCGGGCCGCTCACTCCGCGATCTCGATCAATGCGAACGGGTCCGGCGCGCACGACATGCTCGGGTCGATCTCGCACACGGTCATGGCGTTCTCGAGGTCCACCGAGATCGTCGCCGGGCCGGGCGGCATGTCCTGCGGCACGGCCACGGTGCTGCGCGCGGCGCCGTCCTCGTCCGGGTCGAGGGTGGCGAGGTCGGCTGAGTAGTAGTGGGTGCCGAGGTCGTCGTCTCCCGTCCCGTCCACGCGCGACATGATCCAGATCGTGTACCGGGCGTGGTCCGGCAGGTCGGTCGAGCAGTCGACGCCGCCCCCGCCGGTGATCCGGACGTCGAGCTTGTCGCCGGGTGCCGCCCTCGTGGGCGTGACCACCGGGTCGCTCGAGCCGCAGTACGCGGTCTGCGGGAAGACCCCGCACCCGGCCGACATCCCCGTCGTCACGAGGAGGGCGACGACGCCGAGCACCCGGCCGAGGGCGGAGCGAAGCGTCGTGCCTGGGTGCCGTCGTCGGGCCGACATCACGGACTCCCCGGTGCCTGGACCATGATCGTCACGTCGGTCAGGCCGCCCCCGCCCTGGACGTCCACCTGCGAGGGCAGCGACGTCACCTCGCCCACGTGCGCGACGACCTCGAACGTGCCGACCGAGTCGAGCTCGAACCGGGTCATGCCGTCGGCGTCGGACGTCCCGCGGTCGACGGGGTCCGTGCCGAGGAGCACCTCGACCTCGGCGCCGGCCGCGGGGGCGGTCGTGCACCCGTCGTCGCACCAGGTGGACAGCACCTCGACCTCGAGCGAACCGCCTGCGTGCGACGGGAGGGCGGTGCATCCTGCCGGAGCGAGGACGGCGACGAGCAAGGTCGCGCCCAGGACGGCGCGGCGGGCGGGGCGGAGAGGCGACGGCGGTGTCGGCACGCGCCCAACGTAGCGGTCCGCGCCGCCGTCGTCCCGACCGGCCCGCCGCTTGCTAGGGTCGTCATCTCCGGTCAAGGAACGGCCGGTGTGCTTCATGTGGTCGGAGGCGACCTTGCCCGTAGACACCGTGGCAGCCGAGGGGCAGACGCTCGAGCCCCCGCGCCTGGTCGGTCAGTTCAGGCTCGAGCCGGCGTCCGGCCTGTGGGCCTGGACGGACGAGGTGTACGTCCTGCACGGCTTCGCCCCGCGCGAGGTGGTGCCCACCACCGAGCTTGTGCTCTCCCACGTGCACGCGGAGGACCGCGACCGCACCCGCGAGGCCCTCGAGGCGGCGACGCGCACGGGCGAGGCGTTCTCCGTGGTGCACCGGCTGCTCGACGCGCGTGGCCGCGAGCTCACGATCGCCGTCGTCGGGCGGGGCGTGCGTGAGGAGGCGGCCGGGCCGTTCGTGCTCGAGGGATTCGTCGTCGACCTCACCGCCGTGGTCGCGGAGCGCGCCGACGCGCGCGCGTCGGCCGACATCCGCACCGCGGCCGAGAGCCGCGGGGTGATCGAGCAGGCCAAGGGCATGGTCGCCGTGCTCTACGACGTGGACCCCGACACCGCGTTCGGGATGATGCGCCGTACCTCCAACGACCACAACGTCCCGATCCGCGAGCTGGCCCGCGAGATCGTCGCGGTCGCGCACCGGCAGGACCTGGACCGTCGCGCCACGGTCCAGGGGCTGCTCACGCCGCTCCGGACGGACTGAGCCCCTCAGGTCTCGTCGGAGCGGCGCGACTCGACGGTCTCGGTGCCGGCGAACGACAGCCGCCGCGTCACGACGTCGTGCGCCACGGCCTCCAGCGTCGCCCCCTGCGCGAAGGCGTGCGCCCGGAGCACGGCCAGCGCGTCCGGGGGCGGCAGCCGCAGCTGGATGGCCGCCATCCCCGTGGCCTGGTGCACCTGGGCGCGGGCGGAGGCGCCGTCCTCGTCGGCCTCGCCGAGCACGGCGGTCCCCACGGCGTCGGCGAGGAACTGCGCCTCCTCCAGGCTGCGGGCGAGCGACGACCCCGCGACGTACAGCCCGAGCGCACCGACCGGGATGCCGCCCACCCGCATCGGCACGGCGTACCAGGTGGCGTCCTCGCTGCCCCCGCCGGCGAACAGGGAGAAGACGTCGTCCGGGACGGCGCCGGGCCGCAGGGGCGTGACCACGATCCTGTCCTCGGCGATCGCCACGTGCCCGGGCCCGTCGCCCAGCACCTCCTGCATGGCGCCGAGCTCCGCGGACGTGCCCCCGGAGGTCGTGATCGTGAGCTGCTCGCCGGGCGACGCCGCCACGGTCACGGTGCCGCCCTGCGCCCCCAGGACGGCGACGCACGCGCGGCCGAGGCGCGTCGCGGGGGAGAGGTCGGCCCCTTCGACCTCGGTGAGGGCGCGGGCGAGGAGCCCCAGAAGCTCGGAGGTGTTCACCGCTGGCTCCGTCCTGTCGCGCCGGGGCCAGTTTTCCACCGATGGCCGGTGCTCGTCGTCGTGCCGCGATGTCGGCCTGCGGTGTCAGTGATCGGTCTCTCCGATGACGTCGCCCTCACCGCCGAGGACGAGCGTCCGCACGATCGAGTCGGCCACCTCGCGCAGGGGGAGGTCGCGCGCCTGCGAGGCGGCCCGGAGCACCCGCCGGGCGTCGTCGTCGGTGCAGTCGTTCGCGGCCATCAGCACCCCGACGGCGCGCTCGACGGCGACGTCGTCGGCGATCCTCCGGTGCAGGGCCGCGACGGCGGCCTCGAGGTCGGCGAACTGGAGCTGGAGGCGCACCGCGTCCGCGGTCAGCAGGGCGTAGGCGGTGCAGGTCGCGACGAAGTCGGCGGGCCAGTCCCCGCCGGTGCGCGAGTACACGTTGAGCGCGACCTGGACCCCGGGGCCGACGACGGCCGGCGCGCCCAGCGCCTGCACGAACCCGGCGTCCTTCGCGGCCGTGGCCCACGCCTCCCAGCGCGCGGGCGCCGTGGCGACGTCGGTGGTGAGGGCCTCCCGCACGCGCATCGCGTCGATGCAGGGCCCCGTGTCAGCGCGGGCCTCGGCCTGGTCGCAGCGCGCCGCGGCCCGGGAGCTGCTGCCCGCCTTCAGGGAGATGCCGTGCTCGCGGACCGTCACGCTGACCTCGATCTCGTGCCCGAGGACCAGCGCCGCACGGGTGGCGCACTCGTCCAGGTACTGCGAGAGGGTCATGACAGGCACGGTACTCGGCACCCGGGGCCGCCGGTGTCCCGGGCCGCGTGGTGCGGACCCGGGACGCCGACCGCCCGGGGGTCAGCGGCGCCCGGTGAGGCGGTCGACCTGGAAGAACGTCGTGGTGCCGGACACCTCGTTGGCGACGGCGAGCAGCGGCCGGTGCGTCGGGGAGTCGGACGCGGGGACGAACGCCAGCCCCTCGGGGCCTAGGTCGCCGGCCGAGGCGAGCGCGGTGCCGGGGTCGGCGCCGTCGTCGATCGCGTCCTCGACGGACACCGAGTAGTCGCGGTTCGAGACGTAGGTGACGAACGCGGCCCGCTCGGGCCGCGTGATGTCGTAGACCATGACGCCGCCGGCGCGCTCCAGCCCGACGAAGGCGTAGGTGCGGCCCGACACCTCACCGATCGCGAGGTTCTCCGGTTCGGGGCCCTTGTCGTCGCTGCGGCCGTCGCCCTTGGTCTCGGTGTGGTTGGTGTTGAACGCGTCGCCGAGGGCGTCGGCGGTCACCTGCTCGAACTGGTCGCCGGAGTCGAAGACGAGCTCGCCGCCGGTGCTCCAGATCGAGAACGACCGGCCGCCGAACGCGAAGAGCTGCTCGTAGCAGGAGCCGTCGGCGCGCAGCCCGGACGCGGTGGTGACGGTGAGGCGGCCGAGGTCCTCGTCGCCGAGCAGCCCGGCGGCGGGGGAGTCGGCGCAGACCGGCGCGTGCCCGTCCTTGCCGAGGTCCTTGACCCGGGCGGGCTCGGCGTAGTCACCCCACTCGCGGGCGTCGCCCTCGTTCGCGGTGACGAGGTACGTCCGCCCGCGCGAGGTGTACGAGGCGATCCCGTCGGGCATGTAGAGCCCGCGGACCGGCACCTCGCGGATCGCGGCGACGCCGTCCTTGTCGGACGGGTCGATGCCCTGGCCGGGCTCGGAGTGGTCCTTGCTGCCGAGCGACCACAGGTCCATGGTGCGCGCGCTGCGCAGGTCCACCTCGGCGACGGCGTTCGCCTCCTGCAGCGCGACGTACGCGGTGCGGGAGTCCTTCGACACCGTGACGTACTCCGGCTCGAGGTTGCGCGACACGCGGTGGGCGAGGGACCCGCCGGGTCCCGCGACGTCCGGGCCGAAGACGCGCACGCCGTCGGGCAGCGCGTCGCCCTCGAAGGCGTGGAACGTCGCGGCGCGTACGGCGGACTGCGTGACGGCCGGGAGCTTCTTGCCGGACACGCGGTCGGGGAGCGCGACGACGGAGACGGAGCCCTCGGGGTCGACCGAGAAGTCGTCGGCGGGCTCGCCCTCGTTGGCGACGACGGCGCTGCGCCCGTCGGGCGTGATCGTCACCATGTCGGGCAGGGCGCCGACGCGCCACGCGCCGAGGGCCCGGCCGTCGCCGGCGGCGTCGAACAGCACGAGCCAGCCGTCGGAGACCTTGTCGGGGGACTCGACGGCGACGACCCCGAGGCCGTCGGGCCGCACGGCGACCGAGTTCGCGACCGCGCCGTCGGGCACGGTGCTGCCGTCCGCGGCCCGCACGCCCGTGGTCCGCAGCGCGAAGAGCTTGCGAGGAGCGGACGGCGCGGCGACGTCGAGCACGGTGACCTCGCCCGCCTGCGCGTTCACCGAGAACAGGCGCTGCGAGCGCGCGTGGTAGGCGACGATCTCCGCCGCCGACTCGTCGAAGACCCCCGTGGCGTGCGAGCCGAGGGGCGACAGCGCGATGCGGGCGTCGTCGGCCGAGGTCGTCACCGGCTGCGTGACGACGCCGGCGCCGGGCCGCGCGAGTCCGGTCGTCGTGTCGCGGTGGGCCGACGCGGTGAGCGCGACGGGCACGGCCAGCGCGACGGCGAGCGTCGTCGCGCAGGCGCCGACGACGGTGCGGCGCGGGAGCCGGGGTGCGGGGTTCCGAGGAGCAGAGGGTCGCGGGGTGCGGGCGATGCGCAAGGGGTCCTCCGTGGCGGCCGGTGGCGCGCACCTGCGCGCCCTCGGGGTGACCGTAGGGAGGACGGATGGCGGCCCGGGAAGACCGTGGTGAACGGGTGCCGACCTGCCGGTGAACGCCTGGGACGCGCCTGTTCAGGCGGGCACGTCGTCGCCCACGACGTCCCGCACGCCGTCGCGCCCGAGCTGCGCGATGCGCCAGACGGCGCCGACGAGCAGCACGACGAGCGCCAGGTTCCGCAGCCCCTCGACGACGATCATCGCGGGCTCGCCGGCGAGGAACTCGCCGTAGGCGACGGGGTAGACGATCTGCGTGCCGAGCGCGGCGAGGAGCGCCCCGACGGCGGGCGGCCCCCACAGCCGGCGCGTGCCGCGTCCGGCCAGCGCGAGCGCGGCGGCCAGCGGCGGCCCGATCCACGCGACGAACTGGGGCGAGCCCACCTTGTTGAACACGATGAGCGCGAGCAGCAGGGCGGTGGTGCTGAGCAGCAGGATGTCGCCGGCGTGGTCGGGGCGGCGGTGCGCCGTCCACCAGGTGAGGGCGGCGAGCAGGAGGACGGCGACCGGCAGCAGCACGTCCAGCGTGGACGCGACCTGGCGGGCGGCCTCGCCCTGTACCTCGTAGGTGTAGATGACGTCGTTGTACTCGATCCGCACCGTCGGGTCCCACAGCCGCGCCACGCTGAACCAGGTGGCGAGCACGGACTCGGCCTGCAGCGTGCGCGCCTCCTGCTGGCCGAAGACGGAGAACGCGCGCTCGCCCGCGCCGCCCGCGAGGGCCAGCCCGACGACGACCACGCTGACCGCCGCGCCCGGCACGACGACGTGCCGCAGCAGGTCGCGCCAGCGCGCGCGGGTCGCGGCCAGGGCGACGACGACGGCGCCCGGCGCGATCTTGATCCACGCCCCGGCCGTGGCGATCGCCGTCGCGAGGGCGGGGCGGCGGGAGGCGACCACCAGGGCGACGAGGATGAGCGGCGCGACGACGCCGTCGAGCCGCCCGACGAAGATCGGGCCGAGCGCGACGAGGAACGCGAGCCACCACCAGGCGCCGAGCACGCCGCGCGGGGCGGACCGCACCAGCACGACGGTGGCGACCGCGTCGAGCGCCACGACCATCGCCGTCCAGACGATCTCGTACCCCAGGACGCTCGTCGACAGGAGCGCGGGCAGCGTGACCGGGACCAGCGCGCCGGCGGGGTACACCCAGTCGTAGTCGAGCACCGGCCACTGCCCGGTGGTGAGGCCGTGGCGGGCCCACCACTCGTACAGCGTGACGTCCCCGTAGATGGTGTTTCCCCAGGTGATGGCCTGCTTCACCACCCACGCGTGGACGACGACGAAGCCGAGCGCCAGCAGCCACCGGGACCTGAGCGCCGCGCCGACGGGACCGGGGGCGCTCGGCGCGGAGAGGGGCTGCGTGGTGGGCACGACCGACATCGTGGCAGACCTCCCTCCGCGGCGGCCGCGGAGGCGGGCGAGGATGCGAGATGCGGGTATCAACGTCTAGAGTTTCGGCTACCCGAAAAGATCCGACCGAAGGAGACGTGTGAGCCGACGTGGCCAGGGTGCGCGCCCGGCCCGGATCGTGGCGCTGCTCGGTCCGGCTTTCGTCGCGGCCATCGCATACGTGGACCCGGGGAACGTCGCCGCCAACCTCACCGCCGGCGCGCGGTTCGGGTACCTGCTCGTGTGGGTGCTGGTGGCCGCGAACGCCATGGCGGTGCTGGTGCAGTACCTGTCCGCGAAGCTCGGCGTGGTCACCGGGCGCTCGCTGCCGGAGGTGCTCGGCGAGCGCCTCTCCCGGCGCGGTCGCGTCGCCTACTGGGTGCAGGCGGAGGTCGTCGCGATGGCCACCGACGTCGCCGAGGTGATCGGCGGCGCCATCGCCCTGCACCTCCTGTTCGGCGTCCCGCTGGTGCTGGGCGGCCTCATCACCGGCGGGGTGTCGATGCTGGTGCTCACGGTGCAGCAGCGGCGCGGGCAGCGCGTCTTCGAGTCGGTCGTGACGTCGATGCTCGTGGTGCTCACGATCGGGTTCTGCGCGGGCCTGTTCTTCTCCCCGCCCGACCTGGGCGCCGTGCTGGGCGGCCTGGTGCCGCGCCTCGCCGGCCCCGAGTCGGTGCTGCTGGCGGCGTCGATGCTCGGCGCCACGGTGATGCCGCATGCCATCTACCTGCACTCGTCGCTCGCGCGCGACCGCGTGCGGCACGACGCGCGCGTGCAGCGGCAGCACCTCCTCGCCGCGGGCGTCGCGGGCGTGGACGACATGCCGGACGACGAGCCCGCGCGGCCGTCGCCCGCCGCCGTCCGCCGGCTGCTCGCCGCCACGCGCTGGGACGTGGTCGCGGCGCTCGTGCTGGCTGGCGGGGTGAACATCGCGATGCTGCTGCTCGCCGCCGCGAACCTGCCCGGCCGCACCGGCACCGACTCGATCGAGGGCGCGCACGCCGCCATCGAGTCGTCGCTCGGCCCGGCCGTGGCCGTGCTCTTCGGCGTCGGGCTGCTGGCGTCCGGGCTCGCGTCGACGTCGGTCGGCGCCTACGCGGGTGCCGAGATCATGGCGGGGCTGCTGCGCGTGCGCGTCTCCCTGCTCACCCGCCGGCTGGTCACCCTGGTGCCCGCGCTGGTGCTGCTGGCGACCGGGGTGTCGCCCACGTGGCTGCTGGTCGTGAGCCAGGTGGTGCTGAGCTTCGGCATCCCGTTCGCGATGGTGCCGCTGGTGCGCATCACCCGCGACGCCGGCCTGCTGGGCGGGTTCCGGAACGGGCTCGCCACCCAGGTGGCCGCGTGGGCCGTGGCCGCCGTCATCGTGGCGCTCAACGTCGCCCTGCTCTGGCTGACGTTCACCGCCTGACGCGAGGTGGTCCACCTCTCCGCGAGGTAGTCCCCAACTTCGCGAGGTAGTCCGCAACTTCGCGAGGTAGTTCGCGCTAGGGCCGGAGGGCGGTCTCGAGGCGGTCGACGAGCGCGGCCTGCGCGCTGACGACGACGCGGCGCGCGTCGTCGGGCCCGAACCAGGCGACGCGGTCGATCTCCGGCACCTCGATGCGGCGCCCCGAGCGCGGCGGCCACTCGATCTCCACGGTGTTGCTGCGGACCTGGTCCAGGTCCGGGCCGGGCGGCGGCCACTCGCGGGCCCACGCGACGACGCGTTTGCCGGACTTCTGCCGCACCTCGCCGAGGTCGACGTCCGGGGACGGTGGTGCTGGAAGGGGCAGCCCGAGCTCCTCGGCGGCCTCGCGGAGTGCTGCCGCGTGCGGCTCCTCGTCCGGCTCGAGCTCGCCCTTGAGCACGGTCCACGCGCCCTCGTCCTTGCGCGCCCAGAACGGCCCGCCCATGTGCCCGAGCAGCACCTCGAGCCCGCCGTCGGGCGTGGTCCGGTAGAGCAGGAGGCCTGCGCTGGTCGTCGCCATGGCCACAGTGTGGCCCGCTCCGGGACTACCTCGCCGAGATGCGGACTACCTCGCGGACTTGCGAACTGCCTCGCAGGGATCCGCACTACCTCGGCCGACGGCGGTGAGACGGAGTATCGCTTGACCTGAGACGCCGTCGCGGGTGACGATGGGAGCAGGTCGGCGTCGCCACACCACCAGCCTCGTGGCGGCGTCGGCCCTCCTTCTCCGGGCCCGGAACGCCGGACCCCCGCGCAGAGAGAGGTCGTCGATGACCCGCACCGCCCCCGTCATGCCCGGCGTGACCGCCCCCGACTACGACGTCTCGCAGCCGCTCGACCTCGACTACGTCGGCGCCTTCGCCGACGTCAAGCCCGAGGAGCGCGCCCACCAGCTCGCCGTCCGCGAGTTCGTCCAGGACGAGGTGCTCCCCGTCATCGACGGCTACTGGGAGCGCGCCGAGGTGCCGTTCGACCTCGTGAAGAAGCTCGCCGAGCGCGACCTCCTGCGCGACGGCGTCGACGTCGACGGCCGCCCGAAGATCTCGTTCATGGCCGAGGGCCTGGCGAGCATGGAGATGTCGCGCGGCGACGGCTCCGTCGCCACGATCTGCGGCGTCCAGGGCGGCCTCGCGCTGCGGTCGATCGTCATGCACGGCTCGCCCGAGCAGGTCGCGACCTACGCCGAGCCGATGGCGCGCGGGGAGATCCTCGGCGCGTTCGCGCTCACCGAGCCCACACACGGCTCGGACTCCGTCTCGCTCGAGACCACCGCCCGCAAGGAGACTCGCGACGGCGTCGAGGGATACGTCCTCGACGGCGAGAAGAAGTGGATCGGCTTCGGCTCCTGCGGCGACATCACCGTCGTGTGGGCCCGCCTCGTCGGGGACGACGGCGACAACCAGGTGCACGGCTTCATCGTCCCCCAGGACGCGCCCGGCTACACCGCCACGACCATCGAGGGCAAGGTCTCGCTCCGCGCCATCTGGCAGGCGCACATCGTGCTCAACGACGTGTTCGTCCCCGCGAGCGCGGCGCTGCCCGGCGCGACGTCGTTCAAGGCGACCGCCGCCGTCCTGTTCGCGACACGCCTCGCGGTGGCCTGGTCCGCCGTCGGGCACGCCGTCGCCTGCTACGAGGCGGCCGCCGCGTACGCGACCCAGCGCATCCAGTTCGGCCGACCGCTGGCCAAGAACCAGATGGTGCAGGAGCGGCTCACCCGCATGCTGTCGCTGGTCACGCAGATGCAGCTGCTCGTCGCGCAGATCACGCGCCTCGCCGACGCCGGCACCCTGACCGGCGAGCAGGCGTCCCTCGCCAAGTACACGACGACGCGTCAGGCGCGCGAGGTCGCGTCCATCGCCCGCGACATGCTGGGCGGCAACGGCATCCTGCTCGGCAACCGCGTTGCGCGGCACTTCGCCGACCTCGAGGCGCTGCACACCTACGAGGGCACCGAGTCGATGCAGGCGCTCATCGTCGGCCGCGACATCACCGGGGTCTCCGCCTTCGCCTGAGCCTCCACCTGTTGAGCACGACGGGGACCCGCGCCACCGCGCGGGTCCCCGTCGTCGTCCCCGGTGGTGTCAGAGGTCCAGGTCCACGGGGACGACGTCGGGGAGCCCGAGCCGGGCCCAGAACACGCCCGCGGGCGGCCCGCTGGGCACACGGCCGAGCGCGACCATCCACGCGGTGAGGACCATGCCGTGCGTCGCGACGACGAGGTCGCGCCCGGCGGCGTGCTCCCGCACGGCGTCGCCGAACCGGCGCGCCGCGGCGTCCGGCGTCTCCCACCCGTCGTGCCGGTCGTCGAGGGCGCCCTCGACCCAGGCGCGGCGGGCCGCACGGAAGCCCGGTGCCACGGGCTCGGGTGGGCGCCGGACCTCCCCGAACCTCGGGTCCATGGGGACGTCGGCGACGCCGAGCGCGAGGGCCAGCGTCTCGACCGCCTTGCGCTCGTCGCTCGCGACGGCGGGCGTGCCGGTCGGCAGGCAGACGGCACGGGCCGCCGCGCGGCCGGCGGGGGAGAGCGGCCAGGCGCCCGGTGGCGCGGAGCCGGAGACGGCGGGCGCCGCGTGCCGGACGACGGTGACGCGGACCGTGGCCCGTGCCGTGGCCCGTGCTGTGGCCCGTGCCGCGACCTGCTCCACGGCGTCAGGTCGTCGTGGCGGTCATGGCAGGGATCATGACCGCGACCATCACGGCCGCCTGGACCTCGTCCACGGCCTTCTTCACCGCGGCGCTCGCCCAGCTCCGCGAGGCGAGCTCCTTCGCGCGCGCCTCCGCCCGTCGCCGGTCCTGGGGCGGGACGAGCCCGCGGACCAGCGGGGAGCCGTTCGCCATCGCGAGCAGCGCTGCGGTCCGGGCGTCGGGGTCGCGGCCGCCGAGCAGCACGTCGCGGCACGTCGCGCGCAGCTGCGTCTCGTGGGTGGCGTCGGCGGCGGGCCAGGACGTCGTCGGGAAGACCCAGAAGACCGTCTCGTCCTCGCGCCGCAGCACCCCGCGCTCCGCGAGCCCGGTCAGCAGCTGCGTGCGCAGCCCCTTGGCCAGCGGCGCGACGAGGCTCTTCGGCGTGCGGGGCCGGGTCTGCGCGAAGGCCAGGGCGTGGTCGAGCGCCGGGTGCCCCGTGGGGGACGCGTCGAGCACGGTGACCCGGCCTGCCCCCACCCGCCGGCCGGCGGCGTCCGCGCCCGCGGTCGTGGTGACCTCGACCCGGCCGTCCAGGGCGAGCTCGACGAGCAGGGCGCCGGCCAGTCGGTAGTCCAGCTGCAGGCGGTCGAGCCGCGGTCGGCCCGAGGCGTCGTCGTACGCGAGCAGCAGCAGGTCCTCCGCGATGATCACCCGTCGATCCTCGCGGACCGGGGCGCGGAGAGTCCAGGGTGCGGGGTGCAGAGCGCGAGAGTGGCGCGGGGATCGACGATCCGTCGGCACTCGTGACCACCGGACGCCGGGCGCCGGGCGCGGTCCCTAGTCCGTGTCCTTGCCCGCGGGCAGGTTCGCTCTGAGCGAACAGGCAGAGGGCGCCCGACGGCGGCGCACCGCGCGGACGCTGCGGGCTGCCTGTGGACGGCGGCGGCGCGGCACGAGCCCTTCATTCTTCGAACATGCGTTCGATAGCGTCGTCCGTGCCGGGCGAACGACCCGGCACGTGGCGGACGGAGGGGAGGGGGACCGATGATCGACGTGCTGGATCGTGCCGACGCGACGCTTCCCGCGCCCAGGTCGGGCGCCGACGACGTCACGTCGGCCCTGGTGCTCGTCGCGGCGGGCGTGGACCGCCTCGCGGCGGCGGTACTGGAGGGCGGGCTCGGCGAGCTCGACGGTCGCTCGGCCGCGGACGTCTCCCGGACGCTGCGCGCGCTCGGGCAGCGCCTCGACGCCGCACGCCTGCGCGTCCTGCCCGTGGTGGAGGGCGAGGGGTGGTGGGCGGTCGACGGCGCGCGCTCCTTCGCCCATTGGCTCGCCCTCGCCGAGGGGGTGTCCCCGGCCACCGCCCACCGGGACGTGCGGACGACACGCACCCTGCGCGACGTGCTCCCCGCGACGGCGTCGGCGGCCCTGGCCGGGGAGATCGGCGCCGACCACGTGCGCGCGATGGTCGACGTCGCGCCCACGTCCGAGGCACGACGCGCAGCGCTTGCGGCCGCCGTCGTCCAGCCGTCGCCGGAGGCTGATGCCCCGGAGGAGCCAGGGCCGGTGCCGGGCGTCCCGGCCGGCCCCACGGGGGAGGAGCTGCTCGTCTCGCTCGCCGATCGCCGGTCGGCGGGGCAGTTCCGCCGTCTCGTGAAGCGGTTCGCGCACGTCGCGGACCCGGAGTCGGACGAGCGCGGGTACGCCCGGGCGCGGGAGAAGGAGTTCCTGGAGGTCTCGCCCACCTGGGACGGCTACCACGTCGCCGGGTTCCTCACGCTGGAGCACGGCCAGGCGGTGCGCGCGGCGCTCGACGCGGTGGTCGGACGTCCGGCGGCCGACGACCCGCGGACGCCCACCCAGCGGCGCGGGCAGGGCCTCGCGGACCTCGCGCGCATCGCCCTCGACAATGCGGCGGTCGGTTCCGGGGCGTCCGTGCGCCCGCACCTCCAGGTCTCGGTGTCGTTCACCGAGCTGCAGGCGCTGGCCCGTGAGGTTCGCGGTGCGGACGGGGCCGACGGTCTCGTCGTGACCCGGGCCGGCGAGGGCGGCGCGACCGCGGGCACGCCCGCCGGGATCGACCCGCGGCGGCTTGCCGGCCCCGAGCAGGACTCGCTCCCGACGTTCCCCGACCATGACGCACCGCTGCCGCCCTCCTTGCTGCGCCGCCTGGCCTGCGACAGCGAGGTGACCCGGGTGGTGTTCGGTGCGGACTCGACGGTGCTGGACGTCGGGCGGTCGCGGCGCACCGTCACGGGGCAGTTGCGGCGCGCCGTGATCGCCCGCGACCGTCACTGCTCGTGGCCGGGCTGTGACGAGCCGCCGCAACGGTGCGAGGTGCACCATGCCGTCACGCACTGGGTGGACGGCGGGCGGACCTCCGTCGAGAACGCGGCCCTGCTGTGCTGGCACCACCACGATGTCGTCGACTCTCGGGGCATCACCATGCGATGGGACGCGGAGCCCGCACCAGGTGGGCGTGCGGGCACCCCGGAGGCCGGATGGGTGTTTCGCGACCGGCATGGCCGGCCGATCGTCGCCTGCCCGCGGGGGGCGACGTGACCGGCGTGCCGGGCCGCGCGCCCCGGGGCTCAGGCCGCGATCGTCGAGTCCGCGCCGGCCTTCTCGCGACGGTTCACGCGCCACCAGACGAAGAAGCCCGTCAGCGTGAACGCGCCGTAGAACACGTACATCA
Organism: Isoptericola sp. NPDC055063; assembly: GCF_053608125.1. NCBI lineage: Bacteria > Bacillati > Actinomycetota > Actinomycetes > Micrococcales > Promicromonosporaceae > Isoptericola > Isoptericola sp. NPDC055063. The sequence goes on along the minus strand of NZ_JBSGUW010000013.1, from coordinate 31,795 downwards.
GGGCGGTCGCGTAGTACTGCGCCGACCAGAGCAGCGGCACGCCCACGAGGTCCACCGCCACCCAGACCAGCCAGAACTCGACCCAGCCCTTGGCCATGCCGTACGTGGCGATCAGGGATCCCATGAAGATCCAGGCGTCCGACCACACCGGCTCGTACGAGCCGAGCGCGCGGAACAGCGGGGTGAGCAGGAGGGTGCCGCCCACCATCACGACCACGATCCCGACGCGCTCCCGCCAGGACGCCCAGTGGGGGTGCACCGCGGTGCCGCCGTCGGCGGGGATCCGACCGTCCGCGCGGACGTCGAGTGCCGCGCGCTGGGTCCGTCGCCACTGCACCCAGCCGTAGACCGACACGATCAGGAACATCACCTGGCGGCCCGCCTGGCCGAGCATGTCCGCACGGCTGGAGTCGCCGAACCACGAGCCCATGAACACCGTGAACAGGAGCAGGTTCCCGACGATGCCGACGGGCCAGGCCCACACCTTGCGGCGCATGCCGCCCAGCGCGGACGCCAGGCCGAAGCCGTTGCCGACGATCTCGCGCCACGACATGTGCTGGTCGCCGATGGTCAGCGTGGCGTTGAAGAACGCGTCGATCGCGTCCATCGTTCACTCTCCCGGTCCGAGGGTGCGGCGTCCGGGGTGAGGGCTGACGGCCGCCGAGGCCGGGCCCGGGGCCCGCCGTCGACGACACGACGCCCGGCGGCACCCACCCGTGACCGGGCGCGTGCCGCACGTGCTTCCTCCCATCCGGACTTTGACCGTCGGCCCTGGAATCTCACCAGGTCAGCCGGCCCCACCTGCGTAGAGCAGAGGAGGCCGGGTCGCGGGCTGTCACCGCCGGCTCGGAATTTCACCGACCCCGGAGCACGTACGTGCGTGTTGTCTACCGCCGGAGGTCCCGGCGGCGTCCTGCACAACGCAGGATGCCACAGGCGCATTCCAGCGTGCGGTCAGAGGCGCGCGGTCACAAGAGGGCGTCGCGGACGGCGCGGGCCACGTCGTCCGGCCCCGCACCCGGCTCCAACACGGTGACGACGACACGTCGGCCGTCGGTGCCCGTGGTCGTCGTACGGCCACGGTCGGCATGGTCGGCACGGTCGGCACGGTCGACACCCGTTCCGGCAGCGTCGGCGCCGTCGCCGTCGGGGGCGTCGCGGTCGGCACGACCTGCTCGGGCGCCGTTGTCGTCGGTCACCGGGACCTCGGTCGCGGCAGCGAGCTGGTCGTCGGTGTGCGGGAAGGGGGCGATCGCAGCGCGTCGGAGGTCGGCGAAGGCCTCCTCCAGCTCGGGGCGCAGGTCCAGGTGAGGGTTGCGCAGCCAGCGCCGCAGGATGGCGTTGTGCACCGCGACGACGGACGCGGCGAACGCGATCGACATCGTCGTGGTGGAACGGTCCGGGGGGAGGGTGTCGCGCAGGTACGCGGTGAAGGCGCGCTCGTAGCGGTGCGTCGTGACGAGCTCCCGGTCGCGCAGCGCCGGCACCTGCTGCAGCAGCTGGTGGCGGGCGATCGACGTCTCGCGCTGCCCCACGTGGTGGTCGAACACGAGGCGGGCGGCCCGGCAGACCTCGAGGTACGGATCGGTCGTGGGGTCCCACGCACGCTCGGGCGCACGCCCGGACTCCTCGCTGGCGCGGGCCTCGGGCCGGGTCTCGGCGAGCATCACCACGACTTCCTCGAGGAGCAGCTCGTGGTCGGCGAAGACCACGTCCTCCTTGGAGCGGAAGCGGCGGAAGAAGGTGGCACGGCTGACGCGGGCCGCGTCGGCGATCTCCTCGACGGTGGTCTGCTCGTAGCCCTGCCGGGAGAAGAGGTCGATCGCGGCGTCGACGGCCTGGGCGTGGGTGTGCGTCCGGACGGCGGTCATGCCACGGAGGTTACTCCGGCCGAGGGCCCGCACCTGCTGGCGTCCGCCCGGCGGGGACCCTGTGTGGGGCGCCTGATCGGTCGGGCTCAGCGGCGTCGCGCGTCGGGTCCGGGCCCGGGCTCGTCACGCTCCGGTGCCCCGCGCCGCGGCTCGTCGAACCCGGCGTCCGCGGGGCGGCGCGTGCGCTGCAGGTAGCGGATCTCGCGGACGGCTACGGCGGCGGCGATGATGAACGGGATCCAGGCCCACATCCGCCCGCGGAGCACGATCGAGAGCATGGCGACGGCGACGGCGCACGCGCCGAAGACCGTCCAGACGCTCGACCACCGCACCCTGCGCACGGGGTGAGGCTACCGCGCCGCCCTCGCCGCCTGGGTAGGGTGGCGGGCGTGACTTCCGGGACCACCACCGCGCCTGAGACCACGCCCACCTCCTCGACCGCGCCGGTCGTCGACGTCTACGTCGACCCGCTGTGTCCCTTCGCGTGGATCACCTCCCGGTGGGCGCTCGAGGTCGCGGAGCACCGCGACGTGCGCCTCACGTTCCGGCTCATGAGCCTGTACCTGCTCAACGCGGGCCGGGACCTGCCGGCGGACTACCGAGCCAAGATCGATGGGTCACGCGGCATCGGCCGCGTCGCCGCCGCCGTCCAGACCGAGCACGGCCCGGAGGCGTTCAGCGCCTTCTACACGGCGGCCGGCACGCGGATCCATCCCGGCGGCCGGTCCGACCTCGACGCCGTCGCGCGCGAGGCGCTCGCGGAGGCCGGGCTGCCCGCCGAGCTGGCCGACGCCGCGTCGTCGGACGCCTACGACGCGGCCCTCGCCGTCTCGCACGAGGAGGGCATGAAGCCCGTGGGCGAGGACGTCGGTACGCCCACGATCCACGTCGACGGCGTGGCGTTCTTCGGTCCGGTGCTCACGCGCATCCCGCGCGGCGAGGACGCGGTGCGGATCTTCGACGGCGCGGTCGCGCTGGCGTCGTTCCCCGACTTCTTCGAGCTGAAGCGCTCGCGCACCTCCTCGCCGACCTTCGACTGACCGTCCGGCGCCGCGCCGGCCCCCCGCTCCTCCCAGACCCCCGCTCCACCCGAGAGGCGAACCATGACCCTCGACCTGCGTGTCTTCACCGAGCCCCAGCAGGGCGCGTCGTACGACGACCTGCTCGCCGTCGCGAAGGCGACCGAGACGCTCGGCTTCAGCGCGTTCTTCCGCTCCGACCACTACCTGGCGATGGGCGGCGACGGCCTGCCGGGGCCCACCGACGCGTGGACGACCCTGGCCGGCCTGGCCCGCGACACGTCGACGGTGCGGCTCGGCACCCTGGTCACGTCGGCCACGTTCCGGCACCCGGGCGTGCTGGCGATCCAGGTGGCGCAGGTGGACCAGATGTCCGGCGGCCGCGTGGAGATCGGCCTGGGTGCCGGCTGGTTCGCGCGCGAACACGAGGCGTACGGCATCCCGTTCCCGGCGAAGCGGTTCGGCCTGCTGGAGGAGCAGCTCGAGATCCTCACCGGGCTGTGGGGCACGCCGGTGGGTGGCTCGTACTCCTTCTCGGGCGAGCACTACACGCTCACCGACTCCCCGGCGCTGCCGAAGCCGGCGCAGGCCAAGATCCCCGTCATCGTGGGCGGCGGTGGTCCCCGCCGGACCCCGGCGCTCGCCGCGCGGTTCGGCGACGAGTACAACCAGGCGTTCCCCGAGCTCGACACGGTGGCGCCGCGCATCGGCGTCATCAACGAGGCGCTTGCCGAGGCCGGCCGTACCCCGGACTCGATCGTGCAGTCCGTGGCCCTCGTGCTGGCCGTCGGCAAGGACGAGGCGGAGTTCGCGCGCCGGGCCGCGGCGATCGGCCGCGAGCCGGCCGAGCTGCGCGAGCACGGCGTCGCGGGCACGGTCTCCGAGGCCGTGGACCTCCTCGGTTCCCTGCGCGACCAGGGCGTGCAGCGCGTGTACCTGCAGACGCTGGACCTGCACGACCTCGACCACCTGGACCTCGTGGCACGCGAGGTCGCGACGCAGCTCTGACACCGACCCCCGACCCTCGCGCCCAGTACGCTGTGCGGCGGCAATCTTCACCGGACGTTCACTGTCGAGCATCCAGAGTGAGCACGGCGGCCCGCCTCAGGGCCCGACGGACGGAGCACCATGACCCTCGGCTGGACCAAGCACGGCGACGGGAAGCACGTCGGACCCGGCGACGTCGTCGCCCCCGACGAGCGGTTGAGCTGGCCGCGCACCATCGGCATCGGCATGCAGCACGTGGTGGCCATGTTCGGTTCCACGTTCATCGTGCCGCTGATGACGGACTTCTCTCCCGCGACGACGCTGTTCTTCTCGGCGATCGGCACGGCGCTGTTCCTGCTGATCACGCGCAACCGGCTGCCCAGCTACCTGGGGTCCAGCTTCGCGTTCATCGCCCCGATCGTGGCGGCGACGGCGTCGCACGGGCAGTCCGTGGCGGTGGGCGGCATCCTCGTGACCGGCCTCGTGCTGGCCGCGGTCGGTGTGCTGGTGCACTTCGCCGGCGCCCGGTGGATCGACGTCGTCATGCCGCCGATCGTGACGGGCACGATCGTGGCGCTCATCGGCCTCAACCTGGCCCCGGCCGCGTGGGGCAACTTCCAGAAGGCGCCGGTCACCGCGGTGATCACCCTGGCCGCGATCATCCTCGTGACGGTGCTGTTCAAGGGCATCCTCGGGCGGCTGTCGATCCTGGTCGGCGTGCTGGTCGGCTACGTCGCCGCGCTGCTCCAGGGTGAGGTCGACTTCACGGACGTCAGGAAGGCGGACTGGCTCGGCTTCCCGCACTTCGTCACGCCGTCGTTCGACGTCTCGGTGCTCGGCCTCTTCATCCCCGTGGTGCTGGTGCTGATCGCGGAGAACGTGGGTCACGTGAAGTCGGTCGCCGCCATGACCGGCAAGAACCTCGACGGCGTCGCGGGCCGGGCGCTGTTCGCGGACGGCGTCGCGACCACGCTCGCGGGCGTCGGCGGCGGCTCGGGCACCACGACGTACGCCGAGAACATCGGCGTCATGGCCGCCACGCGCGTGTACTCGACTGCGGCGTACTGGGTAGCCGCGGTGACCGCGCTGCTGCTGTCGATGTCGCCCAAGTTCGGGGAGCTGATCGCCACCATCCCGGACGGCGTGCTGGGCGGGGCGACCACGATGCTCTACGGGATGATCGGCATCCTCGGCGCGCGCATCTGGGTGCAGGCCAAGGTGGACTTCGGCAACCCGGTGAACCTCACCACAGCGGCCGTCCCGCTCATCGTCGGCATCGCGAACTTCACGTGGGTCGTGGGCGACCTGTCGTTCGAGGGCATCGCCCTCGGCACGGCGTCCGCGCTGGTGATCTACCACGGCATGCGGGCGATCGCCCGCTGGCGTGGGACCAGCCAGGAGCCGGCCTCGCCGGCCTCGACGCCGGAGCCGGCGCCCGTCGACTGACGGGGCCGCGTCCCCCGGGTGGTCAGCCCTTCTTCTTGGTCACGACCACCTGGGGGATGGGCGTGATCTCGTCAGCGGGCATGCAGCCCTCCACGTCCTCCATGGGGGTGTCGGCGGAGAGCAGCACGCGGTCCTCGCTCAGCGGGGGGCTGTACTGCTCGCCGACGAGCAGGTCGACGGCGTCGCCCTTCCGGTCGTCGAGCACGAGCCGGACGTCGGGGTACTGGGCGGCGAGCGTGTACGCGCGGGTGATGCCCTTGCGGCCGAACCGGACCTCGGACTGCTGGATCTTCTCGGCCTGCCAGTCGCCGCTCGCGATGACGTCGAAGCCGCGGTCGGAGAGCGCGTCGGCGTTCGCCCCCGCGAGGGGCTCGCTGCCGTCGGCGGCGTTGTAGACCCGCACCTTGACGTTCGAGTACGGCACGGGGAGGGCGCCGTCGGGCTGGCCCTTGACCTGCGGCAGGCAGGGCTCCGGCTGGACCGCCTCGGCGACGGGCGTGTAGATGGGGCGCGAGAACGGCGAGCTGAACGCGCCCGTGTACATCGCGAGGGCTGCCAGCCCGGCAACCAGCATGAACACGATGAGGACCCCGAAGACGACGGCCTGCCGCTCGTGCTCGCGCTTGCGGCGCGTCTCGCGGACCGGGTCTGGGGCAGGTGTTGTCACGCGAAGAAAAGTACCTGAGTTCGGGGGAATGTTCGTGGGCGCGTGGCGGCTCAACGGAGCACGAGGACGCGGGCGTGCAGCACGGGCCGCTGCTGCAGCGCGGCGCGGACGGCGCGGTGGAGGCCGTCCTCGAGGTACAGGACGCCCTGGTACTCGACGACGTGCGCGAAGAGGTCGCCGAAGAACGTCGAGTCCTCGGCGAGCAGGTGGTCGAGGTCGAGCGTGCGCTTGGTGGTCACGAGCTCGTCGAGGCGCACCTGGCGCGGCGGCACGTCCACCCAGTCCTTGGCGGTCACGTGTCCGTGGTCGGGGTAGGGACGGCCGTCCCCCACGGCCTTGAAGATCATGGCTGCCATCGTAGGGGCGGCTCCGTCGCCGGCCGGCTCGTTGCCTCGCGATACGGACACGATGTCGTCACGATCCCATCACGACGGCACCGCGGGCCGGGGCGCTGGCCTGCGACGACGTGGCCCGGGCGGTCAGTCGGGGCGGTGGAGCTCCAGCAGGTGGCGCGCCGAGTGGGCGACGAACGGGCCGTCCGCGGCGATCCGCTCGTGGAGGGCGCGCAGCTCCGGCAGGTAGGCGTCGACGGTGAAGCCCGGCACCATCCACACCACCTTGCGGAGGAACCACACGACGGCGCCGACGTCGTGGAACTCGATCCGCAGCCGCTCGGCCCGCAGGTCGACCAGCTCGAGACCAGCCGCGCCGGCCGCCGCCACCTCGTCCTGCGGGTCGCGGCCGCGTCGCACGTCCTCGGGCAGCGGGCCGAGGAAGAACTCGACCAGCTCGAAGACGCTGGCGGGCCCCACGTGCTGCGCCAGGTACGTGCCGCCCGGCCGCAGCACGCGGGCGATCTCGGCCCAGCGGGGCACCACGGGGTGGCGGCTCGTCACGAGGTCGAACGCCGCGTCGCCGAACGGCAGCGGGGAGTCGTCGTCGTGCGCGACGACGGCGACGCCGCGCGGGTGCAGCAGCGCGGTCGCGGCGGCGACGTTCGGCGGCCAGCCCTCGGTGGCGACGAGCAGGCGGGGGAGCGCGGGGGCGGAGCCGAGCACCTCGCCGCCTCCCGTCTGCAGGTCGAGCGCCGCGTCGACCGTGGCGAGCCGCTCGTGCAGCAGGCGGGAGTAGCCCCAGCTCGGGCGCTCCTCCGTGGCGCGGCCCTCCAACCAGGAGAAGTCCCAGCCGGACATCGGTGCGGAGTCTGCCTCGGCGACGAGCTCGTCGAACGTGCGGTCCATGCCTCCCATCCTGCAACCTGTCCGGCACGGCCGTGCCATGATTTGTCCACTTCGAGCGCCGGACGGCCTGCGCCCGCCGAGCCTTCTCGACGAGGGGACCGCGATCACCGATGACGGACACCGTGGTGGGGACGCGGGGTGGGTCCACCGGCCTCGTCGGGCGGGACGACGAGCTGCAGGTCCTGGCGGCCGCGCTGTCCGGAGCCCCAGCGGTCGCGGTCGTGACCGGCGAGCCCGGGATCGGGAAGACCCGACTGGTCGCGGAGCTGCGGGCCCGGCACGCGGAGGCGGGCCGCCCGGAGATCGTCGGCGCGTGCCGCCGCATCGGCGACCCCTTCCCGCTGGGCCCGGTCGTCCAGGGGCTGCTGCGTCACCGCGCCGCGCTCACTGAGCTGGACCTCTCGCCCGTCGCCGGCGCGCTGCGGCCCCTCCTCCCGGAGCTGGCGGACTCCTTGCCCCCGCTGCCGGAGCCGTTGGCGGACCCGCTGGCGGAGCGGCACCGGGTCTTCCGAGGGCTCGTCGACGTCGTGGCGGCGCTCGGGCCCGTGCTGCTGGTGGTGGAGGACCTGCACTGGGCCGACGGGCAGACCGTCGAGTTCCTCGGCCACCTCGCGGCGGACCCGCCGCCCGGCCTCACGCTCGTGGTGACGTACCGCGACGAGGACGTGCCCGCCCGGTACCGGGCGTTCGCGGACGCCGCGCCGCCCGCCGTCGCGCGCGCTCACGTGGACCTGCAGCCGCTGAGCGCGGGCGAGACGCGGGCGATGGCGGCGCGGATCCTGGACTTCGACGGGCTCTCGGACGAGTTCGTCGGGTACCTGTGGGAGCGGACGTCGGGGCTTCCGTTGGCGGTGGAGGAGCTCCTGGCGCTGATGCAGGAGCGCGGCACGCTGGTCCGGCACGGGTCGGCGTGGGTGCGCCGGGCGCTGGACGAGCTCGACGTGCCGCGGCGGATCCGCGACGCGGTGCTGGAGCGGGTCGGTCGTATGTCCGGGGCGGCCCGGGCGGTGGTCGAGGCCGCCGCGGTGCTGCAGGAGCCGCAGCCGCTCGAAGTGCTGGTGGCGACCGCGGGCGGCTCCGAGGGCGACGTCCTCGACGGCCTCGACGAGGCGGTCTCCGCCGGCATCCTGGCGGACGACGACGCACGCCCGGGCTTCCGGCACGTCCTGGCGGCGCAGGCGGTGTACGAGGCGACGCCCGCCTCGCGGCGGCGCCTGCTGCATGCGCGGGCCGGTGCGGTGCTGCAGGACCTCGAGCCCCGGCCCCTGGGTCAGGTCGCGTTCCACCTGCGGCACGCGGGCGCCGCGCAGGCGTGGGTGCAGGCGGCCGAGCGTGCGGCCGACAAGGCGGTCGAGCTGCACCACGACTCGCAGGCGTGCCGCCTGCTCGAGGACGTGCTGCGGCACGCGCCGCTCGACGCGCAGGACCGCGGGCGGCTCGCGGTCAAGCTGGCGCGGGCGGCGACCGAGTCGCTCGACGCCGGCCACGACGTGGCGCAGCTCCTCGCCGACGTGCTCGACGCCGGGGTCCCCGCCGGCGTGCGCGGCGAGCTGCGGTTCCTCGTCGGCACGCACCTGGAGCAGCGCGGCGGCGACCCGGTGGCGCGGCGGCAGATGTACGCGCAGGCGGTCGAGGAGCTCGAGGACCGGCCGGACCTGCGGGCGTGGGCGATGATCGCGCTGGGCATCCCCACGGTGCGCGACGTCCCCGTGGCCGAGCTGCGCGACTGGCTGCACCGGTCGATGCAGATCGTCCCGACGCTCGCCGACCCAGACTTCCGTGTCTTCCTGCGGGGGAAGGCGGCCATGGTGCTGGCGCCGATGGGGGACCCGGCCTGGGCGCCGCTCGTCCGCCGCATCGTGGAGGAGACCGCCGGGGAGCCCGCCACCCGCCGCGCGGTCAAGGCGTGCGAGTCGGTGGCCATCGAGGCCTGCTACGCGGGTCACCACGAGACGGCGGCGTCCCTCGTGCGGGGTGCGCTCGACGGTGCCGCCCGCTGCGGCAGCCGCAAGCTCGAGCTCCGCGTGCGGCGTGCCGCGGCGGTCCTCGACTACTGCACCGGGTCGTGGGACGGGCTCGCGGACCGCGTGCAGGAGCTCGTCGACGAGCTCGCCGAGCACCCGCACCTGCGGGCGTCGCTCGACGCCGTCGCGGGGTGCCTCGCGCTGGCGCGCGGGGACCTGGACGACGCGCGACGGCGCCTGGAGGAGGTGACCGCTCCCGTCGACGACGCCGGGATCTACGTCCTCCTCCCGGTCCCGGCGGCGGCGCTGGTCCGTCTGCACACGGCCCGCGACGCGACGGACGAGGCGGTCCGGCTCGGCACGGCGGTCCTCGAGGGGGCGGAGGCGCACGGGCTGCCGGCCCCGGCCCTGCGGGTCGTGCCGCCGCTGGTGGAGGCACTGGTGCGGTCCGGGCGCGAGGACGAGGCAGAGGCCGTCGTGTCCCGGGTCGCGGCGGCCGTCCGGGACCTCGACGCGCCCCTCGCGGCCCCCGCGCTGCGGCACGCGGAGGGGCACGTGGCCGCCGCCTCGCACGACTGGGCGGCCGCGGCAGGTCACCTCGTCGCCGCCGCGGAGCACTACGCTGCGGCCGGGTGCCGGTACGAGGCGGCGCAGGCGGCCGAGTCCGCGGCTGCCTGCCTGGAACGGGCCGGCGAGCACGCCGAGGCGCAGGCGCGGCTGCGCTCCGCCCTCGCCGCGTACGCGGAGCTGGGCGCCGCGTGGGACGAGGCGCGCGCGGCGCGCACGGCCCGGAGGGTGGGCGTGCCCGTCCCCGGGCGCCACCGGGGTGGGCGGCGCGGGTACGGCGACGACCTGTCGCCCCGGGAGCGGGAGGTCGCGGCGCTCGTCGCCGAGGGGCGGACCAACGAGGAGATCGCGCGCGAGCTGTACCTGTCGGCGAAGACCGTCGAGAAGCACGTGAGCGCCGCGAAGAGAAAGCTCGGCGCGGGGTCGCGCGCCGGCCTGGCGCGTCAGCTGTTCGACGCCGACCTGCGACCCGCCGGGCAGGTCCCACCGCACGCCGGGGACGTCCTCCCGCGATAGATGCGGGTTTCTCCCCATAGCGACGCCGGGTGCCCCGCGCCGAGACTCGGGACGACCTCGAGGTGTCGGGCCGTGCCCGGCGCCCGCCACGTCGCACGTCCCGGAGAGCCGCATGCCGTCGTCCGCCCCGCTCGACCACGACCTGCCCGGCACGGAGGCCGAGCGCCCCGCCGCGGACGTGGCCCCTGAGGCCCCTGAGGCCCCCGGGGCGCACGCACCCGCGGACGAGCCGGCGGAGCCGGACGTCCCGGACGGGTGGTTCCCGGCATGACCGCGCGACACGACCCCGATCGACGATCCCGATCGACTGTCCCCGACGCACACGGTCGGGGACGACAGGACCGGCACGAACCCGCGGACACAGGAGGTAGGCGCATGAGTGGGAACGGACTGCCCCCAGGAGGGCGCTGGCGTGCGGCAGGAGCGCTCGCCGTGGTGGCGGCGCTGGCCGGCACCGCGGCGGTGGTCGCCCCGGCGGCCGCGGCGGACGAGGCCGCGCTGTCGGGGACGGTGCGCGACGGCTCGGGGCACGGGTGGCCCCTGTACGCCCGGGTCTCCGTCGACGGCGACCCGGGGGCGGTGGCGTACACCGACCCGGCGACCGGCGCGTACGCGCTGTCTGCGTCCGGCACCGGCGACCGAAGCGTCACCGTCGACCCGGTCGACCCGGGCTACCCGTCGCGGACCGTCCAGGTCGCGGCGGGTGCCTCGTCGCTCGACGTCGACGTGCCGGTCGACGCCGCCGCGTGCAGGGCGCTCGGCTACACGGCCCTCGACGAGCAGTTCGAGGACGGCGCGCTCCCGCCCGGCTGGGAGGTGCGCGACCATGCCGGGCTGGGCCAGGTCTGGGAGTTCGACGACCCCGGGCGGCGGGGCAACGACACGGGTGGCGGAGGGGGGTTCGCCGTCATCGACAGCCTGAGCTGGGGGCGCGGCGGCAAGCAGGACACGTCGCTGGTGTCGCCGGCGCTGGACCTCCGCGGCGTCTCCGCGCCGCGGGTGCGGTTCGCGACGGACTTCCGTGTGACCGGCCTGGAGACGGCCGACGTCGACCTGTCCGTGGACGGCGGGCAGACGTGGGCGAACGTCTGGCGCAAGCGCCTCATGGACTTCCGGGGGCCGCGCCATGTCACGGTCGGCCTCCCGCAGGCTGCCGGGAAGGACGACGTGCGCGTGCGGTGGCGCTACTCCCTCGGCGACTCCGACTGGTGGTGGAAGGTCGACGACGTGACCGTCTCCGACGCGTCGTGCGCGCCGGTGGACGGCGGGCTCGTCGTCGGTGAGGTCCACGATGCCGTCACGGGGGCGAGGGCCGACGGCGCGCAGGTCGTGGTGGACGGCGTCCGCCGCCCCGTGATCACGGGCGCCGGCAGCGACACGGACGACGGCGCCGACGACGGCGCGGGGTACTTCGCGGCGTTCTCCCGGCGTCCCGGACCGACGACCGTGACCGCGACCAAGCCCGAGTACCGCGCGTCGGAGGCGGAGACCACCGTGGTTCCCGGCACGGTGGTCCGCGCGGACGTGGCGCTGGACGCCGGCCGGCTGGAGCTCGCCGGGAAGGACCTGGCGGCCGCCGTCGGCGTGGGCTCCTCGGGGGAGGCCTCGGTCGACGTCACCAACACCGGCACGGCGCCCGCCACGTTCCGGCTCGTGCCCCGCGACCGCGGCTTCGCGCTCCGTCAGCCGGACGGGACGTTCGGCACGCCGACCTACCCCGTAGCGCGCGGCTCGCAGGACGCCGACCCCGCGGCCGTGTGGGAGGCGGTGCCCGACTACCCGATCTCGATCATGGACAACGCCGCGGGCCTGCACGACGGGACCGTGTACTCGTTCGGCGGGGCGAGCACCACCGGGACCACCGGCCGCTCGTTCGCCCTCGACATGACGACGCGGGTGTGGTCCGAGATCGCGCCGATGCCCGGAGGCGGCCGGGAGAACGCGTCCGGCGCGTTCGTCGACGGGCGCTTCGTCGCCGTCGGCGGCTACTCGAACAACCGCAAGGGCGTCCCGGCGGCCGCCCTCCTCTACGACCCGGCCGCCGACGCGTGGACGTCGGGCGCGGACAGCCCGGCGCCGCGCGCCGCGGCGGGCACGGCCCTGCTGAACGGCTTCGTGTACGCCGTCGGCGGGTGCGACGCCGCGAGCTGCAGCCACACGGACGTCGTGGCCTACGACGCCACCCTCGACGAGTACACCCGCGTCGCCGACTATCCCGAGGCCGTGTCCTTCCCGGCGTGCGCCGGCGTGGACGGGCGGGTCTTCTGCGCGGGCGGGCGCACGGCCGACGGCCAGGACACCCGCTCGGCCTACGTGTACGAGCCGTCCACCGACCGGTGGACCCCCGTCGCGAAGGCCCCGCGCGCCTTCCAGGGCGCGGGTGCGGTCCCCGCCGGGGAGGGCGTCGTCGTCACCGGCGGGACGTCGGGAGGCGCCGCCACCCGGCTCACCTGGGCGTACCGCCCGGCGTCCGACACGTGGACCACGCTCGCCTCCGCCGGCGACACGGTGTCCCGGGGCGGGCTGGCGTGCGGCGTCGTCCGCGTGGGCGGCATGTCCGTGCGGTACCCGACTCGCGGCGTCGAGACCCTGCCCGGCTACGGGCCGTGCGTCGACTCCTCGCCCGCTGCGTCGTGGCTGGTGCTCGACGGCGGCGCCGTCACCGTGCAGCCCGGCGAGACGGTCACCGTGCGCACCGGCCTGGACGCCACGTCGGCGGGGCAGCCGGGGCGCCACCTCGCGGAGGTGCGCCTCCTGGAGGACACGCCCTACGACGTCGCCCGCCCCACCGTCGCGATGGAGACGACCGCGCCCCGCTCATGGGTGCCGCTCAGCGGCACCGTGTCCGGGCGCACGTGCGAGGGCGACGTCGTGTCCCTCGACCGCGTCACCCTCGCCCTGAGCACCCGGTCCGGCCGGTGGGCCCAGGTCACCGGGGAGGACGGCCGCTACCTGCGCTGGCTCGACCGCGCGGACAACCCCGTGACGTGGACCGCCGGACGGGACGGGTTTGCGCCCGGCTCCGGCGAGGTGCGCCTCGGGGGCCGCGCCACGGTGCACGACATCACGCTGACCGAGACCGGCTGCTGAGGGCGGAGAAGACATGTCGACACGACGCAGCACGCCCGCGCACGCGGGCGCGTCACGAGCACGACGGGGCGGCCGTGCCGCCGCGGTCTGGGCCGCGGCCCTCGGGACGGTCCTGGCGCTCGCGGCGCCGGGCTCGGCGGCGACGGCCGCGGCGGGCAGCGTGCCCGGCACGGCCGACGCGTCCGAGGCGGCGGCCGCCGCGGCCAAGGTCCCGCCCGGCCTCGAGCGCCAGCTCGAGCAGGGGAAGCCCGTGGACCTGTGGATCGAGTTCGACGCCCGCGCCGACCTCACCCGGGCCGCCGCGATCGACGACTGGGACGAGCGCGGCGCGGCCGTGGCCGACGCCCTGCGCGCGACCGCAGAGAGGAGCCAGCGCGGCGCGAAGGCGCGGCTGCGCGCCGCGGGCGTCGAGTTCCAGAGCTTCTGGGCGACCAACGCGATCAAGGTCACCGGCGCGGACGAGGCGCTGGCGACGAGCCTGGCGACCGATCACGAGGTCGCGGCGCTGTGGCCCGAGTTCGCGGTCACCGAACCGACCGTGACGGCCGGTGAGGCGGAGGCCACGGTCGACGCGGTCGAGTGGGGCATCGCCAACATCAAGGCCGACCAGGCGTGGCAGGAGGAGGGCGCCCGGGGCGAGGGCATCGTGGTCGCGAACCTCGACACCGGCGTCCAGTACGACCACCCCGCCCTGGTGCGGCAGTACCGCGGCAACAACGGCGACGGCACGTTCACGCACGACTACAACTGGTTCGACGCGCGCGGCGTGTGCCCCACGGACGCGCCGTGCGACGACCACGGCCACGGCACGCACACGATGGGCACGATGGTCGGCGACGACGGCGGCACCAACCACATCGGCGTCGCGCCCGACGCGCGGTGGATCGCGACGAACGGGTGCTGCGAGAGCGACGCCACGATCATCGCGTCCGCCCAGTGGCTGCTCGAGCCCACCGACCTGCACGGCGCCAACCCGAAGGCGTCGATGCGGCCCCAGGTGATCAACAACTCGTGGGGCTCCAACCTGCCGTCCACGCAGCCGTTCCTGGAGGACATCAGCGCCGCCTGGACGGCCTCGGGCATCTTCGTGTCGTGGTCCAACGGCAACATCGGTCCGCAGTGCGCGACGTCGGGCCGGCCCGGCAGCCGCACCATCAACTACTCCGTGGGGGCGTACGACTCCACGAACCGGATCGCCGACTTCTCCAGCCGCGGCGCGGGGCAGGACGGCGAGGTCAAGCCGGACATCGCCGCGCCGGGCGTGAACGTCCGCTCGGCGCAGCCCGGCGGCCAGTACGCGTCGATGAACGGGACGTCGATGGCGTCGCCGCACGTGGCGGGCGCCGTCGCGCTGCTCTGGTCGGCGCGGCCCGCGGCCCGGGGCGACGTCGAGGGCACGCGCGAGCTGCTGGCGCGCACCGCGATCGACACGACCGACCTGTCGTGCGGCGGCACCGCGGAGAACAACAACGTCTACGGCGAGGGCCGGCTCGATGCGCTCGCGCTGGTCGAGGCGGTGCCCGCCGGCCCGGCGGGGAAGGTCGCCGGCACGGTCACGGACGCCGCGACCGGGGAGCCGCTGGCGGCGGCGCAGGTGAGCGTCGCCGGCGCCACCGAGCGGTCGATGACGACGGGCTCCGACGGCGCCTTCGAGTTCCGCCTCCCCGTCGGGACCTACCGGCTGGACGTCACGCGGTTCGGGTACGCCGAGCCGACGTCCGTCGACGTGGAGGTCACGCAGGACGGGACGCTCGACCACGACGTGGCGCTGGACCGCCTGCCGTCGGCTACCGTCTCCGGCACGGTGACGGACGGCTCCGGCCAGGGCTGGCCGCTGTATGCGCGGGTCCGGGTGCCCGGCACGCCGGTCACGGCGTACACGGATCCCGCCACCGGCGAGTACTCGGTGGTGCTGCCGGTGGGGAGCTCGTACGACGTCGTCGTCGAGTCGACCTACCCGGGCTACGCCCCGGCCACCGACGCGGTGACCGTGGCGGGCGACGTCGTCCACGACAAGGCGCTGACGGTCGCGGACTGCGCCGCCGCGGCGGGCTACGCGGCGGACTGCGCCCCGGCGGAGGGCGGCATCGTCGTGGGGCACGTGACGGACGCGCTCACGGGCGACGGCGTCGTCGGCGCCCGCGTGCAGAGCGTGGACGCCCCGGACGACACCACGACGAGCGTCGCCGCCGGCTCCGACCGGGCCCTGGGCGACGGCTTCTACTGGCTGTTCTCGTCGCTGACGGGAGCGCACGACTTCACCGCACGCCTGGGCGGCGCGTACGCGCCGGGGACCACCGGCGCCGACGTGCGGGCGCACGCCGCCACCACGGCGGACTTCGCCCTCGGTGCGGGGCGGCTCGAGGTCGGCACGACCTCCGTGAGCGGTGCCGTCGAGCTCGGCGGGGCCGTCACGCGGGAGGTCGAGGTCCGCAACGTCGGCAACGCGCCGGCGACGTTCGAGCTCGCCGACCGCGAGCAGGGCTTCGAGGTCGCCCTCGCCGACGGCGGCACGGTGACGCCGTGGGACGTCGCGTCCGCGGGGACCACGGAGCCGCGCCGGGTCGAGGCGGATGTGTCGCCGCTGCGCGGCGGCGCGGCGCCGGACGGCGCCGGTCCCGGGTCCGACGAACCGACGGTCGCGGGGGCGCAGGCCGCCCCGTGGGTGGACCTCGCGGACCACCCCACCGCGGTGATGGACAACGTCGCGGCGACGTACCGGGGCGTGACCTACTCCGTGGGCGGCACGTTCGACGGCGTGGACGGGACGGCCGACGTGTACGCCTACGACCCGCGCACGCTGCGCTGGGACGAGAAGGAGCCGATGCCGCAGGCGCGGATGAAGCCGGGCGGCGCGTTCGTCGACGACCGCCTCTACGTCATCGGAGGCTGGGGCGCCCCGGGGAGCATGGTCGACGTCACGGCGATCTACGACCCGCGCACCGACAGCTGGACCACGGGGGCGAAGAACCCGCAGCCGATGGCCGCGGCGGGCGTCGCGGCGCTCGACGGCGTCGTGTACTCCGTGGGCGGCTGCACCGCCACCTGCGGGTCGGCGGTCGTGACGGCGTACGACGTCGCGGCCGACGCCTACCGCACCGTCGCGCGGTACCCGGTCGCGACCGCCTGGACGTCGTGCGGCGCGCTCGAGGACCGGATCGTGTGCGCGGGCGGCGTCGCCGGCGGGACGGCGTCGCGCAGCGCGTACGCCTACGACCCGTCGACGGACACCTGGACGCAGCTCACGGACATGCCCCGGGCGGTCTGGGCGGCGGGCTACGCCGCGGCCGACGGGCGCCTGCTGGTGTCCGGCGGGGTGGCCGACAACGCCCTGACCAACGAGGGCTGGGCGTACGACCCCGACGCCGACGCGTGGACGGGGCTGCCGGCCTCCGGCGACGTCGTCTACCGCGGCGCCGCGGCGTGCGGCTTCGTCCGGGTGGGTGGCTCGAGCGACGGGAACTTCCGGCCGACCGTCGGCGCGGAGATGCTGCCCGGCTACGACGACTGCACCGGGCACTCGTCCGACGCCGCGTGGCTGTCCGCCGGGTCGGGCGAGGTCACGCTCGACCCGGGCGAGTCGACGCGGGTCGAGGTGCGGCTGGACTCGACGGTGCTCGGGCAGCCCGGCGAGTACACGGCCCAGCTCCGGCTCGTCGAGGACACGCCGACCGACGTCGCGCCGATCGACGTCACCCTGACGGTCACGCCGCCGCGGTCCTGGGGCAAGGTGCTGGGCACCGTGTCGGGGGTCTCGTGCACCGGTGCGGCCGCCCCGGCTGCGGGGGCCGCCGTGAGCGTCGCGGGCTCGGCGAGCACGTGGTCGTTCACCGTCCCCGCCGACGGGTCGTACGCGCGGTGGGTGGACCGGGGCGAGAACCCGCTCACGGTCACCGCGCACCTGGACGGGTTCGTGCCGGAGTCCCGGACGGTGCGGGTCGGGTCGCGGCCGACGCAGGTCGACCTCGCGCTCGACCGGCTGGCCTGCTGACCGCTCGACCGACCGCAGGACGACGAAGGGCCCGCACCGATCGGTGCGGGCCCTTCTGCCGCGGAGGATGGGGGATTCGAACCCCCGAGGGCGTGAACCCAACACGCTTTCCAAGCGTGCGCCATAGGCCGCTAGGCGAATCCTCCTGGAGCGCAGCCGGCATCGAGCGCCAGCAGCCTCAGCAGGATAGCGGACACCCGGGGGTCCGTCCGAATCGCGGGGGCGTGACGGTGGTCTCCGTGCGGCGGCGCGCCCGGTGCCGTCCTCGGCCGGTTTCGGGACGGTGCCGGTTTCAGGACGGGGCGGGGTCTCGGTTAGGCTGTCGGGCAGACCCCTCGTGCGGCACCATCTCGCCGAACTCCCCCAGGGCCGGAAGGCAGCAAGGGTAAGTGAGCTCTGGTGGGTGTGCGGGGGGTCCTTACTTTTCCGGTCGCCCGCTGCCCGTGGTGACGGCCCGATCCGCCCCTCGCGAGGACGCGAGAGTGCCGCGGGTCACACAATCCACGATGCGGACACAAATTCGTCCGGTCCGTGAGATTTCTGCCTGGCGGGCTTGGTGGTGGGCCGCCGCGGATGGTCACCTTGACGGCATGCCCCGCATCGCTCCCGCAGCATCCTCGACCGCGCGCTCCTGCCGTCGCGGCGAGATGTGCTGCCGCGCGACCGTCGCGGGCCGAATGTGCGTGCTCGACTGACGACCCCTCGGAATCGCGCCTGACGACGCCCGCCGTCGTCGCCCCGCCCCGGCCGTGCCGGGACCCCCGCACCTCGCCGCCTCGAGCTGATGGCCGTGGCCGCAGCACCCACCCCGCCTCCTCGGCGCCGACCTGGCGCCTGCCCGGAAGGACTCACCATGTCCCGCAGCACCCGCAACCGTCTCCTCACCGTCACCGCGATCGCCGCGGTCACCACGTTCGCGCTGTCCGCCTGCGGCGGCGGCACCGACACCGCCTCGGGCGACGGCAAGCTCCGCGTCGGCGTCGTCGGCGCCGCCGACGACAAGTGGGCCGCGTTCACCCAGGAGGCGAAGGCCGAGGGCCTCGACGTCGAGCTCGTCGACCTCCAGGACTACACGCAGGCCAACCCGTCGCTCTCGCAGGGCCAGCTCGACGCGAACCAGTTCCAGCACCTGCAGTTCCTCGCCGGCTACAACGTCGACGCCGACGACGACCTGACGCCGATCGGCGCGACCGCCGTCTACCCGCTGGGCCTGTACTCGTCGAAGCACGACTCGCTCGACCAGATCCCCGCCGGCGGCCAGGTCGCCGTGCCGAACGACCCGACCAACCTGGCCCGCGCGCTCCTCGTGCTCCAGGAGGCCGGTCTCATCGAGCTGAAGGACGGCGGCAGCGCCGTCTCCACCGAGGCCGACGTGCTGCCCAGCTCCAAGGTGAAGGTGACGCCGGTCGCTGCCGAGCAGACCCCGATCCAGCTGCAGTCCGTGGACGCGTCGATCGTCAACAACGACTTCCTCGAGGACTCCGGCCTCTCCGCGGACGACGCCCTCTTCCAGGACGACCCGGACTCCGCCGCCGCGGAGCCCTACATCAACGTGTGGGTGGCCCGCGCCGAGGACAAGGACGACCCCGACCTGCTGAAGCTCGCGGAGATCTCGCACTCCGACGCCGTCGTCGCGGCCGAGAAGAAGCAGTCGGGCGGCACCGCCGTCATCAAGAAGAACACCCCCGAGGAGCTGCAGAAGATCCTCACGGGCCTCGAGGACGACATCCGCGCCGCCTCCTGACCCGCCGACGGCCGGGGCGCACGGGCGGCCAGCCCGCGCGCCCCGGCCGTCGTACTGGGCACGATGGACGGTGCTGGGCACGAGCCACGGCACGACCGGTCGAGCGGACGACGCGCCGACCAGTGAGGACGAACAGGTGAGCGACAACACGGCCGGCCCCGCCCGCGGGACGCCGGCGATCGAGCTGCGCGGGGTGTCGAAGACGTTCGGCGACGGCGACCGCGCCGTGCACGCCGTGGACGACGTGTCACTCACCGTGCAGGCCGGCGAGATCTTCGGCGTCATCGGGTACTCCGGCGCGGGCAAGTCCACGCTGGTGCGCCTCGTCAACGCGCTCGAGACCGTCACCTCCGGGTCGGTGCTCGTCGAGGGCACCGACATCACCGCGCTCCCCGAGCGGAAGCTGCGGGGCGTCCGCGCCCGCATCGGCATGATCTTCCAGCAGTTCAACCTGCTGACCTCGCGCACCGTCGCGGGCAACGTCGCCTACCCGCTCAAGGTGGCGCGCTGGCCCAAGGAGGAGCGGGCGGCGCGCGTCGCCGAGCTGCTGGAGTTCGTCGGGCTCGCCGACAAGGCCAAGGCCTACCCGCGCCAGCTCTCCGGCGGCCAGAAGCAGCGCGTCGGCATCGCCCGCGCGCTCGCGACGTCGCCGACCATCCTCCTCGCCGACGAGTCCACGTCGGCGCTCGACCCCGAGACCACCCGCGACGTCCTCGCGCTGCTGCGCCGCGTCAACGCCGAGCTCGGCATCACCATCGTCGTCATCACGCACGAGATGGAGGTGGTGCGCTCCATCTGCCACCGCGTGGCCGTCATGGAGCACGGCAAGGTCGTGGAGGTGGGCGACGTCTACGACGTCTTCTCGGCCCCGCGCGCCGACGCCGCCCAGCGGTTCGTCGGGACCGCCATGCACGACCGCCCGTCGCCCGCGGCCCTCGCCCGCCTGCGCGAGCGCCACCCCGGCCGCCTCGTCACCGTCGGCGTCCGCGAGGGCGCGAGCACCGGCACCGACCTGTTTCGCCTGCTGCGCGAGCACGAGGTGGACGGCGCCGTCGTCTTCGGCGGCATCAGCGAGGTCGGGGAGCGGCCGTTCGGCTCGCTCACCGTCGAGCTCGTCGCCCCCGCCGACCGCCTCGCGGCCTTCCTCGCCGCGCTGCGCACGCAGGCCGACGTCGTCGACCTCGGCACCGCCGCGAACCCCGTCGACGACCCGCGCGCCGTCCGCGCCGACCGCGACCCGCAGGGCAAGCGCCCGGAACCCGGCGACGACCTCGGCGACCCGTACGCCGCCGCCCGTGACGACGTCCTTCGTGGCGGCAACCTGCGCAACTTCGGAGGCGCCTGATGAACAAGGACTGGTCCACCCTGTGGCCCCTCCTGTGGGAGGCGTTCGGCCAGACGCTGCAGATGGTGAGCATCGCGCTGCTCACCGGCGGCCTCGCCGGCCTGGCCCTGGGGCTCGCGCTCTACGTGACCCGGCCGGGCAACCTCATGGCCAACAAGGCGGTGTTCGGCGTCCTCAACGTGGTCGTCAACATCGTGCGGCCGATCCCGTTCATCATCTTCGTCACGCTGCTCGGGCCGGTGACGCTCCAGGTCGTGGGCACGACGCTGGGCACGGAGGCGTTCATCTTCCCGCTGTCGGTGATGACGGCGTTCGGCACGTCGCGCATCGTCGAGCAGAACCTGGTGGGGATCGACCCGGGCGTGGTCGAGGCCGCACGGGCGATGGGGGCGTCCTCCTGGCGGATCATCACCACGGTGCTGGTCCCGGAGGCGCTCGCGCCGCTGATACTCGGCTACACGTTCCTGTTCATCGCCGTGCTCGACATGTCCGCCATCGCCGGGCTCATCGGTGGTGGCGGCCTGGGTGACTTCGCGCTGCGGTACGGCTACCAGCGCTACAACTGGATGGTCGTGTTCGTCACCGTCGCCGTGATCATCGTCATCGTCCAGGTGGTGCAGTGGCTGGGGAACCTGCTGGCGCGCAAGGTGCTGCACCGCTGAGCAGCGGCCTCGTCGGTGTCGGCCGCGGCGTCTAGGGTTGGCCGGGTGACGACAGCCCTGTACCGCCGCTACCGGCCCGAGACGTTCGCCGAGGTGATCGGCCAGGAGCACGTCACCGCACCGCTCATGCAGGCCCTGCGCAGCGGGCGCGTCAACCACGCCTACCTCTTCTCCGGGCCCCGCGGCTGCGGCAAGACGACGTCGGCGCGCATCCTGGCGCGCACGCTGAACTGCGCGCGCAACACGCCGGAGAACCCGATCGACACGCCCTGCGGCGAGTGCCCGTCGTGCGTCGAGCTCGGGCGCGGCGGCCCGGGCTCGCTCGACGTCGTCGAGATCGACGCCGCGAGCCACGGCGGTGTCGACGACGCGCGCGACCTGCGCGAGCGCGCCACGTTCGCCCCCGCGCGCGACCGGTACAAGATCTTCATCATCGACGAGGCGCACATGGTCTCGTCCGCCGGCTTCAACGCCCTCCTCAAGATCGTCGAGGAGCCGCCCGAGCACGTGAAGTTCGTCTTCGCGACGACGGAGCCGGACAAGGTCATCGGCACCATCCGCTCGCGCACGCACCACTACCCGTTCCGGCTCGTGCCGCCGGACGTGCTGGGCCCCTACCTGGAGCAGCTCACCGCCGCCGAGGGTGTCGAGCTCGGCGGGGGAGTGGCGCCGCTCGTGACCCGCGCGGGCGGCGGGTCCGTGCGCGACAGCCTGTCCGTGCTCGACCAGCTCATCGCGGGCGCCACCGGCGGCGTCGTCGAGTACGACACCGCGGTCGGCCTGCTCGGGTTCACGCACGCGACCCTGCTCGACGACGTCGTCGACGCCCTCGCCGCGGGCGACGGCGCGTCGATCTTCCGCGTCGTCGACCAGGTGATCGCCACCGGCCACGAGCCGCGGCGCTTCGTGGAGGACGTACTGGAGCGGCTGCGCGACCTGATCGTCATCGCCGTCTCCGGCGACGCGGCGCAGGCGGTACTGCGCGGCCTCCCCGCCGACCAGCTCGAGCGCATGCGTGCGCAGGCCGGCCGCCTCGGCGTGTCCGAGCTGTCGCGCGCGGCCGACCTCGTCAACGTCGCGCTCACGGAGATGACGGGCGCCACGTCGCCCCGCCTGCATCTGGAGCTGCTGTGCGCGCGGCTGCTGCTGCCCGGCGCCGACGACGGCGCGGAGGGCCTCGCGGCCCGCATCGACCGCCTCGAGCGCGGAGTCATCGCCGCGGGCGGCACGCCCTCGCCCGTCGTTCCGCGCGGTGGTGGAGACGCCGCTCCGACGTCCGCGCCGCAGTCGTCGCCCGCGCCTCCGTCGTCCGTGGGCGGGGGAGGCGGACTGAGCGGCGCCGCCGCCGCACGGGCCGCCCTGCAGGCGAGCCGGCGCCCGGTCGCCGAGCCCGACGGCGCAGCCGAGCCCGAGCGCGCCCCCGAGCCCGTGGCGGTCGAGTCCGAGCCCGCGGTCGAGCGTGCGGCGGAGCCCGAGGTCGGGCGTGCGGCGGAACCCGAGCGCACGGTGGAGCCCGAGTCCGCGGCGGTCGAGCCCGGCGAGGACACCCCGCCCGTCGAGCCCGAGCTTGTGGAGACGGAGCCCGTCGACGCATCCTCCCCCGAGCCCGAGCCCGAGCCCGAGCCCGAGCCCGAGCCCGAGCCCGAGCCCGAGCCCGAGCCCGAGCCCGAGCCCGAGCCCGAGCCCGAGCCCGCGCCGTCCGCGCCCGCGAGCGACGTCACGACCGAGGTGGTCCGGCGGCGCTGGCGCGAGGTCCTGGGCGCGATCCAGAGCCCGCAGGCGGCCGCCTTCCTCGGCGCGAACGCCGAGGTGATCACCCTCGAGGGCGACGTGCTGCGCCTCGGGTTCGCGCCGGCCGTCGTCGGGCTGGCTCGCCGCGGACGTCCGGAGACCATCTCGGACGCCGTCTATCAGGCGCTCGGTGTCGCGGTGCGGGTCGAGATCGTCGAGAAGGAGGCCGGGCGGCGTCCCCGGGAGGCGGGCAGCTCCTCGGCCGCGTCCGACCCGGGCGGCGACGCTCCCGAGGATCCCGACGCCGCCGACCGGCCCGACGACGCCGCACCCGGCCAGCGGGTTCCGAGCGGTGGAGGCGGCGGGGCCGACGGCGGCGGACCGGGGGCCGGCTCCCGACCTTCTGCCACCACGTCCGTGGCGAGCGAGCCGCGACCGGACACCGCCGTCGCCGTCCTCGAGCCGCCCGCTCGTCGTCCGGCGCAGGACGACCCGCAGGGCTCCCGGCAGCCCAGGCCCCAGGCGAGTCGGAGCGCGTCGGTCGACGAGGCTGACGCGGCGTGGCTCGCCGGTGTCTCCCTGCGCGAGCCCCCGCCCGACGGTGAGCCCGAGCCGCCGCTCGACGAGCCCGTGGAGGCCACGGTCGCCCGGCCCGTCGTGTCGCCGCGACCCGAGCCCGAGGCGCCGCCGAGCGCGCCGGCCCCGAGCGCGCCGGCCCCGAGCGCGCCGGCCTCGACCGCGCCGGTCTCGAGTGCGACTCCGTCCGCCCCGGCGATGCCGCCCGCGCGCGAGACCCCACGGCAGGCCGCCGAGCGCCGCGTGCGCGAGGCACAGCAGGCCGAGGGCCGGTCGTCGTGGGCGCCGTCCCCCGGCGCGAGCATCGCCGACGACGAGCCGTCCGATGACGACCCCGACATCACCTCCACCGGCGTGGTCGGCGTGCAGCTGGTGGTCAAGATGCTCGACGGCAAGGTCATCGAGGAGATCGCGGAGCAGCCCTGACATGACCGACCCGCAGAGCGCCACCACCACGACGCTGCACATCGTCGCGGCCGTCATCGTGCGCGACGACGGCCGCGCCCTCCTGGTGCGCAAGCGCGGCACCAGCGCGTTCATGCAGGTGGGCGGCAAGATCGAGCCCGGCGAGGATCCGATGGCGGCACTCGTGCGAGAGTGCGCGGAGGAGATCGGCCTCGTCGTCGACCCGCGCGCCGTCCGACCGCTCGGGCGTCGTGCCGCCGTCGCCGCCAACGAGCCCGACCACGTGGTGGACGCGCACGTCTTCGAGGTCGCGCTCCCCGCGGGCTTCGTGGTCGAGACGCGCGCGGAGCTCGAGGAGCACGCCTGGGTCGACCCCGCCGCACCCGTGGCCGGGCACCCGCTGGCGCCGCTGTCGACCGACCTCATGGCCGACGTCGCCACCCGACGATGACGAGCCGACGATGACGAGCCACGATGACGAGCCACGATGACGAGCCGACGTTGACCGGCCCCGTGGACGGCCCGGCGTCGTCCCCGCGCCGGGGCGCGATCCACCACGTCGAGCTGTGGGTGCCGGACCTCGCCCGCGCCGAGCGCTCGTGGGGCTGGCTGCTCGGCGAGCTCGGCTACCGCCCGCACCAGTCGTGGGAGCACGGTCGGTCGTGGCTGCTGGGCGACGCGTACGTCGTCGTCGAGCAGAGCCCGGCCCTCGCCGCGGCCGACCACGACCGCCTCCGCCCGGGCCTCAACCACCTGGCGTTCCACGCCGGCACGGCGGCGCAGCTCGACGCCCTCGTCGACGCCGCGCCCGCGCACGGCTGGGCGCTGCTGTTCGGCGACCGCCACCCGTTCGCCGGCGGGCCCGACCACCGCGCCGCGTACCTCGAGGACGCGGACGGCTTCGAGGTGGAGCTCGTCGCGGGCTGACCTGCCCGGGACGAACTACCTCGCCCGATCTCGGACTACCTCGCGGGGATGTGAACTACCTCGCGGGAAACTGGACTACTTCGCCGGAAACTGGACTACCCCGGCAGGGTGCGGAGGCCGTCCAGCCAGCCGGCGAGGTTGGCGACCGAGTCGGGCATGAACGGCACCTCGTCGAGCATCCGGAGCAGCCGGGCGGGCGCCACCCACGCACCCCAGGCGACCTCCTCGGGCTGCCAGGTCACGGGGCCGTCGTAGGTGCACTCGTAGAGGAACTCGCGCATCCGGGTGTGCTCGTCGGCGTAGTCGGCGACCCCGAGGGACCGCAGCTCCACGCCCGCGACGCCCAGCTCCTCGGCCAGCTCCCGGCGGGCGGAGTCCCGCGGGTCCTCCCCGGCGCGCAGCACGCCTCCCGCACAGAAGTCGTACCGGCCGGGGTACAGGTCCTTGGTGTCGGTGCGGCGGTGCACGTAGACGTCGCCGGCCGGGTTGCGCACCACCACCGCCGTGGCGGCGTGCCGCAGGTTCTCGGCGCGCATCCGGGAGCGCGGAGCGACACCGCAGGGGCGGCCCGCGTCGTCGTACAGGTCCACGAGCTCGTCCTCGACAGGGGGCATGCGGGTCATCCTTCCCGATGGCGCGGCTCACGGCGGCACGTCGGGCGCATGGCGGCAGTTCGAGCTGCCGCGCCGAACCCGAGCTGCCGCGCCGACCGCGTCGCCTGAGCGTGGGCGGCGGCACGTAGGCTGGACCCTCGTGTACGAGGGCGCAGTCCAGGACCTGATCGACGAGCTCGGCCGCCTCCCCGGCGTCGGGCCCAAGAGCGCGCAGCGCATCGCGTTCCACCTGCTCGCGGCCGACACCGCCGACGTGCGCCGCCTCGCGGACGCGCTCATCGAGGTGAAGGCGCGCGTGCAGTTCTGCGAGACGTGCGGCAACGTCGCGGAGTCGGAGCGGTGCCGCATCTGCGCCGACCCGCGCCGCAGCGACGACGTGATCTGCGTCGTCGAGGAGCCCAAGGACGTGGTCGCCATCGAGCGCACCCGCGAGTTCCGCGGGCGGTACCACGTGCTCGGCGGGGCCATCAACCCGATCGAGAACGTCGGCCCCGACGACCTGCGCATCAGCCAGCTCATGACGCGCCTGGCCGACGGCACGGTCACCGAGGTCATCCTCGCCACGGACCCGAACATCGAGGGCGAGGCCACGGCCACGTACCTGTCCCGGCTCATCGCGCCGATGGGCGTCACGGTCTCCCGTCTGGCCAGCGGGCTGCCCGTCGGGGGAGACTTGGAGTACGCGGACGAGGTGACCCTCGGGCGCGCGTTCGAGGGCCGGCGGGTCGTCGGCGGCTGACCAGCCGCGCCGCCCGCAGCGGGCACCGACCGGCACGACCGACGCCGTCGACCACGGCGGAGAGGGGGCAGGACCGTGGGGGAGATCGATCCGGGCTCGGAGTTCCGGGACGTCGCCGAGCAGATGTCCGCGCAGGCGCGCGTGTTCCTGTCCACGACCACGCAGGTGGCGTCGGGCGCGGCGCCGGGCGCCGAGCTCTCCCTGTTGATCCTCGCGACGTCCGACCTGCTCGCCGCCGGCGCGCGGCTGGCGGCGATCGTCGACGTCGTCCCCGCCGAGCGGTGGGAGCCCGACGCGGGCCCCGAGACCGACGTCGACCCGCTGCGCGACGCGCTCGCCCAGATGTTCGACGGCTTCGACGACTACGTCGAGGTGTCCGACCCGGCGCTGAGCGCCGACGTCGCGCCCGCCACGCTGTCGGGCGACCTGGCGTGCGTCGCCGAGGAGATCGCCAAGGGCCTGCAGCACTTCGACGACGGGCACGAGCTCGAGGGCCTGTGGTGGTGGCAGTTCAGCTACCTGTCGTCGTGGGGGGAGCGGGCGTCGTCGGCGCTGCGCGTGCTGCAGGGGGTGCTCGCGCACCTGCGGCTCGACGTCGCGGACGACGTCGCCGCCGAGGCCGAGTACGACGCGCTGCACTCCTGACCGTCGCTGAGCACCCCCGAGCGTCCCTGAGCGCGCGGGCCGCGGCGTGCGAGGATTCCCCGCGTGCCCGACCTCGACACCCTCACCATCGTGCTGCTCGTCCTCGCCGGGCTCACCGCCGGCTGGGTCGACGCCGTGGTGGGCGGCGGCGGCCTGATCCAGCTCCCGGCGCTGCTGCTGGTGCCGGGCATCTCGCCGGTGCAGGCGCTGGCCACCAACAAGCTCGGCTCGATCATGGGCACGTCCACCAGCGCGATCACGTACTACCGGCGCGTGGGCCCGGACCTCACGACGGCGGGCCCTATGGCGCTCGCGGCGCTGGCCGGGGCGTTCGGCGGGGCGGCGCTCGCGAGCCGCATCCCGGCCGAGCTGTTCAAGCCGATCATCCTCGTCGTGCTGATCGGCGTCGCCACCTACACGGTGCTGAAGCCGAAGCTCGGCGCCCACGACAACCTGCGGTGGGAGGGCAACCGGCACCGCTGGACGGCGGCCGGCATCGGGCTGGTCATCGGCGCGTACGACGGGCTGCTCGGCCCCGGCACCGGCACCTTCCTCGTCATCGCGCTGGTGAGCGTGCTGGGCTACGCCTTCCTGCCGGCGACCGCGTTGGCCAAGATCGTCAACTTCGCCACCAACCTCGGCGCGCTGCTGTTCTTCGTGCCGCACGGCGCCGTGCTGTGGGGGCTGGGGCTGATGATCGGCGCCGCCAACCTCGTGGGTGGCTACGTCGGGGCGCGGATGGCCGTGGCGAAGGGCAGCGCGTTCGTCCGCGTCGTGTTCGTTGTCGTGGTGGGCGCGCTCATCGTCAAGCTCGGGTACGACGTCGTCCACGAGTGGACGGCCTGAGGTCGTACGCCGCGGGGCCCGACGGCCCGGTCACGCGTCGAGGGCGTCGACGATCCCGTCGAGGTCCTCGAGCAGGGCGGCCAGCCGCTTCCCCGGGATGCCCGCGACCATGCGGGCCTCGACGGCGTACACGGACGCCTGGGCGGACCGCAGCCGGCGCTCGCCCGCGTCGGTGAGGCGCACCGGGCGGGCCCGGCCGTGGTCGACGACGTCGGGGCGCGTCGTCAGGCCGGCCTCCTGGAGCCCGCGGAGGAGGACGTTCATCGACTGCCGTGTGACGAACGTGGCGCGGGCGAGCTCGGCGTTGGACAGCCCTGGGCGCAGCGCGAGGACCTCGAGGCACGAGTACTGGGGCACGGTGAGGCCGTGCTCGCGGAGCGCCGCGTCGAGGGCGCCGCGCAGCGCGGAGTGCGCCCGCTTGAGGCGGTAGCCGACGTGCTCGGTGACGTCCGAGGCGGGGTGCGGGGGGACCGGCGTCGAGGTCATGTCAACATATTGACACATTGCCGCGCCGGCCGTAACGTCGAAGGTGTCAGCATCCTGACATCGGTGCTGAGAACTCAGGCGACCCGAGATCGACGGAGGAACACCATGTCCACGAACACCCCTACCGTGACCGGCCTCGACTTCCTGGCGCTGCAGGTCCGCGACGTCGCCGCGGCAGCCGCCTTCCTCGAGGAACACCTCGGGCTGCGCCGCACCCCGGCGGCCCCGCCCGGCGCCGTCGTCTTCGCCACCGAGCCCGTCCCGATCGCGGTCCGCGAGCCGCTGCCCGGCACCGACCTCGACGCCGGCCGACCTGGCCTCGGCGTCGCGCTCTGGTTCGCCACGTCCGACGCCTCCGCGCTGCGCGACCGTCTCCTCGCCGCCGGCGTCGAGGTGCTCACCCCCGTCGCCGACACGCCGTTCGGCCCGACGTTCTCCTTCGTCGGGCCCGAGGGGTACGTGCTCACCGCGCACGGCGCGTGAGGTGTTCACGACATGGACCACGCCTTCGGTACGACGCGGCGACCACGTAGCATCGACGGGCAAGCACAAGCCCCGGCGGACCGTTGAGAGAGACGGAGGCCGGCCAGCAGAAGGTTGTGACATGGCACTAGTCGTGCAGAAATACGGCGGCTCGTCCGTCTCCGACGCCCACAGCATCAAGCGCGTGGCGAAGCGGATCGCGGCGACCAAGCGAGCGGGGAACGACGTCGTCGTCGTGGTGAGCGCCATGGGCGACACCACGGACGAGCTCCTCGACCTCGCCGGGCAGATCACCCCGCTGCCCCCGCAGCGCGAGCTCGACATCCTCCTCACCTCGGGTGAGCGCATCTCGATGTCCCTGCTCGCGATGGCGATCACGAACCTCGGGGTGAAGGCGAAGTCCTTCACCGGCCAGCAGGCCGGCCTCATCACCGACGCCGTCCACGGGCGTGCCCGGCTCGTCGACGTCGTCCCGCACCGCGTGCGCGAGACGGTGGAGCGCGGGCAGGTCGCGATCGTCGCGGGCTTCCAGGGCGTGAGCTCGACGAACGACGTGACGACGCTCGGCCGCGGCGGCTCGGACACGACGGCGGTCGCCCTCGCGGCGGGCCTCGACGCCGACGTCTGCGAGATCTACACCGACGTGGACGGCGTGTTCACGGCCGACCCGCGCATCGTCCCGGCCGCGCGGAAGATCGACCGCGTCACCTACGAGGAGATGCTCGAGCTCGCCGCGTCGGGCGCGAAGGTCCTGGCCCTGCGCGCGGTGGAGTACGCGCGCCGCTACGACGTGCCCGTGCACGTGCGCAGCTCGTTCAGCAACACCACCGGCACCCTCGTCACCGGCACGTACGGCGACGCGATCGACCCGAACGCCCCCCAGGGCGACCAGCAGGAGGCAGTGATGGAAGCCCCGATCATCTCCGGCGTCGCGCACGACCGCAGCGAGGCCAAGATCACCGTCGTCGGCGTGCCGGACAAGCCCGGCACCGCCGCGCGCATCTTCGAGGTGGTGGCCGGCGCGGGCGCGAACATCGACATGATCGTGCAGAACGTCTCGGCGGCCCACACCGGCCTCACGGACATCTCGTTCACGCTTCCGCACGCGGACAGCCCCTCCACGCTGGCCGCGCTCAACGCGCTCCAGGAGGAGATCGGGTTCGCGTCGCTGCAGTACGACGACCAGATCGGCAAGCTGTCGCTGGTCGGCGCGGGCATGAAGTCGCACCCGGGCGTCTCGGCGCGGCTGTTCGGCGCGCTGCGCGACGCCGGCATCAACATCGAGATGATCTCGACCTCGGAGATCCGCATCTCGGTGGTGACCCGCGAGGATGCCCTGGACGACGCCGTGCGCGCCATCCACTCGGCGTTCGACCTGGACTCCGCCGACGGCGAGGCCGTCGTCTACGCCGGCTCGGGGCGGTGACGCGCTGATGGCACAGATCAACTCCTCCGGGGTCAACGTCGCGATCGTCGGCGCCACCGGCCAGGTGGGCGGCGTGCTGCGCCGCCTGCTCGCGGAGCGCGCCTTCCCGGTCAAGGAGCTGCGGTTCTTCGCCTCGGCGCGGTCGGCCGGCAGCACCTTGTCGTTCGAGGGCGTGGACGTCGTCGTCGAGGACGTCGCGGCCACGGCCACCGACGACCTCGCGGACGTCGACGTCGCGATCTTCTCGGCCGGTGGCGGCACGTCGCGCGAGCACGCGCCCCGGTTCGCCGAGGCGGGCGCCGTCGTCATCGACAACTCGTCCGCGTGGCGACTCGACCCCGAGGTGCCGCTGGTGGTCTCCGAGGTGAACCCGGAGGCGATCGGCGACGCCGTGAAGGGCATCGTCGCCAACCCGAACTGCACCACGATGGCCGCGATGCCCGTGCTCAAGCCGCTGGCCGACGAGGCCGGGCTGGAGCGGCTGCGCGTCGCGACCTACCAGGCGGTGTCGGGCTCGGGCGTCGGCGGGGTCAAGGAGCTCGCCGACCAGGCGCGCGCGGCCGTCGCCGGAGACCTCGAGGGCCTCGCACACTCGGGCGCCGCCGTGACGTTCCCGGAGCCTGAGAAGTACGTCGCGCCCATCGCGTTCGACGTGCTCCCGCTGGCGGGCAACCTCGTGGACGACGGCTCGGGCGAGACCGACGAGGAGCAGAAGCTCCGCAACGAGTCCCGCAAGATCCTCGGCCTGCCCGACCTCGCCGTGGCCGGCACCTGCGTCCGCGTCCCGGTGTTCTCCGGGCACTCGCTGGCGATCCACGCCGAGTTCGGCGCCGCGATCACCCCCGAGCGGGCGCGCGAGCTGCTGGGCGGCGCGCCGGGTGTGGAGCTCGCGGACGTCCCGACGCCGCTGCAGGCTGCGGGCGCCGACCCGTCGTTCGTCGGCCGCATCCGCACCGACCAGTCCGTGCCCGGGGGCCGCGGCCTCGTGCTGTTCGTGTCCAACGACAACCTGCGCAAGGGCGCGGCGCTCAACGCCGTGCAGATCGCGGAGATCGTCGCGGCGGACCTGGCCGAGCTCGCCGCGCTCGACGACGTCGACGCCGCGGAGGCCGAGACCGCCTGATCCCGGGGCGAAGACGACCCGACCCGCTCGACGCCGAACAGGCGGTTGCGCACGTTCTGGGGGCTCAGAACGTGCGCAACCGCCTGTTCGGCGGAAGCAGCCGGATCCTGGATGCCCGCTGGGGGCGAGGTGCACGGGCCAGTACTCTCCGCGCATGGCCATCTTCGACAAGATCCTCGAGTCCAAGTTCGTGGACCAGTACGGCGCCGACCTCGCGCCGTCGTTCGGCTTCGTGAACTCCTCCGCGTCGGCGGAGGGTGAGCTCGCCGCGACCCCGGAGCAGGTGAACGCGGCCGTGCACGCCGTCATCGCCGCGAACGGGCACCAGCTCGCAGGGGAGAGCGAAGACAAGCGCGCGATCGCCCTGATCACCAAGAAGACGTGGCTGAGCTGGGAGCTCGCCACCGGCATCGACATCACGCCGTCCACGCAGGGCTCGCACGTGGACATCTTCCTCGCGAACATGCCCGGCCGGCCGACGGCGCTGCTCGACGGCAAGAAGAACAAGAAGGTCGCGCAGAAGCTGATCGAGCAGATCCGCGCTGCGCTCTGACCTCAGCGACCCGATCAGGTGACGTAGCGGGGGGGGGGGGGGGGGGTGTGGGGGGGGGTGAAGGTGTTGAAGACGAGCTCCAAAAGTAGGGGGGAGGGGGAGGGGGAGGGTGAGAAGAAGGGAGTGGGGGC